>JACRBD010000292.1 GCA_016234625.1 Caulobacterales bacterium | reverse complement strand
GCGATGTTGGCCGGCACGTCCGCGGCCATGGCCGTGGCGGACAGGACGGCGGCGATGATCCCGGCGAGCGGGGCGGAGAATTTGAACGACATCAGCGGGCGCTCCCGGGTTTGCGGAATTTGTAGACGAACTGGTCGGTCTTGCCCCGGATCGAGGCGTCGAACACGTTGGCGGTCAGCGGGTCCTTCGGATTGCGCAGGATCTTGCTCTCGCCGACGAAGATGAAGCCGGCGGCCTCGATCTCCTTACGCACGAAGGCCGCGTCGATGCGGTGCAGGGTGTCGCTGTCGCGCAGGCCGGAGCCGGCCCGGGCCGAGTGATCGATGACGATATAGACGCCGCCCGGCTTGAGCGCCTGGAACACCCGCTTGTTGACCACCGAAAGGTCCGCCGGGCCCATGAAGGCCAGATGCATGTCGTGGTAGTTCTGGGCGGTGAAGACCATGTCGACCTTCTCCGGGGCGGAGAAGCTGGGCAGGGTCTGCAGGATCATCCTGGTGTTGGCGTAGGGCGCCTTGCCGGCGAAGGCGGCGACCGACGGCGGCCGCCCTTTGGCCAGCGCGGTCAGCTCGTCGGGAACATAGGCGTAGACTCGCCCGGTCGGCCCCACGGCCTTCGAGAAGATGCGGGTGAAGTAGCCGGTCCCCGGGATCAGATCGACGACCTTCATGCCCGGCTTGAGGCCGGCGAACCTCAGCACCTCGCCGGGACGCCGCAGGGCGTCGCGAGCGCGGTCGGCCTCGGGCCGGGCGGGGTCGGCCAGCGCCGCGGCGATGTGGGCCGGCAGGACGACCGGCGCGTCGGCCGGCGGCGGGGGCGGCGGGGGAACGGTCTCACAGGCGGCCAGCGCCAGAACGGCCGCCAGGGCCATCCATCGGGCGTGAATCTTCATCGTCGTCTTCCCTAAAGCGTTCCCGATCAGGCCGTTGTCCTACGCCGGTTCCTGGCTCAAGTCAGCGGCGTCCATTCTTCGTCCGGCGAAAGTGGCGCGAAGATGTCGTCGAGCATCGCGTCGGAGACCTCCGCCACCGACGGCGGATTCCATTGCGGCGCGTTGTCCTTGTCGATGATCACCGCCCGCACGCCTTCCAGGAAGTCGTGCCGGCGCACGACCCGCGAGCCGATGCGGTACTCCATGGCCATGTTGTCGGCGAAGTCGTCGAGGGCCGCCCCCGTCTTCAGCTGGCGGAAGGCGACCTTCAAGGTCTGCGGCGACTTGGTCTTCAGGGTGGCCAGCTGGTCAGCGGCCCATTCGCCCGGTTCGACCTCCAGATTGGCGACAATGGCTTCCACATCGCCCTCGTCGAACAGCCGGTCGATGTCGGCCTGGTGGGCGGCGATCCGCGGGTGACCGGGATCCTCGACACACGCCGCCAGGGCCGCGGCGATGCTGCCCGGATGGGCCAGCAGGGCCGCCTTGAAGGCCTCGACCTTGTCCGACGGCGTGTAGTGGGTGGCGATGCCCAGGGCGCAGCAGTCCGCCGCCTTGATCCGCGCCCCGGTCAGGGCCAGCCACAGTCCCGCCCTGCCCGGCAGCCTGGGCAGGAACCAGCCGCCGCCGACGTCCGGGAACAGGCCGATGCCGGTCTCGGGCATGGCGTAGGTGGTCCGCTCGGTGGCGATCCGCACGCTTGAGGGCATGGCCAGGCCGACGCCGCCCCCCATGGTCACTCCGTCCATCACCGTGACGACCGGCTTGGCGTAGGTGAACAGCAGGTGGTTCAGGCGGTATTCGGTGTGGAAGAACCTGCGCGCCTCGACGCCGTCGCGCGCACCGCTCTCGGCGAGCATGCGGATATCCCCGCCGGCGCAGAAGCCGCGCTCGCCGGAATGGTCGATCAGCACGCACAGCACCGCGTCGTCGGCCTTCCAGACCCGCAGGGCGTCGATCATGTCCTCGCACATGGTCTGCGTCAGGGCGTGCAGGGCCTTTGGCCGGTTCAGGGTGATGCGGCCGACGCCGGACTCGACGCGGCAGAGGACTTCGGGGTCGTCAGTCATGCGAGGTTACCTTGGTCTCTCAACGCTACGAGCTTGCTCGCGATGGCGCGACTGTGCTCCAGCCTCTGCGGCGCGCCCATATACTCGCGAGCCAGCCAACCCAGATGCTTGGCGATGGTCGCGACGGTTTCGCCGGCATCGAGCCGCTCGATCATCTGCCGAACGTAGTTGTCGTACTCATCGTCCGGTGCGATGTCGTTCACGCCAAGCGGGTCCCACTCTCGCCAGAGAATGGCGTGGATTGCCGCGCCCAGCGGATGGCCGAAGCGCTCGCTCACCGGAACGTATCCACGCATCCTCACTGCCTGAACATCTCCCGGCTGATGATCACCCGCATGATCTCGTTGGCCCCCTCGAGGATCTGGTGGACCCGCAGGTCGCGGACCACCCGCTCGAGCGGAAAATCCGCCAGATAGCCGTAGCCGCCGTGCAGCTGCAGGGCCTCGTTGGCCACGCTGAAGCCGGCGTCGGTGGCGAACCGCTTGGCCATGGCGCAGAGCTTGGTCGCCTCCGGATGGCGCTTGTCCAGGGCGTCGGCGGCCCGGCGAACCATCAGCCGGGCGGCTTCCAGCTCGGTGGCCATGTCGGCGATCTTGAACTGCAGGGCCTGGAAGTCCTTGAGCGGCCGGCCGAACTGGTTGCGGGTCTCCATATAGGCCTTGGCGGTGTCCAGCGCGTACGCCGCGCCGCCCAGCGAGCAGGACGCGATGTTCAGCCGGCCGCCGTCCAGGCCCATCATGGCGAAGCGGAAGCCCTCCCCCTCCCCGCCGATGCGGTTGGATTCGTGGACCCGCACGCCGTCGAAATTGACCTGCGCCGTCGGCTGCGACTTCCAGCCCATCTTGCGCTCGTTGGCCCCGAAACTGAGGCCCGCCTGGCCCTTCTCGACCACGAAGGCCGAGACGCCCTTGGCGCCCGGCTCGCCGCTGCGGGCCATGACCACATAGACGTCCGAGACCCCGCCGCCGCTGATGAAGGCCTTGGAGCCGTTGAGGACGTAGTGCTCGCCGTCCTTCTTCGCCGTCGTGCGCATGGAGGCGGCGTCGGAGCCCGAGCCCGGCTCGGTCAGGCAGTAGCTGGCGATCAGCTCCATGGTCGTCAGGCGCGGCAGGTAGCGGCCGCGCAGGTCGTCCGAGGCGAACCGATCGATCATCCAGGAGGCCATGTTGTGGATGGTCATGTAGGCGGCGGTCGAGACGTCGCCGTAGCTGAGGGCCTCGAAGATGATCGAGGCGTCCAGCCGTGTCAGGGCCGAGCCACCGACGTCGTCCTGGACATAGATGCCGGCGAAACCGAGGGCCGCCGCCGCGCGCATCACGTCGATGGGGAAGTGGCTCTCCTCGTCCCATTTCGCCGAGTGCGGGGCGAGTTCATCCCGCGCGAAGGCCTGGGCCATCTCCTGGATCGCGCGCTGATCGTCGGAAAGGGAGAAATCCATGCGCGTTTTCGTCTCCTGCGGGGCAAGGCGGCGCCGTGCTTGTAGCGGGTTGATGACCTGACGCCCACGGCGCACCCTGTCAACGACCGCGACCGAGCAGGACCACGCCCTTGACCACGCCCGCTGGAGCCATCCGCACCGAGGCCGAACGCAACCTGGCCCTGCTGGCCTATGGCCTGCTCGGAGTCTCGATGTTCTTCGCCGGGATCACCGCCCTGGTGGCCATCATCATCGCCTACGTCCTTCACGATGCGGCGACCGAGGAGCTGTCACGCCATTTTCGCTTCCAGATCCGCATCTTCTGGATTGGGGTGGCGGCCATCGCGCTGACGGTCATCGCCGGAACAGTCGCGGCCCTGGGCGCGGCGGGCAATCTGCTGCACAGCGCCCCGCCTCCGGACCTGGTGCGGACGGTCCATGTCTTCGGCCGCGAGATCGATCTCAGCGAGCTGCGCATCACCCCGCTGGTGATCACCGCGGCTGCCGTCTCCGTGGGTTCGGCCATGCTGGGCGCGCTGTGGATGGTTCTGGCCTCGGCCATCGGCTTCATCCGGCTTGCCACGTCGAAGCACTTGGGTCAGACCGCGCACTCATGAGCCTGCCCCCTCTCGCCGCCTATCCCGCCCTGCGTCTCCGCCGCCCGCGCCAGGCCGACTGGAGCCGCCGTCTGGTCCGCGAAAGCGTGCTGACCCCCGCCGACCTGATCTGGTCGATGGTCGTCCACGAGGGCGAGGGACGCATCCCCGTCGCCTCCATGCCGGGCGTCGAGCGGCTGTCGGTCGCCGAATGCGCCAAGGCCGCGGTGCAGGCGCGCGACCTGGGCATCCCGGCCATCGCCGTCTTCCCCTATATCGACGGGTCGACCAAGGACGCCACGGGCTCGCGGGCCGCGGATCCGGACGGGGTGGTCAGCCGGGCGGTGCGCGCCATGAAGGCCGCGGCGCCCGAGGTGGGGATCATGTGCGACGTGGCGCTCGACCCGTTCACCGACCACGGCCACGACGGTCTGATCATCGACGGCCGGATCGACAACGACTCGACCATCGAAAAGCTGGTCGAACAGGCCCTGGTTCAGGCCCGGGCCGGCTGCGATATCCTGGCCCCCTCCGACATGATGGATGGCCGGGTCGGCATTCTGAGGGCAGCGCTGGAAGCGGCGGGTTTTCAGGATGTTATGATCATGTCCTACGCGGCGAAATACGCCTCGGCCTTCTATGGCCCGTACCGCGACGCGATCGGCTCGGGCAAGCTGGGCACCCTCGGTCCGGCCGACAAGAAGACCTACCAGCAGGACCCCGCCAACAGCGACGAGGCCCTGCGCGAGGTGGCCATGGACATCGCAGAGGGCGCCGACATGGTCATGGTCAAGCCCGGCATGCCCTATCTCGACATCGTCCGCCGCGTCGTCGAGACCTTCGCCATGCCGACCTTCGCCTTCCAGGTCAGCGGCGAGTACGCGATGATCATGGCCGCCGCCCAGAACGGCTGGATCGACGAGGACCGGGCCATCCTCGAAAGCCTTGGCGCCTTCAAACGCGCCGGCTGCGCGGGCGTGATCACCTATTTCGCGCCGAGGGCGGCGAAACTGCTGGGCGCCTGAACCCCCACCCAATCCGGGTCGGCCATTAACGCTTATTTCGCCCGCGACTGTGACTATGTCGTGAACCGAATTAGTGGGGCCAATGCGCCAGCGGCTATTATTCGCTCTGTTCCTTATTCTGGTCAGCGGCCAGGCCCACGCAGCCATCCAATCTCCGGTCCCCAATTCGGGTAGACTCACGCAGGACGCCCGCGCCGAACAGCTCGCCCGGACGCTGGAGACCCGCGGCCTGATGAGCACCCCGGCGCAGTTCAAGGCCTGGGAAACCCGGGCTTCGGCCACCCAGGGCGACGAACGCCTGGAGCAGCTGCGCCGGGTGTCCGTGGAAGCCCTGAGCGCCTCGGACCTGGCGCGGGCCGACCGCTGGATGGCCCTCTACGCCCGGGAGATCGAGGCCCGCCGCAGCGTCCGCCATGGTCGCGCCCTGGCCCAGCTCAAGGCCTACAAGATCGGCATCGAGGGCGATTTCAGCGGTGCGGCGGCCGAGCTGACCCGCATGATGGCGGGGGAACGCGATCCCTTCCTGCGCGCGGCCGGGGCGCGGCTGCTGGCCTATTCCCTGACCGACGCCGGCCTGCCGGTGCAGGCGCTGCAGGTGATCCGGTCGGGCCTGCGCGACGCGGACCTGTCCGACGAGGCGCCTGCCCTGCGGCTGGGCCTGGCCGATGCCGGGGCCTACGCCTCGCGGGAGCTGAACGACCTGCCGGCCTTCATCGACAACATCGAGATCGGCATCAAGGCGACGCAGCAGGCGCACCAGCCGATCGACGGGCGAACGACCCTGTTCAACCTGACCATCCTGACCTCCGCCCAGGGCCGGGTGGATCTGTCGAAGCGGCTGCTCGAGCAATACCAGCGGCTGGCCGCCGCCACGGGCGACCACATCGAGATCGGCTGGGCCAACGAGCTGTGCGCCAAGGTCAATATCGCCGGCGGTGGCTATGCCGCCGCCCTGGGCTGCGCCGAAGCGGCCCTGACCAACGCCGACATCGCGCCCGAGCACCGGCCCAAGGTGATGCTGATCCAGGTCATGGCCCTGGCCCGCCTGGGCCGGCCCGTCGAGGCCCGCAAACAGCTGGGCGCCCTGACGGCCCTGGCCCGCGAGCGCGGCGATCCCCTGCTGATGCATGACATCCAGCAGGGCGAGGCCGAGGTGCTGCGCAGCGAGGGCCGCGTCGCCGAAGCCTATGAGACCTTGCTGAAGTTCCATGACCAGAAGCGCGCCGATACGGCCGCTTCGGTGGTCGAGGGTCTGCACGGCATCCGCGCCAGCCTGGAAAACGAGATCGACGAAACCCAGGCCCTGCTCGCCGAGCAGCGCCGCCAGACCCTGTGGATCAGCCTGCTGGTGGGATTCGTCGCCCTGGCCCTGATCGGCGCGGTGGTGTCGCTGGTCGCGCAGCGGCGGCTGCAGCGCCGCCTGGTCAAGGCCGCCGCCCGGGCCGAGCACGCCGACAAGGTCAAGTCCGAGTTCCTGGCCAACCTGAGCCACGAGATCCGCACGCCCCTGACCAGCATTGTCGGCTTTTCGCGCCTGCTGGCCGATCAGCCGAACCTGACGCCGGAGTCGGCGAAATTCGCCAACCGCATCGTCACCGCCACCCAGTCGCTGCTGGCGATCGTCAACGACGTGCTGGACTTCAGCAAGATCGAGGCGGGCCAGGCGCGCATCGAGCCGCGGCCCACCGCCCTGGCCGGGCTGATCCAGGACGTCTCCGGCCTGTTCAGCGCGCAGGCCGCCGAAAAGGGCGTGACCCTGACCGTGGATATGGCCGACTGCTTGCCGGCCTGGACCCTGGTGGATCCTGACCGGGTGCGGCAGGTGCTGCTGAATCTGCTGGGCAACGCGGTGAAGTTCACCGCCGCCGGCGAGGTTCGCGTCGCGGCGGGCTGGTCGCAGACCGATGGCCTGCGCGTCGAGGTGATCGACAGCGGGGCCGGCATTTCCGAGGAGGGCCAGGCCCGGTTGTTCCGCCGGTTCTCGCAGGTCCACGGCGCCGCCGGCCGGATGGAGGGCGGCACGGGCCTTGGTCTGGCCATCTGCAGCGGCCTGGTCGAGGCCATGGGCGGCGAGATCGGCGTGGAGAGCACGGTCGGCGAGGGCAGCCGGTTCTGGTTCCAGGTCCCCGCCCCCATTGCCGAGGCTCCACGGGCCGCCGAGCCGCTGGAGCTGGCGCCCGGCGGCTTGAGTGACCGGGCGCGGGTGCTGGTGGTCGATGACAACGAGGCCAACCGCGAGCTGGTCTCGCACCTGCTGGCCTCGCTCGATCTCGACCTGACCTTCGCCACCCGGGGCGAGGAGGCGGTGCTGGCCGCCGACGTCGACGTGTTCGACCTGATCCTGATGGACATCCGCATGCCCGGCATGGGCGGCGAGGCGGCCATGGGCAGGATCCGCAGCGGCGACGGCCCCAACGCCGACGCCCCGATCCTGGCCTTCACCGCCGACGTCGATGGCCAGGCCACCGAACGCCTGCTCGGCGCCGGGTTCGACGGCCATGTCCACAAGCCGATCGACCCCCGCGGCCTGATCACCTCGGTGGTTCAGTGGACGGCGCGGGCGGCTTAGGCTTCGGGCCCCTCGTAGTCGAACTCGACCAGGAACACCCGCTCGCCAGGCCCGTGCTTGGCGACTTTCAGCAGATCGACCAGGCCTTCGAACCCCGACCGGCGAGCCAGCGCGGGCGTCACGTCAGCCAGCGAAATCTCGCGGATCGAGGACACCACGATATGGCCGGGCCCCAGCGCGTAGCGTCCGCCCACTTTCACCTTTGGCTTCTGCCAGATGCGCACCGAACAGGTCACCTCGCCGCGCATCACCGGCTCGCGCAGGCGGCGGGTGAACATCATGGGCGGGGTTCCGACGCCTTCAGCAGCTCGGCCAGCCGGTCCTGCCAGAACACCGCCCAGGTGTGGGTCCCGTGGCCCTTGCCCTCGGCGCTGACCGGCAGCAGGACGTAGGTCCCGCGCTTGATCCTCGGGGCGAAGGTCTCGGCCAGGCCCAGCTCCGGCGGGTTGATGAAGTCGTCGGCCGAATTGATCCACATGACCGGCGCGGTGATCCGCTCCAGCCCCGCCGAGGGGTCGTAGGTCCGCGAGGCGTTCACCTGGAACAGCAGGTCGTTGGCGTCGAGGTTGGCCATCGCCGCCGGGACGGTCTTCTCGACCCACGCATCCGCGGCGTCGTGGGTCGGCAAGGCCAGCTGTTGAGGCAGCGGCGCTGCGCCGGCCAGGCTGAGCAGGCTCTGGGCCGTGCGCAGGCCCTGCAACGGTTGCCGGGCATAGTCGCCGCCCTGCCAGGCTGGGTCCGTGCGGATCGCGTCCATCAGCAGCTTGCGCCAGACGCGGTTGCGGCCGGCGATCTGCGTCGGCAGGCAGGCCAGCGGCATCAGGGCGTCGGCGAACTCCGGATGCGCCTCGCCCCAGATGAAGACGTGCATGCAGCCCATTGATGTTCCAAGGATAAGCCGCGTATGGTCGACCTTCAGCCCATCCACCAGCAGCCGCCTCTGGGCCTCGACCATGTCGTCGTAGTCATAGGCCGGGAACCGGGCCTTGAGGCCGTCGCTCGGCTTCGAGGAGGCCCCATGACCGATGCCGTCGGGCAGGATGACGTAGTACTTCGCCGGGTCCAGCAGGCCGCCGGGCTTGAACAGCAAATCGGCGAACTGCGGCCGCAGGAACTGCGCGCCCGAGCCGCCGGTTCCGTGCAGGATCAGCACCGCGTTGACCACCCGGCCCGAGGCGTCCCGCCGGGGCTCGCCGAGGGTGCGGTAGTGCAGCTTAAGCGCCGGCAGGGTCTCGCCCGAACGGAAGCGGAAGTCGCGAACGACGACGTCGCCTTCCGTCACCACGGGTGTGGCCAAGGCTGGAAGTGCGGTCACGAGGACTATAGCGACGGCGAAAATCATTCGCCTAAACAAGGTGTTCATGGCCTGACTTCTCCTGCATCTTCGGGATTCACCGGCTGCTCGGCGGAGAGCCAACTGAAGGTCAGCAGGACTCGTCGTCCGGCCACGGGCTTGCCATCGCGGGCCTGTGCCTCGGCCGTCAGCCGACGAGCCTTTGCCAGCCCGGCCTCGCCGGCGCCGACGATGCTCTCGTCCACAACCGAGCAGTCCGTCAGGCGACCGCTCGAACCGAACCGGCAGTCGACCACGGCCCGCGCTCCGGAGGGCGGGCTCTTCTTTGGGAAGGGACCTTCGCTGAAGTTCTCGCCTATCGATGCCCAGACGACATCGCGCGCGGCGACGGTCGGCGGCGGCGGCACATCCGCCGCCAGTTGCAGGGCGATGGCCAGAAGCAGGCTCATTGGCGTCTCCTGACTAGTCCGGCAGCTTCCAGAGGATCGGGATGCGGACTTTTCGGCCCGCAGTGGACTCGCCGGATTTCGTGCGCGGCGACACTCTAAACTTGCCCGCGATGCCCAACGACGCGGCTATTTCGCCGTTGTCGGTCGGCGGTGCTTGATACACGCGACACCGCTGGAGCCACCCCTCCCGACCGACCAAGCATTCGATTACCACCAGCCTTTCGACGGGTCGGGCCGTGGAGTTCGGGTAGAACTTCCCAATGTCTGCTGAGGTGGGCCGCTCGACCCAAACGAAGTCCGTAGAGGCGAGCGGCGCCCTTTCATAGGACCCCGCCTGGAGCAGCGCAGCGAGGAGGACGCCCGCAATCATCCCTTGCCCTCCAGCCGCGCCGCCAGGCTGGAGGTGTCCCAGCGGTTGCCGCCCATGGCCTGGACTTCGGCGTAATAGCCATCGACCAGCGCCGTCATGTCGAGCGTCGCGCCGTTGGCCGCCGCCTCGTCGAGCACCAGGCCCAGGTCCTTGCGCATCCAGTCCACCGCGAAGCCGAAGTCGAACTTGCCCTGGACCATCGTCGCCCAGCGGTTGTCCATCTGCCAGGACTGGGCCGCGCCCTTGCTGATGGCGTCATAGACCAGGCCCGGGTCGATGCCGGCCCGCTTGCTGAAGTGGACCGCTTCGGCCAGGCCCTGGACCACCCCGGCGATGCAGATCTGGTTGACCATCTTGGCCAGCTGGCCCGACCCCGCCTCGCCAATGCGCTTCACGGCCTTTGAGTAGGCCGCGATGACCGGCTCGATCCGCGCCACGGCCGCCGCGTCGCCGCCGGCCATGACCGTCAGCTGACCGTTCTCGGCGCCCGCCTGGCCGCCGCTGACCGGGGCGTCGACGAACCAGCGGCCGGACGCCCGGGCCAGGTCGGCCATCTCGCGGGCGACCACGGCCGAGGTGGTGGTGTGGTCGACGATGACGCCGCCCGGCGCCATGGCCGCCAGGGCCTGTGGTGTGACGTCGCGGACATCGTCGTCATTGCCCACGCACAGGGCGACGATCTCGCAGCCCCCGGCCGCCTCGGCGACCGTCATGCCAGCCCGGCCGCCGTGGACCTCCGTCCAGCGAATCGCCTTGGCGGGCGTACGATTGAATACCGAGACCTCATGCCCGGCCTTCGCCAGATGGCCCGCCATCGGAAAACCCATGGTCCCGAGGCCGATAAACGCGACTTTCATCCGGAAATCCCCCTGGTGCGTCCTTCGACACGGCCCTTCGGGCCTGCTCAGGATGACAAGCACTGTCGCTGTCATGGTGAGCAGCGCTGAAAGCGCGTGTCGAACCACGCAGGCCACCCAATCGCAACCCCATCTTAACGCCCGCCGGGCAGGTTCCGAGTCACAGTTAAGCGGGGATTCACCATGGCCCTGGGCAGCGACCAGCCCATCATGATCAAGAAGGTCAAGAAGGTCGTCGGTGGCGGACACCACGGCGGCGCCTGGAAGGTCGCCTACGCCGACTTCGTCACCGCCATGATGGCCTTCTTCCTCCTGATGTGGCTGATCAACACCACCAGCCCGGAGCAGAAGCGCGGCATCGCCGACTATTTCGCCCCGGCCAGCGTCGCGGAAACCACCAGCGGCTCGGGCGGCATCCTGGGCGGCACGGCCCTGGGCGACGACGGGGCCAAGTCATCGGGCTCGATGAGTTCGGTCGAACAGATGAACCCCGAGTCCCCGGCCCAGACCGACGCCACGGGCCAGTCGGAAACCAGCGGCGGCGCCGGTGATCTGGACTCCGCCAGTGAAGCGGCCCTGCGCAAGGAACTGGCGGCCCGCGAGGAAGCCGCCTTCACCTCGGCCGCCCAGTCCCTGAGGCAGGCGCTGCAGGAGATGCCGGAGCTGGCCGAGCTATCGAAGCAGATCATCATCGACCAGACCCCCGAAGGCCTGCGCATCCAGCTGGTCGACCAGGAAGGCCGCTCGATGTTCAAGGACGGGGCGGCCATGCCCAATGACCGGGCCAGGATCCTGCTGCGCGCCGTCTCGCGGATCATCAACATGCTGCCCAACCGCATCTCGATCAGCGGCCACACCAGCATCAGTCCAAATGGTCGCACCCAGGGCAGCGACTGGGCCCTGTCCTCGGCCCGCGCCGACGTCGCCCGTCAGCTGCTGCAGGGCGCCGGCGTCAGCGCCGACCGGGTCTACCAGGTCTCCGGAAAGGCCAATTCCGACCCGCTGTTCCCCGACGACCCGATGCTGGCGGGAAATCGCCGCATCTCGATCATCCTGTTGCGCGAAGCGCCTGTACTTCCCCCGGATCGGTGAACGATGGTTGCTCAAACCCTTCTTGCACGGGAGCGGATCCTGCTTCCTAATCGACACGGGGTAGAGGAGAGCCGCGAGGCATAGGGGCTTGTGACGCATCATTTCACATCGAGACGGATGCGTTTCTTCCTGACGGCGCCCTCGCCGTGTCCCTATCTGCCGGGCCGGGAGGAGCGGAAGGTGTTCGCCCACCTGCCCGCCTCCGAAGGCGCCTCGGTCAACGATGGCCTGACCCAGTCCGGCTTCCGCCGCTCCCAGCACATCGCCTACCGCCCGGCCTGCGAGGCCTGCTCGTCCTGCACCTCGGCGCGGCTGCCGGTGCTCGACTACGTCTTCTCCCGGTCCGAACGGAAGACCCTGGCGCGCAACACCGACCTGCGCCGACACCTGGTCGAGGCCGAGGCGACCATGGAGCAGTTCGACCTGCTCCGGCGCTATCTGCTGGCCCGTCACGCCGACGGCGGCATGGCAGAGATGACCTGGCCCGACTATGTGGCCATGGTCGAGGATACGGCGGTCCGCACCCATCTGATCGAATACCGCCTGCCCTCCACCGACGGCGGCCCCGGCGATCTGGTCGCCTGCGTGCTGATCGACGTGATGAGCGACGGCCTCAGCATGGTCTACAGCTTCTATGACCCCAGGATGGTCAAGCGCAGCCTCGGCACCTTCCTGATCCTCGATCATGTGGTCCAGGCCAGCCTCAACGGCCTGGCCTACGTCTATCTGGGCTACTGGGTCCCGGGCAGCGAGAAGATGGCCTACAAGGCGCGCTTCTCGCCGCTGGAGGTGCTGCGGCCGCAGGGCTGGATGCTGATGTCCTCCCGCGACCGCGCCGAAGCCGAGGAAGCCCTCGCCCGCGAGCGCCGCATGCGCGGCCCGGTGGTTGCCCGGCTGGGCAGCAAGGCGCCTTAGTGTTTTCGATCCGGCAGGACGATCTTTCCGGCGACGACGTGCGGGCGCTGCTGGCCATCCACTTGGCCGGCATGGCTCAAAACACCCCGCCCGGGCATGTGTTCGCCCTCGACCTGTCCGGCCTCCGGACGTCGGATATCACCGTCTGGACCGTCCGCGACGATGGCGTGCTGGCCGGCATCGGGGCGCTCAAGGCGCTGGGCGATGGAAGCAGTGAGCTAAAGTCCATGCGCACCCACCCGGATCACCTGCGCAAGGGCGTGGCCGCAGCCCTTCTCGACCACATCCTCGACGAGGCGGCGACCCGCGGCTATCGGCGGGTGAGCCTGGAAACGGGCGTCGGGGACAGCTTCGACGCCGCCCTGGCGCTCTACCGCAAGCGCGGGTTCGCCAATGGCGAGGCCTTCGCCGACTATGCGCCCAGCGCTTTCAACCAGTTCCTGCACCTGACGCTCTAATCGGCCTGACCGTCACGGCGTCTTGTGCGCCAGCCGCGAAACGCTCAGGGTTCGGACGGTTTTGGCCGACGGATCGCGGGGCGAGCGCATGATTGACCGACGCAGGCTTCTGGCCCTGGGGTCCGCCGCCGCGCTCGCCCCGGCCATCGCGCGGGCGGCGGGCATCGACGCGAAGGTCCGCTCGGGCACGATCCGGGACGTCGAGCACGTGGTGATCCTGATGCAGGAGAACCGCTCGTTCGACCACTACTTCGGCGCCCTCAATGGGGTGCGCGGCTTCGCTGACCGCTTCCCGATCCCGGTGGCGCCGAACCGGACGGTCTGGACCCAGATGGACGGCAAGCGCGCCCTGTCGCCCTTCCCGCTCAATACGGCCGAGGCCTTCGCCCTGATGCGCATGGAGGGCACGCCGCACTTCTGGCCGGACGCACAGGCCGCCTGGGACCAGGGAAGAATGGGAAGTTGGCCGGACGCCAAGACCGACCGGTCGATGGCCTACTATGGCGAGGGCGACCTCCCCTTCCAGTACGCCCTGGCCGACGCCTTCACGGTCTGCGACGCCTACCATTGCTCGATCCAGACCGGGACCAACACCAACCGGCTGTTTCTGTGGACCGGGACCAACGACCCCACGGGCCAGGGCGGCGGGCCGGCGATCGGCAACTCGCGCGACTCCCTGCCCGAGGACGGCGGGTCGAAGGATTCCTACCACTGGACCACCTACGTCGAGCGGCTGGAGGCGGCCGGGGTCAGCTGGCGCGTCTACCAGGACATGGCCGACAACTTCAGCGACAACCCCCTGGCCGGCTTCAAGGCCTTCCGCGACGCCCACGACGGCGTGGCGGGCTCGAACGCGGTGCTGGCCGAGCGTGGCCTGAGCACCCGGGCGCTGGATGGGCTGAAGGCCGACGTCCTCGCCGGGGCGCTGCCGCGGGTGTCCTATATCGTCTCCACGGCGGCCGAGTCCGAGCACCCCGGCCCCTCCAGCCCGGCCCAGGGCGCCGATTACACCGCCCGGGTGATCGAGGCCCTGACCGCCGACCCGGAGGTCTGGAGCCGCACGGTCCTGCTGGTGATGTTCGACGAGAACGACGGCTTCTTCGACCACATGCCGCCGCCCGCGCCGCCGTCGAAGGATGGCGAGGCGGTGCTGGGCGGCTCCACGGTCGACACGGCGGGCGAGTATCATCTGGTCAAGGCGCCGGGCGAACTGTTGTGGGAGCGTGCGGGCCTGATCGGGCGGCCCTATGGCCTGGGGCCCAGGGTGCCGATGTATGTCGTCTCGCCCTGGTCGCGGGGCGGGTTCGTCAATTCGCAGGTCTTCGACCACACCTCGGTGATCCGCTTCCTCGAGACGCGGTTCGGGGTGATGGAGCCGAACATCACCCCCTGGCGCCGGGCGGTCTGCGGCGACCTGACCTCCGCCTTCGATTTCCAGACGCCGAACGACGCGCCCCTGCGCCAGCCGCTGCCGGCCACGGCGCCGCTGGCGGAGCGGACCCGGGCGCTCAAGGGGCACAGCAAGCCGGCGACGCCCGCCGCGCCACAGGCTCCGGTGCAGGCCGCCGGGCCACGGCCGTCGCGCGCCCTGCCCTACGCCCTGGAGGTCGATGCCCAGGTGACGAACACGGGCGTCCGCCTCTGGTTCCGCAACGCCGGCGCGGCCGGGGCGGTGTTCCACGTCTACGACCGACAGCGGCTGACCGAGGTTCCGCGCCGCTATACGGTCGAAGCCGGCAAGACGCTGAACGGGCTATGGAGCGAGGCGACGGACGAGCGGTACGATCTGTGGATTCTCGGCCCCAACGGCTTCCACCGCGGCGTCCAGGGCAAGGCGACCGACCGCTCCCCGTCGGCCAACCTAACGGCCCATCGGGAAGGCGCCCGCATCACTATCACCCTCAGCAATCCGGGACCTGCGCCGGTGCGCTTCCACGTCGCGCCGCTGGCCTACGGCGCCGGCCTGCCGGTCATCGTCGTCGTCGTCCCTGCCGGCGCCGGCCTCGACACGGACTGGCCGGTGGAGAAGACAGGCGGCTGGTACGACCTGAAGGTGACCTGCGCCGAGGACCCGGCCTTTGGCCGCCGCTTCGCCGGGCGGGTCGAGACGGGCAAGCCCTCGATCTCCGACCCGGCTATGGCGGGGCCGGCGCTGATGACCTGGACGAGCTAGGCTAGCCCCATTCCTCGACGCCCTTGGGATGTCCGCCCGAGCCTTTCCATCATACCCGTCATGGCCCGACTTGTTCGGGCCACCCATGAACACGGTCCCGGCGAGATGATGCGCCGACATTTCGGACAATCTCCGACGCCACCACGCTTGGGTGGCCCGAACAAGTCGGGCCATGACGGGGGATAGTGGAACAGGTGTTGTTTGAGGCTACCCCCACGGCCCCTTCCGGGACCAGGGCCCGGCCGGCGCCGCCTCGACGATCGGCGCGGGCGCGTCGCGGCCGCCGGCGAAGGTCCCCAGGGCCTCGATGCGCTTGCTGATCGGCGGATGGGTGGCGAACAGGCTGTAGAAGCCGGTCTCCTGGTTCTCGATGAACATGCCCTGCACCGACTCCGGCGCCGGCAGGGCGGCGTGTCCCTCGATCTTGCGCAGGGCGCTGATCATGGCGTCGGGGTTCATTGTCAGCTCCACCGAGCCGGCGTCGGCGACGAATTCCCGGCTGCGAGACAGGGCCATGCGGATGACGATGGCCAGCAGGTAGCCGATCGCCGCCGCGGCGAAGGCGATGACGATGAACAGGCCGTTGCCCTTGCCGTCGCTTTCACGCCGCCGGCCGAGGCCACCGTACTGGACCGAGCGGAACAGGATCTCGGCGATCAGGGTGATGATCCCGGCGAACACCGCGGCGATGACCATGGTGCGGACGTCGCGATTGAGAATGTGGGTCAGCTCGTGGCCGAGCACGGACTCCATCTCCGCCGGGTCCAGCGTGGCCATCAGGCCGGTGGTGACGGTGATGCTGTACTGCTTCTCGTTCAGGCCGCTGGCGAAGGCATTCAGGGCCTCGCTGTCGATGATCCTCAGGCTCGGCATCGGGATGCCGCGCGAGATGCACAGGTTTTCCAGCAGGTTGTAGAGACCGGGTTCTTCCTGCCGGCTGACGGGCCGGGCGCCGGTGACGGCGTCGATGATGCGTGTGTTGGCGAACCAGGCGATGGCGAACCAGACCACCGTCACCAGCAGCGCCAGCGGCGCCCCGGCCAGCATGAAGCCGGCCGCCAGTCCGAAATCCCCGCCGGTCGAGCCGGTCGTTGGCAACATGCCAAAGCCGATCAGGCCCAGCGTCAGACAGTAGGTCAGGACGAGCAGCAGAACAGGAAACCCGGCCAGCAGCAGGGCCGAGCGGACGTTGTTTCCCTGGATGTGGGTGTAGAGGCCGACGGCCCCCATGCTCATATGATCCTAGAACTTGACCTCGGGAGCCACATCGAGCGCCGCCCTCTGCTCGCCGAGGTCGAACAGGGTGCGGGCGTTGAAGCCCATGGCGCCGGCGAACAGCATGGCGGGGAAGGACAACCGGGCGGCGTTGAACTCCGCCACCGCGCCATTGAAGAAGCGGCGCGCCGCGGCCAGCTTGTTCTCCACGTCCGACAGCTCGCCCTGCAGGCTGAGGAAGTTGGTGTTGGCCTTAAGGTCCGGATAGGCCTCGGCCACGGCGAACATCTGACGCAGGGCTCCGGTGAGGGCGTTCTCGGCCTGGACCTTGTCGGCCACCGAACCGGCGTGGGTCGCGGCGTTGCGGGCGGCGATGACCGCCTCCAGCGTGCCCTTCTCGTGAGTGGCGTAGCCCTTCACCGTCTCGACCAGATTGGGGATCAGGTCGTGGCGCTGCTTGAGCTGCACATCGATGTCGGCGAAGGCCTGGTCAGAGCGGGTGTTGAGGGCGACCAGCCGGTTGTAGATGCCGATCGCCAGCAGGGCCAGGACCGCGACGATGGCGGCGAGAATGATGATCAGGGTCATGGAGGTCTCCAGAAGCCCTCGTACGCTAAGGCCTTTCACCACCAATTGGTATCTCCCGACGGCGTTTGGAAGGTGTATCAGTAAACAACGGGGCGGAGGGAAAGCGCATGGCCCTGCGCCTTCAGTTCATCGGCTGTGGCGACGCGTTCGGTTCGGGCGGGCGGTTCAACACCTGCTTCCATCTGACCGGGGCCGAGACCAACCTGCTCATCGACTGCGGCGCGTCATCGCTGATCGCGATGAAGACGTTGGGCGTCGACCGGAACGCGATCGACGCGATCCTGATCACGCATTTTCACGCCGACCATTTTGCCGGACTGCCGTTCTTTATGCTCGACGCCCAGTTCTCCAGCCGGCGGACCCGGCCCTTAAGCCTGATTGGCCCGCCCGGGCTCGAGGCCTGGTACAATCGGGTCATGGAAACAGCGTTTCCGGGCTCTTCGGCAGCCGCGCCGAGATTCGACTTCCGGCTTCGTGAAATCCGACCCGGCGAAACGCTGGACATCGGGACCGCGCGGGTGCGGGCGTTTCAGGCCCTGCATGGTCCGCCTGGCGGCCCGTATCTCGCCTACCGCGTGGAGGCCGAGGGGCGGTCGGTGGCCTACACCGGCGACACGGAATGGACGCCCGACCTGATCGGGGCGGCCCGCGACGCCGACCTGTTCATCGCCGAAGCCTATTTCCGCGACAGGCCGATCCGGACTCATCTCAGCCTCAACACCCTCGAGGCGCACTTGGCCGAGCTGCGGCCCAGGCGTCTGGTGCTGACCCACATGAGCGACGACATGCTCGATCACCCCGACCGGCGCGGCTACGAGTCGGCGGAGGACGGACTGGTCCTGGAAATCGCCTGACCCTATTTCGCGGGATCGACCAGGGCCTGGTAGACCAGGGTCGCCGACCGCTCGTCCAGCCGATAGCTGCTGCCGCCGAGCACGTGGATGAAGCCCAGCACGACCACGTCGTTCTCCGGATCGACCCAGAACCAGGTGCCCGCCGCCCCGCCCCAGCTGAAGCTGCCCTTGCCCGCGGTCGTGCCGGCCTGGGCCGGATCCATGATCACGTCCACATCGAGTCCGAAGCCGCGCCCCGGGTTTCTGGCCTGATAGGTCGGGAGGGTCACGTCCGTCAGGTGGTTGGTCGCCATCAGCCTGATCGTCGACGGGCTGAGGATGCGCACGCCATCCAGCTGGCCGCCCCCCGCCAGCATGGCGGCGAAGCGGCCGTAGTCGGCCATGGTCGAGACCAGCCCGCCGCCGCCGTTGGGCGCGGCGGGGACCTTGTCCATCGGAAGGACCATGAAGCTCTCGGCCGGTTTGATGGTCCGGGTTTCCCGATCGATCATGTACAGGCTGGCCAGGCGGCCGCGCTTGCTCTCGGGGACCCAGAAGGCGGTGTCGGTCATGCGCAGCGGGCCGAAGATGCGGCTCTGCATGAAGTCCGGCAGGGTCTGACCGGACAGCTTCTCGATGATGTAGCCCTGGATATCGACGGACAGGGAGTACCGCCACGCTTCCCCCGGCTGGTGGGCCAGCGGCAGGCCGGAGAGCGCCGTCATCGCCCCCGCCAGGCTCGGCCAACCGTTGGTGAGGGAGTCCCGGTAGAGCTTGTCGACGTAGTTGTCGTCGACCAGGCCGTAGGCGAAGCCGGCGGTGTGGGTCAGCAGCTCGCGCATGGTGGCGGAGCGGGCGATCGGCTCGAAGATCGGCTTGCCGTCCGCGCCCAGGCCCTTGAACACCTTCAGGCCGGCGAACTCGGGGACGTATTTGGTCACCGGCTCGTCGAGCTTCCAGCGCCCCTCTTCGTAGAGGATCATCATCGCCACGCCGGTGACCGGCTTGGTCTGGCTGTACATCCGCCACAGCGTGTCCTGGGCCAGCGGCGCGCCGCTGGCCAGGTCGGCCTTGCCGTAGATGTGGGTGTCGATGATCCTGCCGTGACGGATGACCACCGTGGCGACGCCGGGTACGAAGCCACGATCCACAAAGGCGTCCATGCCGGCATGCAGGCGGGCCAGCCGTTCGGAGGAGAAGCCGACGGACTCCGGCGTGGCGGTGGGCAGCCCGAGCGCCGATGCGGCGGCGGGTTTCGACTTGCCGGGCCAGGCCTGCGCGGCCGGCGCCGATCCGACCAGCATCAGGGCGACGCTCGCCGCGGTCAGACTGTTGCGCCAGATGGTCATGAGTCGCTCCCCCCGGCCTTCGAACAGCCGTTTGGGTGCAGGATATCGCGGGTTGCCGATGGGGCAAGCAAGTCCGCAGTCCTCCCCCCATGCGAAGCGCGCGGGGGAGGGGGACCTTGCGGAGCATGGTGGAGGGGCAGCGCAGGACTCGCCGGACAAACCGGAATTCAGTGTAGAGCCGCTGACGTTCGCGCCGCCCCCTCCACCGCCTCACGGCGGTCCCCCTCCCCCTCGCTACGCTCCGGGGAGGATCGGCGTCGGATCACCTCGGCCGGAACCGCTTGCTCGTCGGGAAGCCCTTGGGCGCCAGCTTGCCGGCGGCGCTGCGGCGGCCTTCCCAGTCCTTCCACTCCGGCCAGTCGCGGGTGCGGCCGGCGGCGTCGGTCCAGGCAGCGCCCAGCTCGGCGGTGAACACCAGGGCGTCGCGCAGGCCGCCTTCGCGATAGGTCTGTAGCTTGACGCCCTTGCCGCGCGGCATTTCCGGAAGCTCTTCAAGGGGAAAGACGAGAATCTTGCCGTTGTCCCCGATCACCGCCAGCCGGTCGCCCAGCGCTTCCAGCGAGACCAGCGCCTCGCCGTTGAGCACCTGTTTGCCCGCCTTGCGGAAGGCCAGGGCCTCCTCCTCCGGCAGGATGAAGCCATAGCCGGCCTTGGACGCCAGCACGCGCCTGCGGCCGGGCCGGTGCGGGAAGACGTCGATGATCTTCACCCGGTCGTCGATATCGACCATCAGCCGCAGGGGCTCGCCATGGCCGCGGGCCGAAGGAAGCTTGCTGCAGTCCAGGGTGAAGAACCGCCCGTCCGACGCGAAGATAAGCAGCTTGTCCGTTGTTTCCGCTGGCACAATGAAGCCCAGCTTGTCGCCTTCCTTGAACTTCAGTTCGGACGGATCCTCGACCCGGCCCTTGGCCGCCCGGATCCAGCCCTTGTCCGACAGGATGACCGTGATCGGCTCGCGCACCACGAAGGCCTCGACCGAGGCCTCGATCGACACGATCGGCGCGTCGGCGAAGTCCGAGCGGCGCTTGCCGACCTTCGTGTCCGGCCCCAGTATCTTGCGGACGTCCTTCAGCCCCTCCCCGACCAGCTTCCACTGCAGCCGGTCGTCGGCCAGCATGGCGACGATGCCGTCACGCTCCTCGGCCAGCTCGGCGTGCTCGCGGCGCAGCTCCATCTCTTCCAGCCTCGCCAGCTGCCGCAGGCGGGTGTTGAGGATGGCGTCGGCCTGGATGTCACTTAGCGCAAAGGCGGCGATCAGCTTCTGCTTCGGCTCGTCCTCGTAGCGGACGATGCGGATCACCTCGTCGAGATTGAGGAAGGCGATCAGCAGGCCGTCGAGCACATGCAGCCGGGCCTCGATCTTGCCCAGCCGGAACCGCGCCCGGCGCACCAGCACCTCGCGACGGTGGGCCAGGAAGGCGTTCAGCGCCTGCTTCAGACCCATGACCCCGGGCGTGCCCCGGGCGTCCAGTACGTTCATGTTGACCGGGAAGCGGGTCTCCAGGTCCGAGAGCCGGAACAGGCTCTCCATCATGACCTCGGGCTCGACGTTGCGGCTCTTGGGCTCGAGCACCAGGCGGATGTCCTCGGCGCTCTCGTCGCGGACGTCGCCCAGCAGCGGGGCCTTCTTGTTCTCGATCAGGTCGGCGAGGGCCTCGATCAGCTCGGCCTTCTTCACCTGGTAGGGGATCTCGGTGACGACAATCTGCCAGCCGCCGCGCGGCAGCTCCTCCATCGCCCAGCGCGCCCGGTGGCGCACGCCGCCGCGGCCGGTCTCGTAGGTCTCCAGCAGGGAGGCCGGCCCCTCGACGATCACCCCGCCGGTGGGGAAGTCCGGGCCCCGCACGTGTTCCATCAGGTCGGCGGTGGTCGCGTCCGGCCGCTTGAGCAGCAGCAGGCAGGCGTCGATCAGCTCGGCGGCGTTGTGCGGCGGGATCGAGGTGGCCATGCCCACGGCGATGCCCGACGAGCCATTGGCCAACAGGTTGGGAAAGCCCGAGGGCAGCACGACCGGCTCTTCGTCCTGGCCGTCGTAGGTGGGGCGGAAGTCGACCGCGTCCTCGTCGATGCCGTCCAGCAGCAGCATGGCCGCGGCGGTCATCTTGCACTCGGTGTAGCGCATGGCCGCGGCGGTATCGCCGTCGATGTTGCCGACGTTCCCCTGGCCGTCGATCAGCTGGTAGCGCTGGGCGAAGTCCTGGGCCAGGCGGACCAGGGCGTCATAGATCGACTGGTCGCCGTGCGGGTGGAAGTTACCCATCACCTCCCCGACCACCTTGGCGCATTTGCGCGCCGCGGCCTCGGGGCTGAGCCGCATGTTGCTCATGGCGTACATCAGCCGCCGGTGCACGGGCTTGAGCCCATCCCGCACGTCGGGCAGCGCACGGGAGCTGATGGTCGACAGAGCGTAGGCCAGATAGCGCCGCGACAGCGCCTCGGTCAGCGGCTCGTCGATGATGCGGTCGCCGTCGCCGGGCGGAGGGGTGTGGAGGGTCATGCTCGAATCGGAAACTCAGGTGGTTTCCGTGTTTAGCGCGGCGCGGCGGGCGTTGTCCCTGCGTCCGTTCCGTCCTCCTCCCGGAGGGAGAAGGTGTCGGCATCGCCGACGGATGAGGGATCAGGGACGGAACAGGCAAAGCCGTAATCCCTCACCCCGGCCCTCTCCCTCCGGGAGAGGGAGCCGTCAGAGCACCCTCGCCTTCAACCCCGGAAACACCTTGCCGACCTTGCCGAGCAGGTAGTCGCCGTACGGCCCGCTGATCGCATCCAGGTCCGCCTCGTCCCAGCGGGCCTCGCGCCTGACCTCGGCCGCCAGGGGCAACGGCTCGACCACGGCGTCGAACGCCGGGTCGAAGAACAGGGGCCAGCTCATGCGGTCGCGGCCGCTGGTGTTGGCCACCCGGTGCGGCGCCGAACGGTAGAGGCCTTGTGTGAGGCGATCGAGCATGTCGCCGATGTTGACCACCAGGGCGCCGGGGATCGGCGGGGCGTCGAACCAGACCCCGTCACGCCCCTTGATCTGCAGCCCGCCGTTGGCGTCCTGGGCCAGCAGGGTCAACAGGCCATAGTCGGTGTGCTCGCCTACCCCGAAGGCATAGTCATTGCCGTCTGACGGCGGCGTCGCCGGATAGTGGAAGATGCGGAACAGGATGGTTGGATCGGCGGTGTAGCGGTCGTGGAAGTACCGGTCCGGCAGGCCGAGGCTCAGCGCCACGCCCTCCATCAACGCATGGCCGGCGCGGGTCATGGCGTCGATCCAGGCCAGCACCACAGGCCTTAGCGACGGCTGCGCCGCCGGCCACTGGTTGGCCCCGTGCATCGGCCAGCCGGCGAGCACCCGTCGGTCGCCCTCGCCCAGCTCCTCGCCGAGATAGAGGCCCTGCTTGAGGTCCGGCCGGCCGGAGGTCAACTCGCCGCCGACGGGGAAGAAGCCGCGCCAGGCCGGGCCGCCGTGGGCCATGGCGATGGCCATGCGGTTCGCGATCGGCAGGGCGAAGAACCGCTCGCTCTCCGCCTCCAGCGTCGGGAACAGGGCCTCGCCGCCATGGCCGGTGACATAGAAGAACCCGTCCCGCCGACAGGCCGCGCCGATCTGGTCGGCGACGACCGCGCGAGCCGCCGCGTCAGTCCCGAATAGCGGCGCGATGTCGACGACGGGCAGGCTCACGGCTGGAAGTCGCCCACATCCCCGAACGGATCGTCGAGGCTGAACTGGGGCCTCGTGAACCACGCCGGCCCGTCGGCGGTCATATGGAAATGGTCCTCCAGCCGGATGCCGAAGGCGCCGGGCACGACGATCATCGGCTCGTTGGAGAAGCACATCCCGACCTCCAGCGGCGTCGCGTCGCCGCGCACCAGGTTGGGGGCCTCGTGGATATCCAGGCCGATGCCGTGGCCGGTACGGTGCGGCGTGCCGGGCAGCTGGTAATCGGGGCCCAGACCATGGCGGGCGAGCACCGCCCGGGCGGCGTGATCGACGGTCTCGCAGGGCCGGCCCAGGGCGGCGGCGGCGAAGGCGGCGCCCTGGGCCTCCTTTTCGATGTCCCAGATGCGCCGCACATGCGGTCCGGCCTCGCCGAACACGTAGGTGCGGGTGATGTCGCTGTTGTAGCCGTCGAGGGTGGTGCCGGTATCGATCAGCACTACGTCGCCCGCCGCGAGCGCCCGGTCGGTCTCGCCGCCGTGCGGCAGGGAGGTGTCCTCGCCGAACGAGACGATGCAGAAACTGGAGCCGGTCCCGCCGTTCAGGGCCCGGTGCTGCTGGTCGATGAAGCGGGTCACCTCTGAAGCCAGGACGCCGGGCGTCAGGCTTTGCCAGGCGCGGCGGTGCACCTCGAGGGTGATCGCCTTGGCGCGGGTCATCAGGGCGATCTCCGCCGATGACTTGCAGCGGCGCAGGCGGCCGATCAGCGGCCCGGCGTCGGCCAGCCGCTCGTCGCCCAGGGCCTTGCGCAGGCCGAGGAACATGAACAGGGCGATCTGGTCGTCGACGGCCAGCTTGCCGGCGGCGCCCATCCGGCCGGCGACCAGGGCGTAGGGGTTCTCGTGTTCCTCCCAGGTGAGGATGTCGCCCGAAACCCCGACGATGCCGGCGACCTTCTCGCGCTCAAAGGCCGGGCAGACGTATTCCAGCCTCCCGTCCGTATGGACGATGGCCCCGCACAGCCGCTCCGATGCGTGCCAGACCAGGCCGGTGAAGTAGCGCAGGCTGGCGGTCGCCCCCAGCAGCACCGCCTTGACCCCCGCCGCGTCCATCTGGGTACGCAGGGCGGCCAGACGGCTCTGGCGTTCGGCGATGCCGACGGGCGGCGGATTGGTCATGGCGGAGACTCCTTCGGCGGACAGTCTAGACCTATCGCGAAAGGGATACCTACAGCCGCCCCGCATCGGCCAGCCGCTCGAGCAGCCAAACCCGCGCCGGCGGCAGGGGCTTGTTGAGCGGGCCGAACACGTTCTGTTCGAGGAAATGGCCGGTCAGGTCGAAACCGGCTCGGATGTCGCCTTCGCCCAGGCCGCCCTGCGAGCCCAGCAGGAAGCCCGGCAGCGGCAGCAGGCGGTCGGCGAACGGCTCGCCGGCCGCGCGGCTGACCGCCCGGCCGGTGCGCGGGCTGACCCAGACCAGCTCCTCGGTCACGCCGGTGGAGGCGCATCGGCTCAGGTCCAGGCCGAACCCCAGCTCCTGAAGCAGACCGGCCTCGAAGCGCACGAAGATCGCCGGCCAGATGTCGGGCAGGACGAAGGCGCTGGAGAGGGAGTCGAAGGCGTAGTAGGCGCCCGGATGCGGCTCGCGCTCGGGCAGGGCCCCCGCGGCCACGGCGGCGGCGGCGGCGAGGCCCGCCAGCGCCATGGGATCATCGAACAGGGCTGAGGGGCCCTCCCCCACCGGCTCCAGCAGCGCCGAGCCCAGCTGGTCGCTCATCCGCGCCCGGTAGGCGGCCCGCACCCGCGCCCCGGCCTGCAGCCAGGACTTCACCTTCCGCGACCCGCCGCCGGCCACATGGGCGGCGAACCGGCCATGCTCCTCGGTCAGCAGATCGACGATGGCCCCCGACTCGCCATGCGGCCGGGCGGAGAGCACGAAGGCGTCGTCTTCCCAGTCCATGAGGGAGGGATAGCCGGTTGCGGGGCATGGAGCGAGGGTCGCGTCTTCTCCCTTCCCCCTGGAGGGGGGAAGGGCTGGGGTTGGGGGTGGAGGTCTTTCGGCGACAAAGGCGTTGAAAGGCGGGTAGCTACCTCAACCACCGCGCAAGCCGTTCCGGCGCCACCCCCATCCCCGACCCTTCCCCCCTCCAGGGGGAAGGGGGCAAGTCCGGGCTTCCCTATCTAGCTTTCGCCTCAAACGCCTTGATCTGGTCGGTCATGCCCTTGGCCAGGTCATTGGGGATCGGGAAGGTCAGGGCGTACTGGCTGACCTTCCAGCCCTGCGGCGTCAGCACCAGGGTCCCGGTCCCCCGGCTGGTGCCGTAGCTCTGGCTGTCCAGCAGCTCGTCGAACCAGGCCACGCAGCGGCAGCCGATCGGGGCGATGGTGATGTGCCGCTCGCGCGGGACATAGGTCCAGCCCTGTCCCTTGGAGAAGTAGGGCATGGCGTAGCCCTTGAACTCGGCCAGGCTCCAGCGCTCGGCGGCGTCGGTGCCCAGATAGGTGGCGTCCGGCGTGTAGAGGGCGAAATAGGCCAGGCCGTCGGCCTTGGCCGCCGCGGTGTGCAAGGCGTCGAGGACGGCGGCGATGTCCTGCTCCGGCGTAGCGGCGCGGGCTGGTGAAGTCGCGACAGCCGCCAACAGGGTGAGAGCCAGAACGAGCGAGCGCATGGTCGGAATCCTCGATTGAGCGGGCCACCCTGCCTCACACCGCAGCGTTCCGAAAGCCCCACCCCTTGTCATCCCGGCCGCAGCGCGAAGCGCGAAGAGCCGGGACCCAGATTCGGTTTCTCACGCTTTCGGATGGGATTTGGTCTGGGTCCCGGATCGTCCCTTGGGGCCGTCCGGGATGACAGCGGGAGTTGGCGAGCGCCCCTAAACGTCGAAGTCCAAACCCATCCCCTGGTAGATGTCCCGCTCGTCGGCCCAGTTCTCGCGGACCTTGACGTGCAGGAACAGGTGGACCTTGCGGTCGAGCAGTTCGCTGAGCTCCTCGCGGGAGGCCGAGCCGATCCATTTCAGGGTCTGGCCCTTGTCGCCGATGATGATCGCCCGTTGGCCGTCGCGCTCGACGTAGACGGTCTGTTCTATGCGCACCGAGCCGTCGCGGCGCTCCTCGAAGGCGGTGGTCTCCACCGTGGCGGCGTAGGGCAGCTCCTCATGGACCCGCAGATAGAGCTTCTCGCGGGTCAGTTCGGCGGCCAGCAGGCGCACCGGCAGGTCGGCGGTCTGGTCCTCCGGATAGAGCCAGGGGCCCTCCGGCATCAGGCTGGCCAGCTTGTCGCGCAGGTCCTCGACCCCGGCGCCGGTGGCGGCCGAGATCATGAACACCTCCGAATAGACACCCGTGTCGAACAGCGCCTGGGCCACCGCCAGCATCCGCTCGCGCTTGACCCCGTCGATCTTGTTCAGGGCCAGGATGGCCTGGCGCCCGGCGCCCTTGAGGCCTTCGATAATCGTCTGGACGTCCTGTACGGCCTTCTTGTCCGCGCCGTCGGCCTTGCCCTCGCCGGTGACGGCGAGCTGGGCCTGGACGTCGACCAGATGGACCACCGCGTCGGCGTCCTCGGCCCCGGACCAGGCCGATCGGACCATGGCCCGGTCGAGCCGGCGACGGGGGGTGAAGATGCCCGGGGTATCGACCAGAATGATCTGCGCCGGACCGGCCATGGCCACGCCGCGCACGGGGAAGCGGGTCGTCTGCACCTTGCGGGTGACGATGGACACCTTGGCGCCGACGAGGCGGTTGGTCAGGGTCGACTTGCCGGCGTTGGGCGCGCCGATGATCGCGGCGAAACCCGCGCGGGTGGGGGATGAAGAGCTCATTGCGGCGCCCTGTAGCACAGCGCGCCGGCCGGGGACATGTACCGCGGGGACATGTACCGAAGGTACGTGTCCCCTAATCGAGCGGGCACGGGTTTAGGGGACACGTACCCAAGCGGGTACATGTCCCCGCTAATCCGCCCCGCCCTCGCGCCTCAGCAGCATGGCCAGGGCAGCGGCCTTTTCCGCTTCCTGGCGGGAGCGGCCTTCGCCCTCCTCCGGATCATAGCCCTGGAGGGTCACCGCCACGGTGAAACAGGGCGCGTGGTCGGGGCCGGTGCGTTTGATCACGGCATAGGCCGGCAGCGGCAAGCCCAGGGCCTGGGCCCATTCCTGCAGCCGGGTCTTGGGGTCGTGGCCGCGCGAGGTCGCCGGGGCGTCGAACTCGTCCTGCCAGGCGGTGTTGAAGAAGGTCCGCGCCGCCTCCAGGCCGCCGTCGATGAACAGGGCGGCCATCAAGGCCTCGCAGGCGTCGCCCAGCACCCCGTCGGACTCCCTCGCGCCGATCTTGGTCGCCGAGCCGGAGAGGCGCAGGGCCGGCGCCAGGCCGATTCGCCGCGCCACCCGGGCGCAGGCCTTGCCGTTGACCAGCGCCGCCAGACGGGGCGACAGCACCCCCTCCTTGGCGTCGTGGTCGAGGGCCAGCAGCCGCTCGGCGGCCAGCAGGTTGAGCACCCGGTCGCCGAGGAACTCCAGTCGCTCGTTGTGCCGCACCTTGCGCGCGCCGTCGCCGACACTGGCATGGGTCAGCGCCCGCTCGAGCAGCTCGCGGTCTTCGAAGACATGGCCGATGCGCTGCTCCAGAGCCGAGACAGCGTCCAGTCGCGCGTTCATTTGAGGACGTGGAAGAACCGGCTGGGCCGCGCGTCGAGGAACCAGGTCCAGGGCTTGAACAGGGTCGCCTTGTCGTTCCACGACAGCAGGATGATCCGGGCGTGGCCGACCAGGTTCTCCGCCGGGACGAAGCCGACGCCGCTGGATTCGGGGGCCACCCGACTGTCCAGCGAGTTGTCGCGGTTGTCGCCCATGAAGAAGTAGTGGCCTTCCGGCACGACATAGACGCCGGTGTCGTCCACGTCGCCGCGCGGGCCGCAGTCATAGGTCGCGTAATTGCGGCCGATCATGTTGGTTTCGCGGAAGCGCTGCACGGTCGAGCCGTTCCAGCAGGTCCCCGGATCGCCCGGACCGTCGTAGAGTCGGGTGATCACCTTGCCGTTGACGCTGACCACGCCGCCGGTGACCTGGATCTTGTCGCCCGGCAGGCCGATCAGCCGCTTGATGTAGTCGGTGTGGTTATCCGACGGCAGCTTGAAGACGATGATATCGCCCCGCTCGGGCGCGCGGGAGAAGATCCGGCCGTTGAACAGCGCCGGGCTGAACGGGATCGAGTGCTTGCTGTACCCGTAGCTGTACTTCGAGACGATGATGTAGTCGCCCTTGAGCAGGTTCGGCTCCATCGAGGCCGACGGGATCGTGAACGGCTGGAACAGGAAGATCCGCAGCACCAGGGCGATCAGCAGGGCGTAGACCACCGTCTTGACGATCTCGACCGTCTCCTCGATCGCGCCGTTGCCGGCGCCATCGCTTCCGCCGTCGTCGTCATGGTCGTGGTGCGTGTCCAGGGACAGCGGCTCGGCATCGGCCACGGTCTCGACCTGCGGTTCGGCGGCGTCAGTCATGGGCGCGCGCTACTCTCTTTGCGATAATGCGGAATCTGCCCGCGTGTCTGGTTAGTCCGCCAATACGACACGGGCAAGCTTCCCGCCCGTTAACTCGCCTTCGTGGCGTATTGGCTGCCGGAATCCCTAGTCGCGCAGAGAGTGGAAGAACCGGTTCCAGCGCAGATTGAGCCAGGTCCAGGGCTTGAGGATGTTGGACCCTTCCTTCCAGGAAACCATCACCGTCTCGGCCTTGCCGACGAGGTTCTCGGCCGGGACGTAGCCGACACCGCCGGACTCGGCGCTGACGCGGCTGTCCAGCGAGTTGTCGCGGTTGTCGCCCATGAAGAAGTAATGGCCCTCGGGGACCAGGTAGACCGGGGTGTTGTCCAGGTCGCCCATGCCGCAGTCATAGGTGATGTAGCGGCGGCCGACGGGGTTGGTTTCCCAGTAGCGCATCGGCGTCGCGCCATTGGGACAGGCGCCGTTGTCGCCTTCAGCCAGGCCGTCGGCGACCCTGGGCAGGGCCACGCCGTTGATCGTCAGCGCGCCATTGGTCACCTGAATGGTGTCGCCGGGCAGGCCGATCAGCCGCTTGATCAGGTCCTTGTGGCCGGCGGCCGGAGTCTTGAACACGATCACGTCGCCGCGTTTGGGCGTGGCGGCGAAGAGCCGGCCCTTGAACAGCGGCGGGCTGAAGGGGATCGAGTTCTTGCTGTAGCCGTAGCTGAACTTGGACACGACCACATAGTCGCCGATCATCAGGTTCGGCCGCATGGACGACGAGGGGATGGTGTAGGGCTGGAAGATGAGGATCCGCAGGACCAGCGCGATCAGCAGCGCATAGACCACGGTCTTGACGATCTCGACGGTCTCGTTTTCCGCCGGGGCCTCATCGGCGTCGGCCGCGTCAGGCGCCTCGATCAATGTGCCTTCGACCTCCTCCTCGGCGGCGGGAAACTCGTCGGTGGCCGGTTCGTCGGCTGGCGTGTCGGCGTCGGTCATCTCGCGCGCGGTCTCTCAAGGAAGGGCGCCCCGCCCGGTTGGATCATTAGGCTAGCCCGTTTCGTCGCGCCCGTTAACTCGCCGTCATGCCGTGGCGGCGGGAACCGCCTCGATGATCACGAAGGCCTGGGCGTAGGGATGGTCGTCGGTCAGGGACAGGTGGATCACCGCGACCATGCCCTCGGGGATGATCTCGGCCAGCCGGGCGGCCGCGCCGCCGGTGAGGGCCATGGTCGGCTTGCCGCTGCGCTGATTGACCACCCCCATGTCGGCCCAGTGCACGCCCCGGCGCGGAACGCCGGTGCCGAGGGCCTTGGCGCAGGCCTCCTTGGCGGCGAACCGCTTGGCGTAGCTGGCGGCGCGGCCGCCCTGGGCATTGACCTTGCGCTCGGAGCGCTCGCGCTCGATGGCGGTGAAGGTCCGGTCGATGAACCGGTCGCCGAACCGCTCCAGCGTCTTTTCGATCCGCCGGATGTCGCTGAGGTCGGAGCCGATGCCGATGATCACGCGGCGATCTCGGCGCGCGCGGCGTCCATGAGCGCGCGCATCGGCTGGATGGCGGGAGCCAGGCCGGTGAAAATCGCCTCGCCGATCAGGAAGTGGCCGATGTTCAGCTCGGTCAGCTGCGGGATCGCCGCCACGGGCTTGACCGTGGCGAAGTCGATGCCGTGGCCGGCGTGAACCTCCAGGCCCAGGTCGCCGGCCTGGCGCGCTCCGGCCTGCAACCGCTTGAGGATGGTTCCGGCCCGGTCGAACTCCCCGGCCCGGAAGGCGTCGCAATAGGCGCCGGTGTGCAGCTCGAGCACCTGGGCGCCGATCTGGGCCGAGGCGGCGACCTGCGCCGGATCGGCCTCGATGAACAGCGACACGCGACTGCCCGCCTCGCGCAGCTTCTGCACCGCCGGGGCGATGTGGTTGTGACCGGCGACCACGTTCAGCCCGCCCTCGGTGGTCACCTCCTCGCGCCGCTCTGGCACCAGGCAGACGGCGTGGGTGCGGTGGCGCAGGGCGATGCCGACCATCTCCTCGGTGACCGCCATCTCGAAGTTCAGCGGCTTGCCGCGCTTGAGGCAGAGACCAGCCAGCACCTCGATGTCGGCGTCGGAGATATGCCGCCGGTCCTCGCGCAGATGGGCGGTGATGCCGTCGGCCCCGGCGGCCAGCGCCAGCTCCGCCGCCCGCGCGGGCTCGGGATAGCCGGCTCCCCGGGCGTTCCGGATGGTCGCCACATGGTCGATGTTCACGCCGAGGCGGAGACGGTTCATCGCAATCAAATCCGCTCATCCCGGCGAAGGCCGAGACCCAGGAGTCTTATCGTAGAGCGCCGCGCGTCCCAGAAAAAGCCTGGGTCCCGGGCGGAGTTTATCCTCGGGCGCGCGCTCCGCGCGACCCGGGGGCCGGGATGAGCGGTGTTTTATCGAAGTCTCCGGCTCCCCGGGTCCTGCACCGGGATGGCCGCCAGCTCGGGCGGCAGCTTGTCGGCCTCGTAGGCGGGCACGTCGAGGGTTGCGAGCGCGATCAGCGGCACGCCGACGTCGGCCCGGCCGCCGGAACGGTCGACAATGCAGGCGGCGGCGATCACCGTCCCGCCGGCGGCCCTGATGGCCTCGATGCATTCGCGGGACGACAGGCCCGTGGTGACGATGTCCTCGACCATCACGACCTTGGCGCCCGGTTCGATCGAAAAGCCTCGCCGCAGCTTGAAGGCCCCGCCCTCGCGCTCGACGTACAGCGACCGGACGCCCAGATGCCGCGCCGTCTCATAGCCGGGGATGATCCCGCCCACCGCAGGGCTGATGCACACGTCCGGCTGGCCGACCTCCGCGACGATCTTCGCCGCCAGGGCCTTGCACAGCCGCTCGCAGCGGTCCGGCTCGGCGAACACCAGGTTCTTCTGCAGGAACACACCGCTGTGCAGCCCGCTGGACAGCACGAAATGGCCTTCGCGCAGGGCGTCTGCGCCGCGGAATTCGTCGAGGACGTCGTCTTGGGTCATGAGAGGTTAGATAGCGGTGTCGTCCGCGTTCGTCATCCTTGCCATACATGTCCGTCATCCTGGGCCTTGTGCCCAGGACCCCTCTCGACGTGTTTCGGGCGTGCGTCG
>JACRBD010000291.1 GCA_016234625.1 Caulobacterales bacterium | reverse complement strand
CTGCTGCGGGCCCACGAGCTGGCGCCCCAGGTGGCGCCGGTGACCCTCGCCGCCGCGCGGGCCCTGATGAGGCGCGGCCGGTTCGATACGGCGATCACCCTGCTCGCGCCGTTGGCCAACAGTCCGCATGGCGGCGGTCTCGCCGCGGCGGCGACCCGACTGATCGCCCAGGCGAAAAAGGGCCAGGCCGATGTGGCGGACAGCACGCCAGTCGACGAGGCCCCCGACGACAGGTGACAAACGGTGGCGGGCGGAGATCTATGGTTTCTGCCTGAGAAGTTGTGGGACGCGACAATTGGGTCGGATCCAGGCGGCCTTTTCCGGGCTGATCCACTCAAGCAGCGTCATCACGCCACCGTACTCGGCGGACAAGTCACGCTTGATGATTGGCTCATGATGCCAAATTCGATTTCTCAGAGTCGCGACACGTCCCGCCGCGACCGCGAGGCTTGCGCGGCTTCTTTCGGCGGGCAGAGATGGAAACGCCAGCCGTAGTCTTCCGCCCCAGAGGGGTGGGCTATAGCGCTTGTGCAGCATCCCGACCCAGAAGCCGAGGGACAGGCCGGCGACGACCTGGCCGGCAACGGGTGACAGTTTTCGATTTCTGATGCGCTGTCGGACCAGCCGGATGTCGGCGCCGCGCTCCTCGTCGAGCATTGCCAGGAACCGGTCACTCTTCCACCAGTCGGGACCGAAGGCGTCGGCGAAGGCGACGCTGACACGGTTCCGCAGGCTCACCTCGACGGCTTGGATCGGGAGGTGGAAGGCCTCTCCGACCTGGGCGTTCCACACATAGAGTTCCAAGGCCCGATCCACGTCGAAGCCTGCAGCCGTCAGATAGGTGCCAAGTCGCTCCTCGGAGATGACCGGTTTGAGCTGGTCGATGAGGTTTTGTTGAATGGAGCCGGTCATTCGTCTATATCTTCGGGGTGTGCTGGTGACCGTCACTGCTTGCAAACGGTCCCAGACTGAAAGAGCCCCGCGACAGCCGAAAGGTCCTCGCGGGGTTTCGCATTTTGAGCGTATTTTCCAGCTCCACAACTGGAGGTGTAATTGGCGTGGGCTCGTGACAAACGGTGGCGGGACCGCTAACCCCCGCCGCCATGTCCAACGCCACCGCCCTCGAAGCCGCGCGCCGGCGCACCTTCGCCATCATCAGCCATCCCGACGCCGGCAAGACGACCCTGACCGAGAACCTGCTGCTGGCCGGCGGGGCCATCCGGGCGGCTGGCGCGGTGCGTGCGCGCGGCGAGAACCGCCGCACCCGGTCGGACTGGATGAAGATCGAGCGCGAGCGCGGCATCTCCGTTTCGGCCAGCGTGATGACGTTCGACCACGACGGGCTAATGTTCAACCTGCTGGACACCCCGGGCCACGAGGACTTCTCGGAAGACACATACCGCACCCTGACCGCCGCCGACGCCGCCGTCATGGTGCTAGACGCGGCCAAGGGCATCGAGCCCCAGACCCTGAAGCTGTTCGAGGTCTGCCGTCTGCGCGACATTCCCATCGTCACCTTCCTCAACAAGATGGACCGCGAGGCGCAGGATCCCTTCGCCCTGCTCGACGAGATCGCCAGCAAGCTGGCCCTCGACCCGGCGCCGCTCTACTGGCCGGCCGGCTCGGGCGGGCGGTTCAAGGGCATGATGGATCTGCGAAACCAGACCCTGATCCCTTTCAGCAAGAACCGCGAGGAAGGCCATCCCCGGCCCGTCGCCTTCAAGTCCAACGCTATCGACCCCCTGCTGGACCCCGACGAACGGGACGAGCTGGACGAGGGCGCCATGCTGGTCCAGGAGGCCTCGAAACCCTTCGACCATCAGGCCTTCCTCGAGGGCCACATGACGCCGGTGATCTTCGGCTCGGCCCTGCGCCATTTCGGGGTCAGCGAGCTGCTGGCGACCCTGGCCGCCTACGCGCCCCCGCCCAAAGCCGTGAAGGCCACCCGCAATGGCGAGGAGGCGACGGTCCTGCCCGGCGACAGCGAGGTCACCGGCTTCGTGTTCAAGGTCCAGGCGAACATGGACCCCAACCACCGCGACCGGATCGCCTTCCTCAAGCTGACGAGCGGCAAATTCCTGCGCGGCATGAAGCTGAAGGCGCAGAACACCGGCAAACAGATGAGCGTCAACGCGCCGATCATGTTCTTCGCCTCCGACCGCGAGCTGGCCGAGGAAGCCTACGCCGGCGACGTCATCGGCATCCCCAATCACGGGGTGCTGCGGGTCGGCGACAGCCTGTCGGAGAGCGGGACGTTGCGCTTCGCCGGCCTGCCCAACTTCGCCCCGGAAATCCTGCGCCGCGTGCGGGTCAAGGACCCGCTCAAGGCCAAGCACCTCAAGCGCGCCCTGGAAGGCCTGGCGGAGGAGGGGGTGACCCAGCTGTTCCGGCCGATCCTCGGCTCCGACTTCGTTGTCGGCGCCGTGGGCCAACTGCAGTTCGAGGTGATGGCCGACCGGCTGCTCAATGAATACCAGCTGGACGTGATCTTCGAGCCGGCCCCCTACGCCGAGGCTCGCTGGCTGCACGGCACGCCCGCCGCCATCGAGACCTTCGCATCGACCCACCGCACCGCCATGGCCGAAGACATCGACGTCTCCCCGATCTTCCTCGGCAAGTCGGCCTGGGAGATCAACTACGTGGCCGAAAGATACCCGGACCTGGAGTTCCTGAGAACGCGGGAGCGGGGCTAGGCCTGCCCTGACGCCCCCGCAGGTTGTCGCCGGTTGAAGGTCGGCGTCGGCCATGGCTGGGATAGGCGTCCAGTCCGGAGATCCGCATGTCGCCCGTCCTTCTGTCCTTCGCCCTGACCCTGGTCGCCGCCTCAGGGGCCAAACCCCTGCCGGCCTACAACGACGCCCTGAGCTGCGCCGGTGTCACCCAGGCCGCCAGCGACTTCGGCAGAACTCCCGAAACCGCGAAGGCGTTCGACGCGGCCATCTACTGGTCGATGGCGGCCATGGAGGTGGCGCGGACCAACGGCATGACCGCCGCCGCGGCCCAGGCCGACCAGGACAAGGCCCGCGCCGCCTACAAGGCGCTGCTGGACGATGATGACGCCGACGCCTGGGCCGATCTGACCGGCTGTCTGAAGGCCACGCCGCCGACCGGCGGCTAAGGCGACGCGTTAACCATACCGGCAAAGTTAATGGCTTGTTAACGGCTTGGGACCGGGCTTTGCTCTGCTCCTGAGGTCCGTCTCCCGGGTGTTCCGGGACGGGACGGATTTCGCCGGGGAGCAGGCGCCGCATGTTCGAGTTCGGTCGTGAGTTGCGCCGGTTGCTGGGCGGCGAGCCCATCGCGAGTGTCTACCGTGATGGTCTGACGGGCGGCGACGCCACCTTGCTGGAACTCCTCGATCTCCGCCTGTTGGTCAACGAGGCCCGTGGCGCCGACGTGGCGGCCGGCCGGATCGGCACGAAAGACCGCGCCACCCGTCTGCTGGAGGCCGCCGTCGCCTGGCGCGAGGTCGCTCGGCGGTCCGGGGAGGCCACCGCCCTGCGCAAGGCCGCCTCAAGCGCCGAAGCGGCAGGCAAGCTGTTCCGTGAAGCGCATCGGCCCTCGGGCGTCGCCCGGGCCAAGGCCGAACAGGGACTTTGCGCCCTTCTGGGAGCCGAGCTGTTCGGTGACGACGGGCTCAACGCCGCCGCCGAGCGGGTGCTGGGCGAGGCCGCCTCGGCCTCCGGTGTCGGCGCGGCCCTGGCCAGCGCCGCCCTGGCCGGTTTGCGCGGCCGGGCAGCCCTGGCTTCCGGTGACAATCTCGCCTCCATCGCCGCGACCTTCGAGGCGCCGCTAGCGGCCCTGACCGCGGCGGGCCGGGCCAGTCCGGCGGCGAAGTTGATGGCGGCCGAACACCGTATGGTGCGGGCCGACCTGCTGGCGTTGGCCGGCGCGTCCCTTCGCGAACAGACCCTGATTGACCATGGCGTGCGCGAGGCCCGGGCGGCCGTCGCGGCCCTCGATCCAACCATCGAACCCCTGACCTGGGGCCGGGCCAGGGCGACCGAGGGCGCGGCCCTGGCCTTGCTGGCGGAGTTGACCGGCGACGTCGGGGCGGCGGCGGACGGGGTCGACGCCCTGGCCGGCGCCCTGGAACAGATCGCCAAGGACCACAGCCCGCTGGACTGGGCCCGCGTCCAGGCCGGTCTCGGCCAGGCCCTGATCACCCTGGGCGAGGTCAGCGACAATCCGCGCGCCTTCGAACAGGCGGTGACCTGTTTCGACCGCGCCGACCTGGTCCTCAAGGAGCAGCCGGCCCTGGCCTTGCGCGCCCAGGCGGCGGGCAGCCGCGCCATGGCGCTGGGCCGTCAGGCGGAGCTGACCGGCGACCTGGCGGTGCTCGACGTCGCGGTCGCGGCGCTCAAGACAGAGCTTTGCCGCCTCAAACCCGGGGCCGAGCCGGTGGCCTGGGCTATCGCCCAGCTGAACCTCGCCCGGCTCTACGAGACCCGCGCCGACATCACCGGCCGCGACGACGACGGGCTGAAAGCGGCCTCGGTGGCTCTCGCCACGGCCATGGACGTGTTCGCCGAGGAGGGCATGCGCTCCCTGACCGACCTGGCCCACCAGGCGCTGGAGCGGTTGCGGGCTCGCAACAAGACAATCTAGGATATAGTCAATTGTGATGCGCGACCGTCGAAGTTATATTCTCATATAACCGGAGGCGATCATGCATATCGCGACACTACGGACTGTCGGCGGCTCGGTGATGATGGCGATTCCCAAGGCGATCCTTGAAGCGCTGGGCCTGTCAGCCAACGAGAGGGTCGGAATATCCGTGGCCGACGGCCGGCTGGTGGTCGAGCCTTACGCGCGACCGCGCTACAGCCTCGCCGAACTGGTCGCTCAATGCGATCCCGACGCGCCAATCAGCGACGAAGAGCGCGGGTGGATGGAGATTGAGCCGGTCGGCGAAGAGATATGGTGATGGAGCGGGGGGACATCTGGCACGCGGACCTGGATCCGGTGAGAGGCCGGGAACAGAGTGGTCGCCGCTATGTCCTGGTGTTGACGCCCAAGACTTTCAACCAGTTGGGAACGCCGATCGTCGCGCCGATAACGCAGGGCGGGTCCTTCGCGCGGCATCAGGGGTTCACCGTGTCGCTGTCTGGCGCGGGCACGAACACGTCCGGTGTGATCCTGTGTCACCAGCCCCGGTCAATCGACCTCAAGGCGCGAGGCGGAACGTTCGCGGAGCGGGCGCCGGGCTTTATCGTCGATGAAGTGCTGGCGCGTGTCTCGCCGCTATTCGAGTAGAGGACGCCATGGTCTCGCTTCTCATCGCTCTGCTGCTGGCCGGCCCGATGGTGGCCGAGCGGTCGATGGTGACCCAGCCGTCGTGGCTCCAGACGCCGACCGCCGAGGATATCGGCCGGGTCACGCCCCTGCTGCCGGAACCCCCTGCTGAGGTTCACGTGCTGATGGTCTGCCGCATCACGGCGGCGGGCGGGCTGGAGGCCTGCACCATCAAGCGGGAAGACCCGCCAGGCCTCGGGTACGGCGCGGCTGCCCTGGCCCTTGCGCCGATCTTCAAGATGCCCGCCGTGGACCCCGATGGCCGCCCGGTCGCCGGCCGCATGGTCCAGATCCCGATCATCTGGAAGAACGCGCCGGAGTAGGCGAATTCAAAGGGCCCCGCGAACGGAGACCACAGATGCCTGTCCTGCTGATGGCGCTTGCGCTTCTGGCCGACTATCCGCTGCCGCCTGTCATTGACGGCGGTCCAAGACTGCGGGCCAAACCCTCGGCGCGGGACATGGCCGAGGCCTATCCCCGGGACGCCCTTCGCGCCGAAATTCAAGGGCGCGTCGTCATCGCTTGCCATCTCACGGCGGAGGGCAGGCTGACTGCCTGCAACGTGGCGGAGGAAACGCCTTCCGGCCTGGGGTTTGGCGCCGCGACGCTGAAGATCGCACCCCTCTTTCGGTGGGCGCCGACCTACGGCGGCGGCAAATCGGTCGAGGGCGATGTCCGGTTTCCAGTGATCTGGAATCCTCCTTCGCCCCCGAATTAAGCCGCCGCGCTGTCGCCGGTCGATCGCCGCATCCGCCAGAACCGGATCGTCCGCAGGGCCGCGTCCTTGGGCAGGGCGCCGTAGAGGTCGCCGTGGGCCTTGGCGCGGCCCATGGCGTCGTCGTCGCGGTCGAGGATCAGCACCGTGAAGGTCAGGAACAGGCTGCGGTCGAAGTCGGCCGCCCGGCAGACGATGGCCAGGGCGTCGAGCTCCTTGCGCTCGAGGATGCGGCGGGCGGTATGGAAGTCTATGTCCGCCAGTTCGGCCAGCGCCACCAGGAACCGCGTGGTCTCGCGGTTGCGCAGCATGGCCGCCAGGGTGCGCGGACTGATCTCGCCCTTGGCCTTCATCACCCGGACGGCGGCTTCGGCCTCGGCGTAGTCGGGGGGCAGGGCGCCGTCGCTGAGGGCCACCCGCTTGCGGCCGGCGGCCAGGGCGGCCTCCAGCTGGGCCGGATCGATGGCGGCGTTGCGGGCCAGGATCTGGTCGCGCAGCCGGGCCTCGACGACGAAATACATTTCGTTGAGCAGGTCCGCCGGCAGGGACTGGCGGGTGACCACCGCCTCATGCAGGGCCGGGTTGACGGCGGCCCGGTCGACCACCCGCTCGTGCGACTGGCGGGACAGTTCGGCGCCCTCGTTGCGCAGCAGGACGCCCAGGGTGTCGTCGTCGCCGCGTTCGACAATGGCCTCGGACACGGCCTCCGACACCGAATGGCGTTGGGAGATGGCCCGCAGATGGTCCTGGCCGTGGGTGCGGGCGACCTGGAGCAGGTCGGCCTCGCTCAGGGCGTAGGAATGCTGCAGCACCGGCCGGGCGACCTCGATCTCGTCGCGGGCGAGGGTGCGCATCAGCCCGACCGGCGCGCCGGCGCCCTGGGTCATCCGTTGCGCCAGCTCGGCGCGGACGGCGACTTCCATTTCGCCGGCCAGCTGGCCCAACACGTCGTCGAACAGGGCCATCTCGGTGGCCCCATGGCGTTCGCCGGAGAAGAACAGGTCGGTGACGCCCCGCAGCAGTTCGCGGCGGCGGGCGCTGTCGGTCTCGTGCGCCAGGGCGATCAGGTCGTGCAGGCGGCTGTCGGCCGCGGCCACGGCGCTCACTGACCGCCCCCCGAGGCGGCGGCGCGGCGGGCGGCGACCCGCTCGGCGTCGCGTTTGGCTTCCCGTTCGGCCTCTTCCTGGGCGTCAGCGGCGCCGACCCCGGTCATGCCCTCATCGGATGCGGCGCCCGGGTCGCGCACACCGTCGCCGACGCCACTGAGGGCCACTTCGCCGGCCAGGCTGGCCTCGGGGCGATAGGCCAGACGCTCGCCCTGAGGCGTGGCCGGGATAGGATCGGGCGTCTCGCCATAGGGGCGATGGACGGAATAGAAGCGCGGCCCGCTGCTGGCGTAGAGGCCGCCCTGAACCGCCGTCGGCGAGGGCGGCGGCGTGAGCCGGTTCACCGGCGCCTGTGTGACGGGGCGGG
>JACRBD010000290.1 GCA_016234625.1 Caulobacterales bacterium | reverse complement strand
TGCGGATGACCACCTGCACGTCGGAGAGATCCGGCAGGGCATCGACGGCCGTGGTGCGCACCGCCCAGACGCCGGTTACGATCAGGACCAGGGCCGCCAGCACCACGAAGAAGCGGTTGGCGACCGACCAGCGGATCAGGCCGGCGATCATGGCCGGTCTCCCATCGGCATGTCGCCGTCTCCGATCGGGCGGGCCGCGATGCCGGCGAGACTGGCCTCGGAGTCGATCAGGAACTGACCGGACGCGACGACCTTCTCCCCGTCGGCAAGGCCCGCGAGGACCTCGGTCTGGCCGCCCGCTTCCCGGCCGGTCCGGATCTCGGCGGGCTGGTAGCGACCGCCATCCAGGGCCAGCATGACCAGGGTGCGCCTGCCGGTGCGGATGATGGCTTCCGACGGGACCAGCAGGGCGGACGTTCCGGCCTCGCCAAGTCGAACAGTGGCGAACATGTCGGGTTTCAGCCGACCGTCCCGGTTGGACAGTTCGATCCGCGCGGTCAGGGTCCGGGTCTCGCCCTGCACCTCGGGCAGAATGGTCGACACCCGGCCCGCGAAGGTCTGGCCGGGGAAGGCGGCCAGGGTCACGCTGACCGGCGCCCCCGCCTGGACCTGCCCGGCCAGCGCCTCGGGAATGGCGGCGTTGATCCAGACCGTGCCCAGGCCGTTGATCTCGGCCAGGGTCTGGCCGGCCATGACGGTCATGCCGCTTCTGACGTTCAGCGTGCGGATCACGCCGCCGGTCGGGGTCGAGATAGTCACCACCGTTTTCGGTCGACCGCTGCGGTCGATCTGGTCGATCAGGCCGTCGGACATGCCCAGCAGCGTCAGCCGTTGCCGCGCCGCGCGCATCAGGCCCGCGTCCCCCGTGCGGCGGACCGCGAGGTACTCGGCCTGGGCGCCGCCCCATTCGGGAACCAGTACATCGGCCAGCGGCGCGCCGGCGCCGACGCGGTCGCCCGGCGCGCGGTTGTAGACCCGTTGCACGAATCCTCCGGCCCGCGCCTGGACGACGGTCAGGTCCCGCTGGTTGAACTCCACCACGCCCGTCGCGGTGAGGCCGGACGGTAAGGTTCCGCGCGTGACGGCGACAATCCGCGCGCCGAGGTTACTCAGGCTGGCCGGATTGATGCTGACCCCCGCCCCGGCGGTCTCCTCGGCGTATTTCGGGATCAGATCCATGCCCATGGAAGACTTGCCGGGCCCGGGGTAGCGTTCCGCCGGCAGCATCGGATCATGCCAGTAGAGGATCTTGCGTTCGGGGGCCTTGGCTTGCGGCGTCGGCGCGGCCGACGGTTGACCCAGACGCGCCAGGCCATAGCCGCCCGCGCCGGCGACCAGCGCCAAGGCCAGTGCCGCCACGGCCAGTTGCGGCGCGGAAATTCGATCGAACGCGCTCATGATGCGTCGCTCCCGTAGGTGATGGTGATCCGCACGGCCTCACGCAGGGCGTCGGCTTCCTTGTCGAGAAGATCGAGCCTGGCGTCGGCGAGGGCGGTGAAGGCGGCCAGCACGTCCGGCAGAGCGGCCGTTCCCGCGGCATAGCTCGCGGTTTCCAGGTCCGCCCGGCGCAGGGCCAGCGGCAGCCGGCCGTCCCGCGCCCGCGCCCAGAGCTCCTGGCGCATCTGAAGCGTCGCGAGGTCGCCATCGAGCGCGGCGGCCAGCTGGCGTCGCGCGACTTCCCGAACGACCCTCGCGCGGCCGGCGTCGGCCGAACGGGCGTCGATCGCCGGGCCTTGCCGCTCTCCCTTCCGGAACGGAAGCGACACGGTCACCCGCGCCGAGACCATGTCGCCGAACATCGGGTCGCGGCGCTGATAGGCCAGCTCCCAGCTCCAGTCCGGCGCCAGCGCGGCGCGGGCGCCGGCCAGATCCGCGTCGGCCAGCCGGGCGCCGGCGTCATAGGCCAGCAGGGTCGGATGGCGATCAAGGCCCGCGCGCAAGAGAACCGGATCGACCTCCCAGCGCGGCGGCTCGCCGCTGACCGAGGCCTCCGGATCGCCGGTCCATTGCACCAGCGCCGCCCGGGCCCTGACGACGTCGGCGACCAGCGCGCTGCGGCGATCGGCGATGATCAACAGCCATTCGGCCGGGTCGATGGTTTCAGCGGGTCTCGCCCCCCGCGTCACGGCCGAGGGCGCCGTGTCGAGAACCGGCGTGAGAGCCTTCTCCACCTCGTCCAGCGCCGCCAGCCGGGCCCGGGCGGAGTAGAGGTCGACCCAGGCTTGGGCCACCGCCAGCCGGACCGCCCGCGCTTCAAGGCCTGTCTGGGCGTCCGCCATGCCGATCTCGGCGCCGGCGCGTTCGACCGCCGCCCGGCGAGCAGGCCGGCTGGGCATGTCCTGCATCACCCCGACGCTGGCCATGGTCATCTCGTCCGCCCCGAAGCGACCCGCCATGGGGCCGCTGATCGGCAGGTTCTCGATGCCCAGGGCGAGTTTGGGGTCAGGCAGGGCCCCGGCGCCGAGGCTGGCCGCCCGCGCCGCGTCAACGCGCAGGGCGGCGGCCTTGACGCTCGGCGCGGTCTCGCCAGCGCGGGCCAGCGCCTGGTCGAAGGTCATCGGCTCGGCCTGGGCCGAGGCGGCGATGGCGCTCAGGGCGAGCCCCCACGCCCATTTCAAGGGAGACATGCTCCAAACTCCTCATGACGGCGCGCGCGCGCCAGCGGCCGGCCCACGGAGGGCCGGCGGTCAGTCGAGGGTCAGAGGGTGATGGGAGGTCTTATGTCGCGGTCCGGCGGCAGGGACGCCAGCGCCCGCGCCGGGGCCTGGACGAGATCGGCCTCGTCGAAAGCGACGACCGCCACATCGACGCTCGCGGCGGGCAGCGCCGCGGCCGTGGCGAAGCAGGCCATCCCCGGCTTGCAGGGCGCCGTCTGGTCGGAGGAGCCTTGGCCGTGATCGCAGCAGTCCATCCCGGCGTGGTCCGCCGACATGCCGGCGGCTTCCATCGGACAGGCCGCCGTTGTCGCCATGGCGTACGCCCCCGGCGCGGCGACCAGCGGCAAGGCCAGCGCGGCGGTCCAGACCAGCAGCAGGGTCAGCAACCGGATCAGGCGAATTCCTCCAGACGGCGCAAGATGGCGCTCTTTCCGATCCCACTCAATATCCGGGCTGATGAGTCGGCGTTGTGACGCAGATCAAATCCCGGCCCAGCGAGGCCCTACATCCCCGCCTTGCGGAACGCGCTTTCCACCCGGACCTTGATCTCGCGGCCGGGCAGGACGCTGGGGCCCTGCATGTTGGCGGCATAGGCCAGGTCGCCGTACTGGGCGCCGGGCGAAGGCGTGATCGGTCCGGAGGCCCAGCCGACGCGGTCGCCGGCCTCGCCAAGCGCGTCACAGCTGGTGGTGCGCACATCGCCGGCGGCGGCCAATTCGCCCAGATCGTCGGTGGCCATCATGCCGCCCGCGCCCTCGCAGGCCGGCCAGGCGATGGCGCAGGTGGTGCTCTCGCCGGAGCGGAACACGACCATGCCGGCGCCCATTTCGGCGATCAGCACACAGGTGTTGGGATCGCCGATGGCGTCGCTGACCGCGTCGTGCAGGGTCTGGGCGTCGATGCCCTTGGGCGACGGCGGCTGGCAGGCCGCCAAAGCCAGGGACGTGGCGGCGATGGCGAAGACGGTCATGGGCGCACGCATGGAATCCTCCTGTTGGAGCAACCCTGCGCCATCCCGCGCCTTCACTCAATCGGCTGTGATCAGGCCGCGTGCTTGACGTTGTTGGCGTCGTCCAGCAGCACGACGTTCGGGTTGTAGTTGCGGGCCTCTTCGGCCGGCAGCTGGCAGTAGGTCACGACGATGATCTTGTCGCCCTTCTGCACCAGGCGGGCGGCGGCGCCGTTGACCCCGAACACCCGCGACCCGCGGGGGGCCTCGATGGCGTAGGTGGTGAACCGGGCGCCGTTGCTGATGTTCAGCACATCCACCTGTTCGTGCGGCAGGATGCCTGACTCGTCGAGCAGATCGCGGTCGATGGCGATCGAGCCTTCGTAGTCCAGATCGGCCTGGGTCACCGTGGCGCGGTGCAGCTTGGCCTTCATCATGGTCAGCAGCATGGCGTCGTCCCTCTACTGGGAAAATCGCGGCGCCGCACAAAACCCGCGGGCCCTTCGGAGGCGAGGCATATAACCCGTCAGGGCTTGCGGTTCAATTGCGCTGCATGATGATCACCGTTCAGTTAGGATGTGGAGTCCCCATCCCGGGGTATTCCCTCAACAATCCCAAGCGGTTGACCCAGTTCGGGTAACGGTGTCGCGCGCGTCGCTTTGACACGGATCGGACCCTGGCGCAGCGTGGCGGCTGTTCGGTTTCCGGGGATACCCATGCGTCTCGTCCTGCTCGCCGCCCTGCTGCTGCTCGCGCCCCTGCCCGCCGCCGCCCAGTCGCTGGGCGACGCCCCGCCGGTCTATGTGGCCGGCGTCTATGACAGGCTGGCCAACGGCGGCGACTACGATCCGCCCGACGCGCTCTACACACCCCGGCTGCTGGCCCTGTGGAAGGACATGGAGAAGGATTCGGGCGGCGAGGTCGGCCGGATCGACTTCTTCTACTGGACCAGTTCCCAGGACTGGGACCTGAAGGACGTCTCCATCGGCAGCACGTTCGTCGACGGCCACGAGGACCGGATGATCGTCACCGCGACCTTCAGGAACGGCGGCGAACCAAGGCGCATCCGGTTCTATTTCGAAAAGACCGGCGGCCGGTGGCGGCTGGACGACGTGGTCTCCGAAGTCGGCGACGCCTGGACCCTGTCGGTGCTGCTCAAGTACGGCTGGCCTGGAGGGGGCTAGGGGCTAGGGGCTAGGGAGCAGGGAGTAGGGAGTAGGGAGTAGGGAGTAGGGAGTAGTCGAGCAAGGTGGCGGAAACCGCAGCGCTTGCTAGCCCCTAATCCCTGGCCCCTCCTGCTACTCCCTACTCCCTACTCCCTACTCCCTCCCTCCCCTCCACCAGCTTCCCGATCGCATCGAGATAGCTGGTGAACGCCTTCCGGCCGTCGTCGGTCAGGGTCAGGGTCGTCAGCGGCTTGCGGTCAACGAAGCTCTTGTCCACCGCCACATAGCCGGCGTCCTCGAGCTTGCGCAGGTGGGCCGACAGGTTGCCGTCGGTGGCCTGTAGCCGGCCCTTGAGGGTGTTGAAGTCGGCCGAGCCCGCGCCCGAGAGGAAGGCCATGATCCCCAGGCGGATCCGGCCGTGGATCACCTCGTCGATCCGGTCGATGTCGAATCCGTCGGTCATGACCGGGCCATTCTCAAATCGTGTCCGACGGTTCCTGACGCATCAGGAGGTAGCCAGGCAGGGACGCGAGCAGCAGAAGCGCCGCGCCGTAAACGAGGTAGACCGCCGGCTCGATGGAGAACCAGGCCATCAGCAGCGCGCCGGCGTACGACCCGGTCGCCGTCATCCACAGCCAGCGCTTCCTCGACATGGCGGCGGCCACCGACCAGCCCATGCCGTACAGGCCCAGGATCAGCGACGGGAAAACCAGCATCGGGATCTCGCTCCGGACGCGGATGGCGATGATCATCAGCGACAGACCGATGGCGAAGATGGACCAGCCGACCGAGGCCCAGGCCACGCCCGAGGCGCGGTTGCCGGGCGAGCTGGCGCCCGACCTGCCGCGCATGCGGCGGTTGAGGACCGCCAGGCTGACCATGAACAGGGCCATGGCGCCGAACCAGATGATCGGGAAGGCCCAGGGCGAGACCGCCAGGATGCCGGTGATCACCGTCCAGTGGACGACGCTGGCGGCGCCAAAGATCAGACCGGCGGCGACCAGGATCGAACCGCCCAGCAGCGGAGCGGCGCCGCCCTCCTGCGCCAGGGCGCGCATGAAGGCGATGTCGTCCTTCAGGGTCTGCATCTTCTCGTCGGTCATCTGGAGGCCCTCCCGGAGCCCTCATGGTCTGTGATTCCTGGAATACCCCCGTGACTTTGTAATGTAAAGTGCTTTTCCATGGACTGACGGTCGGGCAACCGAGTCGGATGTGCCTGCCCGCCAGCCGCCGACCGCGGCGAGCCGGAAGACAGGACCCCGCCGATGACGTCACCCGCCGCCCCCTCGCCCCCCACCTACGACGAGGTCGTCCTCGGCCGCCGCAGCATCCGCGGCTACCAGCAGCGGCCGGTGCCCAAGGCGGTGATCCGCGAGGTCATCGAACTGGCCATGCGCGCGCCCTCGTCGCTGAACACCCAGCCATGGAACTTCCATGTCGTCGCCGGCGAGGCGCTCGACCGCATCCGCGCCGGCAACACCGAGCGCAACCTGGCCGGGGTGCCGGACTCCCGCGAGTTCCGCGGACACGGCGCCTACGACGGCGTTCACCGCGAGCGCCAGATCGGCATCGCCAAGCAGCTGTTCGCCGCCATGGGCATCGAGCGCGACAACAAGGAAAAGCGCACCGACTGGGTGATGCGCGGCTTCCGCCAGTTCGACGCCCCGGTCTCGGTCGTCGTGACCTACGACCGGGTGATCCACGGCGGCGACATCGGCCCGTTCGACTGCGGCGCGGTGACCAACGCCCTGGTCAACGCCGCCTGGAGCCGGGGCCTGGGCTGCGTGATCAACAGCCAGGGCATCATGCAGTCCCCCGTCGTCCGCGAACACGCCGGCATCCCGGACGACCAGGTGATCATGATCTGCGTCGCCATGGGCTATCCGGATGAGAGCTTTCCGGCCAACGCGGTGGTGTCCGAGCGGAAGTCGGTCGATGAGGCGGCTGTGTTTGTGGGGTTTGAGGGGTAGCGGCCTCGCGTGGTTGGAGACGCTCGACCGGGGCCTCGCTCTCACCCTGACGAACACCAATGCACGCCTTCCTGAGGAGCGATCCCCCGGGATCGCGTTTCGAGGGACGTACGCCTCTACAATCGGAACCCACCCGCGTTGATCTTGTCGAAGGCGGCCTTGGTGACCTTGGTCCAGGCCTTCTTCAGCGGGTTGCGGAAGTAAAGCGGGTCCTTGACCTTGCCCGGGTCGTAGCCGTCCGTCACCAGGTCGACCTTGCGGTACTTGAAGGTGCCGGTGGTTTCGATCTGGCGCTGCAGGCGGATGAACAGGGGCTGGGAATAGGGCGGCAGGGTCTGGTCCACATGGGCGTGGAAGGCGGCCAGGTCGAAGTGGTCGTCCACGGTCAGGGCGGCCATGCCGGCGCGGCCGTCCTGGCCGGGCATGGCCACGCCATAGACGTTGGCCTCCAGCACGCCCGGCGCCTCGGCCAGCCGGTCGGCGACCTCGCCGGTGGAGATGTTCTCGCCCTTCCAGCGGTAGGTGTCGCCGATGCGGTCGACGAAATAGAAGTAGCCCTCCGCGTCCTGCTTCATCAGGTCGCCGGTGCGGAACCAGGCGTCGCCCGCCTGGAACACGTCGTGCAGGACCTTCTTCTCGGTGGCCGCCTTGTCGGCGTAGCCGGTGAAGTTGGTCCGCGGGTCGGTGGTGTCGATCTTGCCGATGCATTCCCCGATCTGGCCGGGACCGCATTCTATGCAGCGGCCGTCGGGGCCGCGCACGGGTTGCTCGGTCTCGATGTCGAACTGCACCAGCCGGGCGTTGACCCGCTTCTTCAGCCATTTGGGCAGGCGGCCGATGGCGCCGACATGGCCGTCGAAGTTGAACATCGACACATTGCCTTCGGTGGCCCCGTAGAACTCCAGCACCTGCGGAATGGCGAAGCGCTGGACCAGTTGTTCCCAGACGTCGGCGCGCAGGCCGTTGCCGAAGGCCAGGCGGAGCTTGTGATCCCGCTGCAGCGGGTCTTCCGGGGCGTTGACCAGGTAGCGGCAGAGCTCGCCGATGTAGACGAACATGGTGCAGCCCTCGTCGTGCACATCCTTCCAGAAGTGCGTGGTCGAGAACTTCTTGCGCAGCACGACCGAGCCGCCGGTCAGCAGGGCCGCGCCCATGCCGCACAGGCCGCCGGTGGCGTGGTACAGCGGCAGCACCTGGTAGATTCGGTCGGTGGCCGTCGCGCCGGTCGCCCCGGCGAACCCGCGCATATAGAGCTGCGCCCGCATGTGGTTGATCCGTGCGGCCTTGGGCAGGCCGGTGGTGCCGCTGGTGTAGATCCACAGCGCCGTGTCCTTCGCCCGCAGGTCGCCGCGGGCGGTCAGCCGGTCGGGTCGCAGGCTGCTGCAGCTCTTCAGGGCCGTGGTCAGGTCGTGGCGACCGCGAGTGACCGGCCCGAGGGTCCATTGGGCGATTTGCCGGATCAGCTGGCCCGCGACCGCCTCGAAGGCCGGCGAGGTTTCCGCGTCGACGATGCAGTGCATCGCGCCGGAGATGTTCAGGCAGTGGGCCAGCTGGGCCCCGGTGAGATTGTTGTTGATCAGGGCGGTGGCCACCCCGACCTTGGTCAGGCCGTACCAGATCGGCAGGTATTCGGCGCGATTGGGCATGAACAGGGCGACGGTCTGGCCCCGGGTGACTCCCTGCTCCTTGGCCCAGTGGGCGTAGCGGTTGGCCAGGGCGTCCATCTCGCCATAGGTGAGGGTCTTGCCCTCGAAGGTGATGGCGGGCCGGTCCCTGTGGGCGTCGACGGCGGCCTCGAGATCGTCGCAGATCAGCTCCTTGCTGTCGGGCGCGATGGGCTTGACCCACTTCAGCGTGCGGCTCAGGCCCTTGAAAAACCTGATCTCGCGCGCGATCCGCGCCTTCAGCTTCATGGATGCGTCCTCCGAGCCCCCCCACCTTTCGCCTGACGGGCGAATCCGGGTCAAGCCAAGCCTAGCCCACAGGCGTTGCGGCCGGGTGAACGTGGCGCAAAGGGCGCACCCGCCTGCCCGGAACGCGGGCGCCCGCCGTGCGAACGGCGAGGATTCATGATCAGATCATGGCAAGGTTCAGACATGTAATCATGAACCTGATGGCGGTCCGTTGAGTACGATCGGCCGGCTCTTTCCGAACAACTCCAGGGATGTCCGGGCAATGGCAGAATATTGGCGTGAACAGTTTGCCCTGAAAGCGGCCCACCGGTCGCCGCCGATGCCCCGCTGGAACCTTCGCGGTTCCATGGTCGTTGAACAGGCGAACAATACTCACGGAAAGGCCTGCCCATGACCTTGGATCGCGATGCCGCACGCGCGTTGTTTGACAGCGCCCCGGCCCCCGTCGCCACCGCCGGTGGTTCAACGCCCTTCGCCTCCGTCTCGCCGTTCGGCGAGACGGATGAACACATGAACGCCCGTCTCGAGGGCCGCGCCCATCGCCGCAAGGGTCCGGACTGGCGGCTGATCGCCCCGGTCGGCGTCGCCGCGGTCTGCGCCGTCGCCGTGCTGGTGGTGGCCCAGACCCGCGACCCGGCCGAGCCCGGCAAGGACGTGGCGGCATCGAGCCCGATGGCGCCGCTGAGCCCGCCGTCGGCCCTGCCGCCGGTCGAAACGGCCGAGGTGGTCGCGCCGGCCGCCGCCTCGATCGCCCCGCCGCCCGCGGCGGCTCCGGCGCCCGTGGCGCGCACCACCGTCCGCACCGCCCCCGCTCGCCAGGCCCCGGCGCCGCGAAGCATCGCGGTCGCGCCCAGCGCCACGGACGCCTCGTCCAACGTCAGCACCTATGAGCGCTATGTCCCGCCGCCAGCGCCAAGTATGGGCGCGCCGGTGACGGTCACCCCGGCCCCGATCG
>JACRBD010000294.1 GCA_016234625.1 Caulobacterales bacterium | reverse complement strand
GTACCAGTCCTTCACCTCGAAGGGCTGGGCCATCTCGCCGGGGCTGTCGTGCTGGATCGGGGTGAGGACGACGTCCTTCTCGACGCCCAGAACTTCCGGGGCGACTTCGGAGAACTTTTTGGCGATCGCCTTGAAGATCTCCCAGTCCGACTTCGACTCCCAGGCCGGATCCACGGCCGCCGACAGCGGGTGGATGAAGGGGTGCATGTCGGAGGTGTTGAGGTCGTTCTTCTCGTACCAGGTGGCCGTCGGCAGAACGATGTCGGAGTAGACCGAGGTGGTCGACATGCGGAAGTCGAGGGTCACCAGCAGGTCGAGTTTCCCTTCCGGGGCCTCGTCATGCCAGACCACGTCGACCGGTTTCACCTTGCCGCTTTCGCCCAGGTCCTTGCCCTGCACGCCGTGCGAGGCGCCCAGCAGGTGCTTGAGGAAGTACTCGTGGCCCTTGCCGGACGAGCCCAGCAGGTTCGAGCGCCAGACGAACATGTTGCGCGGCCAGTTGGCGGGATCGTCGGGGTCCATGCAGGACAGCTCGATGGAGCGATCCTTGAGGCCATCGACCGTGAAGGTCTTCGCATCGGCGCCGGCATCCGCCGCGGCGCGGGCCACCGCCAGCGGGTTGGTTTTCAGCGCCGGGGTAGAGGGCAGCCAGCCCATCCGCTCGGCCCGGACGTTGAAGTCGATCATCGAGGCCTTCCACGGGCCTTCCGGCGCCGTGGGCGACAGCAGTTCGTCGATGCCGACGGTCTCGTATCGCCATTGGTCGGAGTGGGCGTAGAAGAACGAGGTCGAGTTCTGCTGCCGGGGCGGACGGATCCAGTCGGTGGCGAAGGCCAGCGGGGCCCAGCCGGTCTGGGGCCGCAGCTTCTCCTGGCCGACGTAGTGGGCCCAGCCGCCGCCGGACTGGCCCACGCATCCGCACATCACCAGCATGTTGATGACGCCGCGGTAGTTCATGTCCATGTGGAACCAGTGGTTCATCGCCGCGCCGATGATCACCATCGACTTGCCGCCCGTCTTCTCGGCGTTGGTGGCGAAACCGCGGGCCACGGCGATGATCTGCTCGCGCGGCACCGTGGTGATGGCTTCGGCCCAGGCCGGCGAATAGGGCTGCTGGTCGTCGTAGGAGGTCGGCATGCAGTCGCCGCCGAAGCCCTGGTCGACGCCGTAGTTGGCCAGGAACAGGTCGTAGACGCAGGCGACCAGCGCCTCGCCGTCCTTCAGCGTCACGCGCCGGACCGGCACGTTGCGGGTCAGGACATCAGGGTGGTCAGTGGAAGCAAAGCCGTTGCTGGCGGTGTTGGCGAAATAGGGGAAGCGGACACCGGCGACCTCGTCATGGGCATCCTTGAGGCCCAGCTTGAGCGTGGTCTCGCGGCCCGCGGCGTCGCGTTCCTCGAGGTTCCAGCGGCCGTCCTCGCCCCAGCGGAAGCCAATCGAGCCGTTGGGCACGACGATCTCGCCGGTGGCCTCGTCGATGGCGACGGTCTTCCAGTCGGGATTGTTGGCCTGCTCCAGGTCGCCGACGAAGTCCGAGGCGCGGACCAGCCGCTCGGGGACGAAGCCGTCCGCCTGCGGGACCAGCCGCACCAGCATCGGCAGATCGCTGTATTTGCGCAGGTAGTCGCGGAAATACGGCACCTGCCGATCGAGATGGAATTCCTTGAGGATCACGTGGCCGAAGGCCATGGCCAGGGCCGCGTCGGTCCCCTGTTTCACCGGCAGCCACAGGTCGGAGAACTTCGAGGCCTCCGAATAGTCCGGGCAGATGACCACCGACTTGGCCCCGCGATAGCGGGCCTCGGTGTAGAAATGGGCGTCCGGGGTGCGGGTCTGCGGGACGTTGGAGCCCCACAGCAGCATGAAGCTGGAATTGTACCAGTCGGCGCTCTCGGCCACGTCGGTCTGCTCGCCCCAGGTCTGGGGCGAGGCTGGGGGCAGGTCGCAGTACCAGTCGTAGAACGAACCGCAGGCTCCGCCGAGCAGCTGCAGATAGCGCGCGCCGGCGGCGTAGGAGACCATCGACATGGCCGGGATCGGCGAGAAGCCGAACACCCGGTCCGGCCCCCAGCGCTTGACCGTGTGGGCGTTTGCCGCGGCGATGATCTCGGTGACCTCGTCCCAGTCCGCCCGCACGAAGCCGCCGGAGCCGCGCATGGAGGTGTAGGACCTGCGGGCCACGGGATCGTCCTGGATCGAGGCCCATGCCGCCACCGGCGCCAAGGTCTTGCGGGCCGCGCGCCACAGCCGCAGAAGGCGCGAGCGGACCAGCGGGTATTTCACCCGGTTGGCCGAGTAGAGGTACCAGCTGTAGCTGGCGCCGCGGGCGCAGCCGCGCGGCTCATGGTTGGGCAATTCCGGCCGGGTGCGCGGATAGTCGGTCTGCTGGGTCTCCCAGGTGACGATGCCGCCCTTGACGTAGATCTTCCACGAGCAGGAGCCGGTGCAGTTCACGCCGTGGGTCGAGCGGACGATCTTGTCGTGCCGCCAGCGGGACCGGTAGGCCTCCTCCCAGGTGCGGTCGTCGTCGTTCATCACCCCGTGGCCGTCGGAGAACAGCTCGGTCTTGCGGGTGAAGAACGCCAGGCGGTCGAGGGTATGGCTCATGCCGCGAGCTCCGGAACGGGGGTAAGCGAGGGCTTGTTCAGCAGCGACTGGCGGCGGGCGTAGAACACCCAGTTCACCGCGACGCAGCTCAGGTAGAAGGCGAGGAAGATCAGCAGCGCCGTCTCCGGCCCGCCGGTGGCCTTGAGCGAGTCGCCGAAGGCCTTGGGGATGAAGAAGCCGCCGTAGGCGCCGATGGCCGAGCTGAAACCGACGATGGCGGCGGCTTCCATTTCCGCGGCCTTGAGCCGGGTGACGACGTCAGCGTTCGGCATCAGCCGGGGCATGTCGCCGCGGACGATCGCGGGGATCATCTGGAAGGTCGAGGCGTTGCCCACGCCGGTCCAGAAGAACAGCCACAGGAAGGCGCTGAAGAACAACGGGAAGGACGGCGCCGCGCCCGTGCCGCCGACGCTGTAGAGCACGCCCAGGACCCCGACCGAGAGGGCCAGGAACACCCAGTGGGTGACATGCTGGCCGCCCCACTTGTCCGACACCCAGCCGGTCAGGGCGCGCGACAGGGCGCCGACCAGCGGGCCAAGAAAGGCGATCTTGAGCACCATCACCGTCGGGAACAGCGTCTTGGCCAGCAGCGGGAAGGCCGCCGAAAAGCCGATGAACGAGCCGAAGGTGCCGACGTAGAGGTAGCACATGATCCAGTTATGCTTGCGCTTGAAGACCACCGACTGGGTCTTGAACGAAGCCTTGGCGGCGCTGATGTCGTTCATGCCGATCCAGGCGGCGGCGGCGGCGGCGAGGATGAAGGGGACCCAGACGAAGCCGGCGTTCTGCAGCCAGATCTGGCTCTCGACGCCTTTCTCGACAGCGATCTGCGGCGCGCCGACCACCGGGGCGAAGGCGCCCAGGGTGATGACCACCGGGATCAGGAACTGCATCGCGCTGACGCCGAGATTACCGAAGCCGGCGTTGATGGCGAGCGCGTTACCCTTCTCGGCCTTGGGGAAGAAGAACGAGATGTTCGACATCGAGGAGGCGAAGTTGCCGCCGCCGAAGCCGCACAGCAGGGCCAGCGCCACGAAGGCGATGTAGGGCGTGTCCGGGTTCTGCACGGCCACGCCGATGCCGATTGCCGGGACCAACAGGGACAGGGTCGAGAGCACCGTCCACAGCCGCCCGCCGAACACCGGCACGATGAAGCTGTAGAAGATGCGCAGGGTGGCGCCCGACAGGGCCGGCAGGGCCGCCAGCCAGAACAGCTGGTCGGTGGTGAAGGTGAAACCGATCAGCTTCAGCTTGGCCACGACCATCGACCAGACCATCCAGACCGAGAAGGCCAGCAGGAGGTTGGGGACCGAGATCCACAGGTTGCGGGTGGCGATCTTCTTGCCGGTGGCCGCCCAGAACGCGGGATCCTCCGGGCGCCAGTCGGTCAGCACATGTTTGCGGGTCGGGACGGAAGCCATCGGGCTCTCCTTGAGGGTCAGCTGGCGGCCGCGACCGGCGCCGGGGCGACGGGAGCGGGACCGCTGGAGGGGCTGGGGTGCAGGCCGGACATTTCCGGCAGTTCAGGCAGGTGGGACAGCTCGGGCGTCCGGGCCCGCTCCATCCGCCGGATGGCGAAGTGCATCCAGGTCAGGGCCGAGGCGACCAGGACGAACAGCAGCATGAAGCAGCTGGTCCACACGCCGGTGATGTCGTTGAGCAGGCCGAAGGCGATCGGCAGGACGAACCCGCCCAGACCGCCCACCAGCCCGACCAGGCCGCCGACCGAGCCGATGTTGGCCGGGTAGTAGACCGGGATGTGCTTGAACACCGCTGCCTTGCCCAGGCTCATGGCGAAGCCGAGACAGAACAGCAGGACCATGAAGGCCGGAAGGCCGGTGGCCAGGTGGAAGCTGATCGGACCGTTGATGCCGGCGACGATGTAGCTGGTCGGCGGATAGGACAGCAGGAAGGTGCAGACCGCGCTGACGCTGAAGGTGATGTACATCACCTGGCGGGCGCCGATCTTGTCCGACAGCCAGCCGCCGAACACGCGGAACAGGGAGCCGGGGATCGAGTAGGCGGCGGCCACCATGCCGGCGACCTTGATGTTCAGGCCATAGACCCCGACCAGATAGTGCGGCAGCCACAGGGCCAGGGCGACGAAGGCCCCGAAGACGAAGAAGTAGTAGAGCGAGAAGCGCCAGACCTGCAGCTTCATCAGCGGCGTGAACTGCATCGCCGTGCTCTCCGGCTTGGCGCCGGTCCGGCGACGCTCGACCAGCGCCGGGTCGTCACGGGTGAGCAGGAAGAAGGCCACCGCGATCACCGCCAGCGCGACAGCCCAGATCTGGGCCACCGACTGCCAGCCGAAGGCGATCATCACGAACGGGGCGATGAACTTGGTCACCGCCGCGCCGACATTGCCCGCGCCGAAGATGCCCAGGGCCGTGCCCTGCTTTTCCTTGGGGAAGAACTTGGAGACGTAGGCGATGCCCACGGCGAACGAACCGCCGGCCATGCCGACGCCCAGCGCCGCGACCAGGAACTGCGGGTAGGTCTGGGCGTAGGACAGCAGGAACGTCGCCAGGGCTGCCGACAGCATGACCATCAGGTTGACCAGCCGGCCGCCGTACTGGTCGGTCCAGACGCCGAGCAGGACTCGCACCAGCGATCCGGTCAGGATCGGCGTGCCCGCCAGCAGGCCGAACTGGGCCTCGCTGAGCCCGAGGTCCTGTTTGATCTGGACCCCGATGATCGAGAAGATCGTCCACACCGCGAAACAGGCGGTGAAGGCGAATGTGCTCATCCACAGCGCCGAACCGGCGCCTGCCACGCTCTTGGGATCATCCCCGCCCATCTGCGAACCCATTCATCCGGACTGGCGACGATCACCAGTTGATGGCGCGTTTCTGCTGCAGGCCTCTCGATGAACAATTGATCAGTGTCAAAGTGGACCTGAATTCCAGATCGATTTTTCAATTCAAATAGCTTGTATCAGTAGGTATTGATGGCTTCTTGGAGTGTATTTGCTCATTTTCTTCTGCGGACTTGATCATCATCAAGCGGCCCGCATCGCTTGATATTGATTGATCCACGTCAAGGCGAACACCCCAACGAGTTGGTGATGTTCCCCGCACGATCGAGGGTCCAGACATGCCGATGCGCAACGTCGATATTGAGCGAGTGAGGGCCTTGCCGCTCTTCTCAACCGCGGCCTCGCGCACCTTCGACGCCCTGATGACCGGCGGCTTCCTGCAGAAATTCCCGGCCGGCACGACCCTGCTGATGGAGGGCGACCCGGTCGACTTTCTCTATGTATTGATCGAGGGTCTCGCCGAACTCCAGGGCACCTGGAACGACAAGGAGACCACCCTCGCCGTTCTTCGGCCGGTCTCGACCTTCATCCTCGCCGCTGTCGTGCTCGACGCCGAGGCCCTGATGACCGCCCGGACCATCGACCGGTCCGACATCCTGATGATCTCCGGCGAAGCCGTCCGCCGGGCGATGAAGGAGGACGCCGCGTTCGCCGTGGCCGTCGCCGAGGAACTGTCGGGCTGCTATCGCGGCCTGGTCCGCACGGTGAAGAACCAGAAGCTGCGCGGCGCCTCCGAGCGGCTGGCCAACTATCTGCTGGCCGAACAGGTCAGCCAGGGCGGCGGCCCGACCCTGTCGCTGCCGCATGAAAAGCGGGTGCTGGCCTCTCTTCTGGGCATGACTCCGGAAAACCTGTCGCGCGCCTTCGCCAACCTGGCGGACTACGGCGTGCTGGTGAACGGCCCGGAGGTCTCGATCCTGCGGCCGGCCGTGCTCGATCGACTGGCCAAGCCGGACCGGCTGATCGACAGCCATCTGCAGCCGTCGTCCGCGCGAATCGGCATGGCCGCCCGGGAGTGTCACGCCAGCGCCGCCGGAAAGGCCGCCGCCTACAACTGATCAGCCGCCCAGCTGGGCCAGATGCCGGGTGTCGCCGGTGATCTGCTCGGCCAGCCGGTGTCCGGCCGCCTTGCCGCCGAGAGCCTCGACAACCCTGCGCTCAAGCGCCTCGCGATCCTCGTCCGCGCCCAGCAGGTCGCGCAGATCCAGGCCGCCGTCGCCGAACAGGCAGAGCCGCAGCTTGCCGCGCGCGGTCACCCGCAGCCGGTTGCAGCCGTCGCAGAACCCGGCGCCATAGGGCGCGATCAACCCCATGCGGCCGGCGTGATCGGGATGGACGTACTCGACCGCGGGTCCGTCGTCGTGACCTCGCGCGCGGGGCGTCCAGCCGTTGTCCTCAAGCCATGACCGCAGCACCTGGCCGTTGACATGCTGGTCGGCGAAATAGCCGGCGTTGTCGCCGGTGCGCATCAGCTCGATGAACCGGACCGCGACCGGGCGGTCGCGCACGAAGGCGGCGAACCGGGCGAACTGGTCCGGGCCGGCGGCGTCCTTCAACAGCACCGCGTTGATCTTCACCGAGGGCACGGCCAGCTCCAGGGCGCGGTCGAGCCCGGCCAGGACGGCCGTCAGCCGGTCATGGCCGGTGACTTGGTGGAACCGGTCCCGCTCGAGGGAGTCGACGCTGACATTGAGGTTGGTCAGACCGCCGGCGCTCCAGTCGTCGATCTGCCGCGCCAGGTTCCAGCCGTTGGTGGTGATGGCGACCTTGTCGACGCCCGGCGCGGCGCGCACCCGGCGGATGATCTCGCCGACATCGCGCCGCACCGAGGGCTCGCCCCCGGTCAGCCGCACCTTGCCCACGCCGAGGGCCGCGAACGTCTCGACCAGCCGGCCGATCTCCGGGGCCGTCAGGAACGGCCGCGAGGCGGTCTTCTGGTAGCCATCGGGCAGGCAGTAGGTGCAGCGGAAATTGCACACCTCGGTGATGGACAGCCGCAGATACTGAAAGCGCCGGCCGAGGCCGTCGACGAGACGGGGCATGGAAACGACCTCTCCGGGACGCCCTTGTTCGTAAGGCGACCGCGCGGGACCGCGTTGATCCTGCTCAAGGACGCGGCGCCAGATTGTCGCGCTCACGCGGCCAGTCTCGGGCGGACCAGCATCGGTCCGTAGCGGACGACGAACAGGCCGAAGGCGACGATCCAGAGGCTCGCGGCGGCGATCAGCAGCGCCGGGCGGGCGTCCGGGACGAAGGCCGCGGCGACGCGACAGGCGGCCGACAGGTTGACCGCCAGATAGAGGGCGACCGTCGCCCGGTCGGCGAACCGCTCGCGGCCTGTATGGCCCAGCGTCGCGCGGGTCATCATGGCCAGGGTCATCGCGCCGGCGGCGCCGGTCAGCAGGGCGTGCAGTCCCGCGGTGCGCGGGAAAACGCCCGGCGCCAGCACATGGGCGCCGGCCAGGATCAGTCCCAACCCCAGCCAGGCGTAGCCCGCGTGCAGGCTCCAGACGAGCGGCTCGTCCAGCACCCGGGTCGTGCTCCAGCGCGACAGACGGAACAGGGTGATCAGGCCGCCCACACACAGGGCGATCCCGGTCTGCCGCTGGTCCGGGAAGGCGATCCAGGCCGCCACCGTGGCGGCCACCAGGACCACGCCGGCCTTGTCGACCCGATCGGTGGCGGCCGGCAGCGGCGTCCGGCCGACCTGGACCATCCAGTTGCGGGTGAAGCTGGGAACCACGCGACCGCCGATGAAGGCGATCAGCAGGGCGATCATGCCCTCGGCCCCGCGCTCCGCCAGCGGCCCGAGGTCGGGCAGGATGAGGCGTCCGTGGAAGGCCAGATTGGCCAGCGCCAGCAGGGTGACCATCACCGCCACCGGCAGGTTGCGCCAGTTGCGCCCGGCCAGGACCTCGCGCCAGATCACCCCGGCGAAAACGACGAGGAAGGCCGCGTCGATGGCGCCGGCCACGGGCGGCGCCGGCGACAGCAGCATGACCAGGCGCCCAGCCACCCAGAGGCAGACGAGGCCCGCCAAGGGCATTCCCGTGACCGGCAGCCGCCCGGTCCAGTTGGGCACGGCCGTCAGCAGGAAGCCCGCGATGACACCGCCGACGTAACCGAACAGCATCTCGTGCACATGCCAGTCGCGATCAACGGCCGGTCCGCCCTCGCCTCCCAGATGCACCCAGAGCCAGAGCGGTACAGCGATGACGGCCCACAACGCCGCGCCGAGGAAGAACGGCCGAAAGCCGAAGCTGAAAAGGGCCGGCCCGGTGTAGCGGCGGCGGGCGGCGGCGGACGGCATGGCGGGACTCACCTGGAACGAACAAATCCGTCAGGCCATAGCCCGCCCGGGTCCGGCCCGCCTTGAGCCAGGCCGCCCGGCGACTTGTCGCGGATCAAGCGGGGCGCCGGGCCCTCATCCGCATTTCGAATGCCCGCAGTCGAGGCAGGTGTCGCAACCCTCCTTGCGAACCAGCGCCGCCGCGCCGCATCGGGGGCAGCAGGCCAGGCGCGAGGCCGGGACAGCGGTCGACGCGGCGACCGGCTCCGCCTCGATCGCGGGGGTGAGCCCGGTCATATGGCGCTCGACGACCCCGCCAATCGCGGCCAGCAGCGAGGGCACGTACCGCCCGTCCAGCCAGGCGCCGCCGCGCGGATCGAAGACCGCCTTCAGCTCCTCGGCGACGAAGGACACGTCCCCGCCCCGGCGGAACACCGCCGAGATCATCCGCGTCAGCCCGACGGTCCAGGCGTAGTGATCCATGTTCCGCGAATTGACGAAGATCTCGAACGGCCGCCGGCCATCACCGTCCACCGTATCGTTGAGAGTGACGTAGACCGCGTGGTCGCTCTCCGGCCATTTGATCTTGTAGGTCATGCCTTCAAGCGCGGCCGGGCGGCTGGCCAGGTGGGGTTCCGGCGGCTTCGCGGGCGTGGCCGGCGGCGGCGGGACGCTGAGCACCGAGCCGGTCACCGCGTTCGGCCGGTAGGTTGTCAGCCCCTTGCAGCCCAGGCGGTAGCCCTCGACGTAGATGTCGGCGAAGGCCTCGAAGGCGATATCCTCCGGACAGTTGACGGTCTTGGAGATGGAGCTGTCGACCATGGTCTGGGCCGCCGCCTGCATGCGCAGATGGTCAGCGGGCGTCAGCGTCTGGGCGCTGACGAACAGGTCCTCCGGCGGCGGCGCGTCGCCATGGACGGCCTTCCAGACCGACAGGGCGTAGTCCTCGACCGGCTCCTCCCGCGTCGAGCCGTCAGGCTGGCGGACCTTGCGGCTGTAGGCATAGGCGAACACCGGCTCGACGCCGGACGAGACATTGCCGGCGAGGATCGAGGTGGTGCCGGTCGGGGCGATCGAGGTCAGGCAGCCATTGCGCAGGCCGTGGGCGCGAACCAGGTCGCGGGTCTCCTCGTCGAGCGAGGCCAGGTTGGGGCGGTCGAGCATGGAACTCTGGTAGAGCGGGAAGGCCCCCTTCTCGGCGGCTAGCCGGGCCGAGGCGCGATAGGCCTCGCGCTTGATCACGCCCAGCCAGCGAGTGGTCAGGGCCACCGCGGCTTCGTCGCCGTAGCGGACCCCGCAGAAAGCAAGAGCGTTGGCCAGGCCGGTGACGCCCAGGCCCAGCCGCCGCTTGCTCTTGGCCTCGGCCTCCTGGGCCGCGAGCGGAAAGCGCGAGATCTCGATGACATTATCGAGGAACCGCACCGCCGTGCCCGCCAGGGCGCCCAACTCCTCCTCGTCGATGGCCGCGTCGTCGGTGAAGGGCGCCTTGACCAGCCGCGCCAGGTTGATCGAGCCGAGCAGACAGGCGCCGTAGGGCGGCAGCATCTGCTCACCGCAGGGATTGCTGGCGAGGATCTCCTCGCAGTGGGCCAGGTTGTTGGCCGCGTTGACCCGGTCAATGAAGATCACCCCCGGCTCGGCGCAGTCGTAGGTCGCCTTCATCAGGCGCGCCCAAAGGTCCGCCGCGGGCAGGACGCGATGAACCTTGCCGCCGAAGGTCAGCGGCCAGTCGCCCCCTGCCTTCAGGGCGGCCATGAAGGCGTCGCTGACGAGCACCGACAGGTTGAAGTTGCGGAACCGGGCACCGTCGCGCTTGGCGTCGATGAAGGCCTCGATGTCCGGGTGCTCGATCCGCAGGCAGCCCATCATCGCCCCGCGCCGCTGGCCGGCCGACATGATGGTGCGGCACATGGCGTCCCACACGTCCATGAAGCTGAGCGGCCCGGAGGCGTCGGCCGCGACGCCCGAGACGAAAGTCCCGGCTGGGCGGATGGAGGAGAAGTCCATGCCCACGCCGCCGCCCTGCTGCAGGGTCAGGGCCGCCTCGCGGACATGCTCGAAGATGCCGCCCAGGTCGTCGGGGATCACGCCCATGACGAAGCAGTTGAACAGGGTCACCGACCGGGCCGTCCCGGCGCCGGCGATGATCCGGCCGGCCGGCAGGAAACGGTGGTCGCGCAGGGCGTCATAGAACTCGGCCTCGACCGGCCCGCGAATCTCCGGGTCTTCCGCTTCCGCGACCGCGTGGGCGATGCGTCGCCAGGTGTCCTCGACCGCGGTCTCGCCCTGACCATCGCGCGGGGTGAAGCGGTACTTGCTGGACCAGATTTCTCCGGCCAGCGGGGTGTCGAACGCCATGGTGTCCTCGCGCGGCATTGGGTTGATCAAGCTGTCCGAGTCGGTGCGGCGCCTGAAAGCGCGGCCCGCCCGTCGCACCTGCCCCTGTTCGGCAAGGGGCGCGTTGACCCGGGTCAATCGCCTTCACCGCCAGCTTCAAGGCGCGCGGTCGGCGTTCGGTCTACGGTTGCTCCGAAGGAGACGCCTGATGCCGTTCGACACCGCCCTCGCGCCTGAGCGCATTCTCGATGATGCCTGGGCCGAGGCCGGTCCCGCGGCCCTGATCGATCACATCCTCCGCCGCTACCACGAGGTCCATCGCGCCCAGTTCCTGAAAGCGATCGACCTGGCGCGCCGGGTCGAGACAGTCCACCAGAACCATCCCCGCTGCCCGCGCGGCCTGGCGGACCACCTGGCGATCATGGCCGACCACCTGATGTCCCATCAGGGACGGGAGGAGGCGGTGCTGTTCCCGATGATGCTCGCCGGCGGCCACCCGATGATCCGCCACCCGGTCGCGCGGATGGAGGAAGAGCATCGCGATGTCGATCAACAGCTGCTGCGCCTCGCCACGCTCACCACCGACTTCACGCCGCCGGAGGACGCCTGCGGATCCTGGCGCGCGCTCTACCGTGGTTGCCAGGAGATCGCGGAGGATCTGCGGGAGCACATGCGGCTCGAGAACGACATCCTGTTCCCACGGTTCGTCCCGGCCGCCTAAAGGTCGAGACCCTCGACCCGGTCGCCCGCCTCGGCGGCGGGTTCGCCGGGCCGTCGCCGGATCAGCAGGTCCGAGGCCGCCAGCGCGCGCTGGGCCGACGAGTCCTGGTCGTCCGACAAAGTGACGCCGCGGCGGTCGCAGCGCGCCCGGTGGAAGGTTTCGCGGTCGCCCTCCCGCCCCATGGGGCCGGCCAGCGCCACCGACCGCCAGGCCCAGGCCTCGCGAGGGTTGCGGCCCGACAGCCCGGCCAGCAACGGCGCCAGGAACAGGCGGGCGGTGACCAGCGCCGAGGTGGGATTGCCGGGCAGGCCGACGATCACGGCTCCGCCGGCCCTACCCATCCAGACCGGCTTGCCGGGCTTGATGTCCACCTTGCTGAACAGCAGCTCCAGGCCGAGTGGGGCGAACATCTCGCGGGCGAAGTCGCGCTCGCCGACGGAGGCGCCTCCGGTGACCACCACCACGTCCGCTTGCGCCACGGCCGTCGCGGCGGCGCCCTGCAGGGCGGCAAGATCATCGCCGCAACGCCGTCGCGAAACGACCTGGGCGCCCCAGTCCTCGGCCAGGGCCGCGACGCCGAAGGACACGCTCTCGGGAATGGCGTCCGCGCCCGGCGATGAAGCGCCGGGCTCGGCCAGCTCGTCGCCAGTCGCGAGGATGGCGACCGTCGGCCGGCGAAAGACCCGCAGTTCGCCGAGGTTGGCCGCGGCCGCGGCGACGAGTCGCTGGGCGTTCAGGCGGCGGCCAGCCGGCACCAGCAGGTCGCCGGCTTCGAAGTCGGACCCCGTAAGCCTCAGGTGCCGACGGGCGCATAGCGGCTGGCTGAAAGTCGCGCGGCCGCCCTCCAGCCGCACCTCTTCCTGGATGATCACCCGGTCCGCCCCCGTAGGGAGCGGCGCGCCGGTGAAAATTCGCAGGCAGGCGCCGGGGCTGAGGGTTCCGACGAACCCCGCCCCCGCGAAGGACTCGCCAACCACGGGGAGGCTGACGGGCAGGTCCGCCAGATCAGCCTCGCGCACGGCGTAGCCATCCATGGCCGACACGTCGCACGAGGGGGACGGGCCACCGGCCAGCACCGGCTCCGCCAGCACCCGGCCGCGCGCATCGGCGAGGGCGACCGATTCAACGCCCAGTGGGCCGGCGATCCCGGCGACCAGAATGGCGGCCTCATCAAAGCCGATCACGGGCAAACATCCCGGAAGCGGGGGATCTGCCCGACCAGCGAGCAGGGCTTGAACCGGCTGTCGAGTTCCATCGACAGAACCAGGTCCCAGGCGTCCCGACAGGCCCCGGTCGACCCGGGCAGGCAGAAGACGAAGGTATCTCCGGCCTGGCCGGCGAACGCTCGCGACTGCAGGGTGGCGACCCCGACGGTCCCCTGGCTGGCCTGATGGAACACGACCGAAAAGCCATCCATCTCACGCCGAAACAGGGGTTTGACCGCTTCGGGCGTGACGTCGCGGGGCGAGAACCCCGTGCCGCCGGTGGACAGCACCACGTCGATCCCGGGATCGGCCACCCAGGCCGCGACCTGGTCGCGGATCGGCTCGATGTCGTCCCTGACGATGACCCGCCGCGCCAGCACATGGCCGGCCGTCGTCAGCCGATCGACCAGCAGGCCGCCCGAGGTGTCCGTCTCTGGCGTGCGGGTGTCGGACACGGTCAGGACCGCGATGTTGAGGGGATAGAATGCGCGGGATGGGTCGATGCCTGCCATGCGGTCTCCATTGCCGGGACGTCGCCCGGCCTCGCGCTCGACTAGCGCATCCACGGGAAAGGCCGTTTGCTTAAGGTCAATTGGAGGGTTGGTCGGGGTCATGCCTGACGGGAAGGACCCGGTGAACCATCCCCGCGCGAGGGGGCCTGTCAGGTCGAGTGCGGTTTCCATCCCAGGATGCCCATGAAGGTCGTGGCCGAGAGCCAGCCCAACCCGTCAGTCGAACAGGTCGTCCAGTTCAGACTGATTGACGCTGCGATCATAGACGCCCAGGCCGTGGCCGTAGCGTTCGTCCGGGAGAACCGGGCCGGCGATCAGCCTGACGGCCTCGGCCTCGGCCAGCTCCTCCTCCGGCGTCTCGGCGTCCACCACGCCAAGGGAACTGGCCATGCGGGCGATGCGCTCGCTGACCTGGGCCAGCAGGGCCGAGACCTTCGACACGCGCTGCCCGGTGATGTCCTGGAACGAGCAGGCCTCGAGGATGGCGATGGCCTGGGCGTCGTTGAACGCCCGGTAGTCCTCGACCGTGTCGAATTGGGCGGCCATCAGGCCCTCGGCGGCGGTGATGATGCGGTTGGCCGCGTCCTCGGTTTCGCTGACGATGGCGCCGAGCTCGGCGCCGGCGGTTTCGATCCGCTCGCGGCGCATACGGTCCGGCTGGAGCGCCCGAAGTTCGCCCCAGATCCTTGTCATGTGGCGTTCGATGCCTTCCAGCTCATCGCGCAGATTGCTCCGGCTGAAGGCAGGCTGCGCGGCGGCCGCGGTGGACGGTCCCATCAGAAGTCCCCCAGTACGGCTTTGAGCTTGAACCCCAACGTCTCGGCATTGAAGGGCTTGATGATGTAGTTGTTTACGCCCGCCTCCTTGGCGGCCATGACGTTCTCGCGCTTGGATTCCGCGGTGACGAGAATGAACGGCGTCCTGGCCATGTCGGCGTCCGCCCGGACCTTCTTCAACAGGTCGTAGCCGGACATGGGAACCATGTTCCAGTCGGCGATGACCAGGCCGTAACGGGGCTTGCGCATGGTCATCTTCTCGAAGGCTTCCGAGCCGTCGTTGGCCTCGTCGAGATTGGTGAAGCCCAGCTGTTCGAGGAAATTATGAATGATCCGAACCATGGTCCGATAGTCATCGACCACCAGTATCGGCATGCTCATGCTGACGGCCACGCATCACCTCCCTGGTTTCGCGCCTTGCGGACTGGATATACAGCCGACAGGTGCAGCATTGGTGAATTTCGCCGGCGCGGATGCTCCGCCGGCGCCAGCTGTGGCAATTCGCGCATTGGTGCAGGGCAGGGCCGGAAGCGGCTCGAAGGCGTTCGCGGTCGGTCGGCGCACCGCGGCGGTTGGTCGCAACCCGCGGTCAACCCGCCTCCGCCTGCCGGCCCGGTTCTGCGGTCGCGGCGACGTCGTGCAGCGGCAGGCGGTCAGCGCCGCACATGTGCGGCGTGGCGGGCGCCGTCAGCGGCTCGCAGATCGCCTTGCCGCTCAGGAATGGCACACGCAGCTTTATGCAGAACTCCAGCTCGCGGCGCGACCGGACATTGGTGATCGCCGGCCAGATGCGCCGGCGCTGATAGGCGTCGCGGTTGGCCATGAAGCGGCTGGCCGCCGCCCAGCGGGCGCCCTCTTCGACGTCCGGCAGGGTGAGCGTCACGCTGCTGACCGCCTCGGTCGCCAGGGTGTCGATCTGGAAGTTGGGATCGGCGGTCTGAAGGTCGATCAGGGCGAAATAGGGGTCCAGAAAGCTCTTCAGCTGGCTGAGCGCGGCGAAGGTCGGCGCGCGGGGGACGCCATAAACCGTCGCGGTCAGCCGGGGACGGGCGGCCTCGGGCAGGCCCTCCATGGCGTCCAGATAGTGCTCGCGCGTATCGCGATGGACCGCCGAGGAGAAGCTGATGGGGACGAGCATCTGCCCCTGGGAGTCGATCAGAGCCCCCGGCGCGGCGCCAAGACAGGCCAGATCGAAGTCCGCCGCCGCGTCGGGGTCAGGCGCCTCGGCGGCGCCATCGACGGTGCTGAAGAAGGTTCGCGCGCCCTTGCGGCGGGCAGAGACCATATTGCCCGTGACGCGGCCGTTCAGTGTGAACCAGATGGCGCGGTAGTTGGCCTCGATATTGTCGTCCAGCACCGGCGCCGCGCGGCGCGGGTGGCCCGGGGGCGGCGGGGGCTGCAAAACCGTGGTTTCATGGGGCGGAGAAACGACCCGCACACCGGCCGGAGTGATCTGGCTGATGCGTCCCGCCAGACCTTCGATCTCGCCGCCCTCCAGCAGGATCCTGCGGAGCTCGACCGGATCGACGGCGGCGAACCGGGTCACCGCGTCCTGATCGCCTTCCAGGGCGGCCAGGCTGACAAGGCCCCCGCCCTCGGCGCCGAACAGCTTGAGCTGCAGCTCGGCCGACAGTTCGACCAGTTCGGCCGAGTCCAGCCGGGTCGCCCGGGGGTCGGCCAGAAGGAAGGCGTAGGGCGCGATTTCGCCGTGGCGCCGTGGCCAGCGCCAGCGGGTCTCAAGAAAGGCGCCCGCGACCTTACCGACCATGGCGGCGAGCTTGTCGCCACCCGCGACGACTTTGTCCGGGTCGATCACGATACGAAGGCACGCCAGCGCGGTCATGAGACCAACCTGACTCCCAATTCGTTACCAAACGTCATCCGGACGCCGTGCTGGATGGACGCGACATCGGCGCTGACCCCGCCGACGTGGCGAATGGCGGGTTCGCGGAAATTGTCAGGCGGTCGCTTCAACCGGCTTGAGCGATGGCGCGGCCGGGCCACACATTCCTCGATCAGGCGAGTGTTCGCGGGCGTCCGGATCGTTGCCGACAAGGCGACGCGTGGCGTTCATCGGACGGACCGCTCCAGAAGGGCGACAAGTTCCTGGGCCTTCTGACGCTGTTCATTGGCGTCGCCGCTGGCGAAGGCGGCCGTGACACAGTGGTCGATGTGTCCACGCAGCAGTTCCGTCTCGACCCTGGCCAGCGCCGCCCGCACGGCCTGTAGCTGCGTCAGGATGTCTATGCAGTACCGCTCCTCTTCGACCATCCGGCCGATGCCGCGCACCTGGCCTTCGACGCGGTTCAGCCGGTTCAGAAGTCTGGACTTGATCTCAGGCTGCATGGAACCTTCGCCTCCGCTCGCACATACCCCCACTGGGTAGTTGAATGATACTACGCGGGGGTATACCTCCAATGCGTAATATTGCCCCTTGAGGGGTATTCCGAACAGCCCGGCTGGAGACGGAAAATGGTGGACCCTCGACATGGCGACCCTCACGAGGGCCATGGCCGTCGCGCTGGCGAGCCCAAGGCGGACAACGGCGTGCTTGACCCCGTCTGCGGCATGACGGTCCACCCGGACGCCACCACGCACCACGCCACCCATGCCGGCGCGGACTACCACTTCTGCTCCGCCGGCTGCCGGACAAAGTTCCTGGCCGAGCCCGAGAAATACCTGTCCGGGGATCGCGCCAGCGAACCGCCCGCACCGGCTGGAACCGTCTACACCTGCCCCATGCACCCGCAGATCCGCCAGGTCGGCCCTGGCGCCTGCCCGATCTGCGGCATGGCGCTGGAGCCGGAAACCGTCACGGCCGACTCCGGTCCCAACGCCGAACTCGCGGACATGAAGCGGCGCTTCCGGGTCGCGGTGGCCCTAAGCGCGCCCGTACTTGCTCTTGAGATGGGCAACCACCTCCTGAACCTGCATGCCCTGCTGCCCGGCCAGACGTCCAACTGGCTGCAGCTCGCCCTGGCGACCCCTGTGGTCCTGTGGGCCGGCTGGCCGTTTTTCGAACGGGGCTGGGCGTCCGTCAGAACGCGCAATCTCAACATGTTCACCCTGATCGCCATGGGGGTTGGGGTTGCCTGGGTCTACAGCGTCGTCGCCGTCGCCGCGCCGGGCGTCTTCCCGGCCGCCTTCCGCAACATGGACGGCAGCGTGCCGGTCTATTTCGAGGCGGCGGCGGTGATCACCGCCCTGGTGCTGCTCGGCCAGGTGCTGGAGCTGGGCGCCCGCGAGCGCACGTCGGGAGCGCTGAAAGCGTTGCTGGACCTGGCGCCCAAGATGGCGCGGCGCGTCCGCCCCGACGGAACGGACGAGGAGGCCACCCTGGACCTGATCGTTGTCGGCGACCGCCTGCGGGTGCGGCCGGGCGAAAAGGTCCCGGTCGATGGGGAGATCGTCGAGGGCCGGGCCTCGCTCGACGAATCCATGCTGACCGGTGAGTCCATGCCAGTGACCCGAACGGTGGGCGAACCCGTCGTCGGCGGCGCGATCAACAAGACCGGCTCATTCATCATGCGCGCCGACAAGGTGGGCGCCGACACACTGCTGTCGCAGATCGTTCAAATGGTGGCCCAGGCCCAGCGCAGCCGCGCGCCGATCCAACGGCTGGCGGATCAGGTGTCGGGATGGTTCGTACCGGCGGTGATCCTGGTGGCCGCGCTCGCCTTCGTCACCTGGGCGGTGGTCGGGCCCGATCCCCGGTTCAGCTACGCCCTGGTCGCCGCCGTGTCGGTGCTGATCATCGCCTGTCCCTGCGCGCTTGGTCTGGCCACGCCAATCTCGATCATGGTCGGCGTCGGGCGGGGCGCCCAGGCGGGCGTGCTGATCAAGAACGCCGAAGCCCTCGAACGATTCGAGAAGGTCGACACCCTGATCGTGGACAAGACGGGCACGCTCACCGAAGGCCGTCCGGCGGTGACGGCCCTGCGCCCCGTGGCCGGTCTTGAGCGACTCGAACTGCTGCGTCTGGCCGCCAGCCTTGAACGCGGTAGCGAACACCCGCTCGCGGACGCCATCCTCCGGGCGGCGAAAGACGAAGGCGTCCCGCTGGCCGAGGCGACCGACTTCGACTCGCCGGTCGGCCGCGGCGTGGTCGGCCTGGTTGATGGGCGCAGGATCGCCATCGGCAGCCGATCCTACGTCCAGGAGCAGGGCGCGGACATCGCCCCGCTGGAGGCCGACGCG
>JACRBD010000026.1 GCA_016234625.1 Caulobacterales bacterium | reverse complement strand
CCTTCGGGCTGCCGCGCCGCGGCGGGCGAAGCCCGTCCTTGAGTTCAACCGGCCCCCGAAATCATGCTCCGCCAAGCGATCAATGGCGGGCTTTCGCGGGGATGCGCGGATTTGGAAATTCCAATGGTTTGAATTCACTGACGTTTTCTCGAATGCCTCCGCAGGCAAACCCCGAATTCACCTCACCCTCCACGCGGCCCCTATTCTTCTCCTCGTCCCGCTGCACGGGGAGGGCGTCTCGGCCGGGCGATCCGATGCGGCGGCGGGGTGGAGTTCGAGCGGGGTCAGGTGAGCGGGGGTTACGCTCACGGTCCGGGGATGGCGTCGCCGCCACCCGCCCGCCGGGGGTCGATGCGGCTAAGCCCTAAGAGGGCTGCCTACCGCAGCACCCGGATAACGGACTTCGCGGAGCGCGACGGTTTCAGCCCTCTTGCACCCACTACCCTGCCTCTGCACCCGCTGAGGCCGACGCGCTCCGCGCCCTCCCCACCTTCACAGGGCCAGGCTCGTGAAGCGGTGAAGCCGTGCGCGCTGGAAACCTTGGCTCCTAAGCCTCCGCGGCGACCATCCCCGGCGCGTCCACCCGAGCCTGCGGGAAGATGCGCAGGAAGTTCTCGGCGTAGAATTTTTCCCGCACGGCCTCGCTGCGGTCGCCCAGCGCCGCCTCGAACCGGCCGATCGGATTGCGGCCGCCCTCGATGTGCGGATAGTCGCTGGAGAACAGGTAGAGGTCCGGGTTCGACTGGTCGATGAACAGCCCGACCTCCTCGAACACGAACGGGGTGAAGGCCAGTTGCTGGGTGATCTGCTCGGACGGGACGCGGCTCAGGCCCTGCAGGTTGGCGTCGTTGCGGCTCCAGTGCTTCACCACCCAGTCCAGCCGGCGCAGCAGCTCGGGAACCCAGCCGGCGCCCAGCTCGACACTCGCGCCTTTCAGGCCGGGATGCCGCTCCAGCACGCCGTCCAGCACCATCATGGTCAGGAAGGCCTCGGGCCCCTCATGCAGCAGGGCGACGTCCTTGGTGCGCAGGTTCTCGCCGCCGCCCAGCCAGTCCTTGGTCGGCGGCCGGCCGTTATTCATCCAGGCCTTGGCCAGCTGCAGCGGTGCGCCGCCCACATGCAGCAGGAAGGGCAGGCCGCTCTCGGACAGCCTGGCCCAGAAGGGATCGAGGTCGACGTGGCCGGGTGAGCGGTCGCCGCTGGGCCGGTGCGGCACCCAGACCGCTTCCAGCCCGCTGGTCAGCACCTGGTCCAGTTCGGCCATCGCCAGGTCAGGGTCGTCGAGGGGGATGATCGCCACCCCCATCAGCCGGTCGTCGGCGTGGCAGAAGTCGGCCATGTGCCGGTTGTGCGCCCGGGCCGCGCCGTAGCGCAGGCGGGGGTCCAGCCTGGAGCTGGGCGAGAAGGGCATGGCCACGCTGTGGGTGGCGAACACCAGCTGCTTGCGGAAACCCAGCAGGTCCATGGCCTTGCTGCGGTCGGCGCTGTTGAAGGCGCCCAGGGCCTGGATTTCCTTGGAGGCCTCGATCAGCCGGTCGCCGAGGGCGATCTGGGCCGCGATGTGGTCGTCGCTGTGCCGACCGCCCTGGTCCATGATCACCGCCACCTCCTCGTCGGTGACGATCGACGCGGAATAGCTGACCTCGGGGATCTCGTCCCGCAGCGCCGGGTCGGCGTACTTCTTCAGGAAGTCCGGCAGCTCCATGATGTGGCTGTCGGCGTCATAGAAGGCGCGGGTGGCGGGGGCGTAGGTCATGGCTCTCTCCCGGACGTCCGCCCCGATCCTACGCCGACGAAGGCGGGCGGGGCGTCACGTCCGGAGAGTATTCATTGCCGCGAGGACGGAGTCACCAGTCCGCGGTCAGGCCGCGTCCTCGAGCTTCAGGCTCTGGCGCAGATCCTTCTTGAGGAACTTTCCGCTGGCGTTGCGCGGCAGGGACTCGGTGAGCAGCCAGATGTAGCGCGGCGCCTTGTGGCGGGCGACCAGGGCGACGCAGTGGTCGCGGATCTGGTCGGCGGTCAGGGTCTCGCCGGGGCGCAGCACGATGGCCGCCCCGACCTCCTCGCCCAGCCGGGCGTCCGGCACCCCGAAGACGCAGCACTCGGCGATGGCGGGGTGCTGGTGGATCGTCGCCTCGACCTCGGCGCAGTAGATGTTCTCGCCGCCGCGCAGGACCATGTCCTTCTTGCGATCGACCAGGAAGATGAAGCCCTCCTCATCGATCCGGGCCACGTCGCCGGTGTGCAGCCAGCCGTCGGTGATCGACTCGGCGGTGGCCTCGGGCCGGTTGATATAGCCCTTGATCACCGGGGCGCCCTTGACCCACAGCTCGCCCGGCTCACCGGCGGGCAGGGTGTTCCCGGCGTCGTCCACGACCTTCGCCTCGAAGCTGGGCATGGCCCGGCCGCAGCTGGCCGGCTTGTCGACGAAGAAGTCGCCGGCGATCGAGGTGATGATGCCGCAGGTCTCGGTCATGCCGTAGCCGGTGTTGGGCCGGGCCGTGGCCACCGTGCTGTCGATCTTGGCCACCAGGTCCGGCTGCAGCTGCGCGCCGCCGCCGCCCACGGTCAGCAGGCTGGAGGTGTCGTATTTGGCGAAGTCCGGATGGGTGATCAGCTCGCGCGACATGACCGGCACGCCGCTGACGGCGCTGACCTTCTCCCGCTCGATCAGCTTGAGGGCTTCCTCGGCGTCCCAGCGGTACATCAGCACCATCTTGCCGCCGCCGGCGGTCAGGGCGTAGGCGCCGCAGTTGTTGGCGGTGACGTGGAACAGCGGCGTGGTGATCAGGCCCACCGGGATCGGCGGCGGCGCGGCCGGGTCAATCACCAGACCGGTCGCGCGGGCTGTGGCCAGACCCGCGGCCTGGCCGGCGAACATCATGTTGAACAGGTTGCTGACGCAGCCCCGGTGGGTCAGCTGCGCGCCCTTCGGGAACCCGGTCGTGCCCGAGGTGTAGAATATGCAGGCGTCGGCATCGGGGTCGACCTGGATGTCCGGCAGGGTTCCGCCGACGGCGATCACGTCGGACCAGGGCGTCGCGCCGGCGGGCAGGGGTTCGGCGCGCACGGCCACCAGGATCGCCGCGCCCAGCATGGCCGGGTCTTCGTTGATGCGGGCGATCCGCTCGGCGTCGGCGAACACCACCTTGGGCGCCGAGTCCTTCAGGCCGTAGGCCATCTCCGGCGCGGTCCACCAGGCGTTCATCCCGACCACGGCCACGCCGATGCAGCAGGCGGCCCAGTAGATCAGCATCCATTCCGGATAGTTGCGCATGGCGATCGCCACCCGGTCGCCGGGCTTGACCCCGTTGGCCAGCATCCAGTTGGCGATCGAGGCCACCTGGGCGTGAGCCTGGGCGTAGGTGAAGCGTTCGTCCCCGTAGACCAGGTAGTCACGCTCGGCGAAGGGCAAGGTGGAGAGCCAGACCTCGCGCACGCTCGGCGGGGCGTTCTTGAAGGACCGGATGCGGGCGCCCCGCACCTCGATCTCGGCGATCTCGAAGGGCGCGCCGGGGGCGGTCAGTTCGGCCCAGGCGTCGTTTAGCTCGGCGTAGTGCATAGTGTCTCCATCCCGAGTGTGATCGCGCCCGCTCTGACGGCCGGCTGCGAGGGTGTCATAGCGCCAGACGACTTCGTCGTCCGGCGAGAAATCCTGTCAGCTCGTCGCCGCCCGGCTGGCCGCCTCGACCTTGCTGCGGTCGACCAGCTGCAGGGTCGAGCTGGCCTTGGCCAGCACCTTGCCGCCGGGGTCGAGCAGGCGGCCCTCGAAGAAGCAGGTGGTCCGCCCGCGCTTCTCGACCCAGGCCTCGGCGATCACCCGGCCCGGTCGCGCCGGGGCGAAGAAGCTGACCTTCAGCTCCAGCGACATGGGCACGACGCCCGGGCCGGTCATGGCGATGGCCGCATGGGCCATGGCCGCGTCGATCCAGCCGGTGACAAAGCCGCCCTGAACGACGCCGCCGGAATGGCACATGTGCGGGCCGGCCTCGTACTCGATGACCGCCCGGCCCTCGGGACTCATCTCGATGCGGCGGACCAGGCCCAGGGTGTGGTTCAGGTCTTCAACGCCGGTCGGCGCGGTCTCGGTCATGGGAATCCTCGGGCTGCTCCGGGCAGCATAACCGCTTGCCGCTACGGCGCCTCAACCGGGACTTTTCCGCGAGGGGCTGTTCAGCCGGGCGCGGCCCGCTAGGTTCCCCCGAACTGATCGGGGGGCGCGTCGCCATGGAAATGCAGCAGGTCCGGTATTTCCTGGCGCTGTCCCGGACGCTGAACTTCACCCGCGCCGCCGAACAGGCCGGGGTGACCCAGCCGGCCCTGACCCGCGCCATCCAGCAGCTAGAGGCGGAACTGGGCGGACCGCTGTTCCACCGCGAAGGTCGCAAGACCCATCTGTCGGAACTGGGCCGGACCATGCTGCCCTATTTCGAGGGCATTCAGGCCCAGGCCGACGCCGCCCGCTCCCAGGCCATGGCGCTGAAGTCGCTCGATCACGCCACCCTGCACATCGGGGCCATGTGCACCGTCGGGCCGGCCATCGTCTCGGACCTGGTGGTCGCCTTCCGGACGGCCAATCCGGGCGTGGCGCTGCGGGTCAGCGACATGGCCGCCGCCGAGCTGGTGGAACGGCTGGCCGGCGGCGACCTGGACGTGGGCCTGTTCGGCCTGCCCGAAGGTCTGGACGACCGCTTCCACGCCGTGCCGCTGTTCCGCGAGCGGTTCGTGGTGGCCGTGCCGCGCGAGCACCGCTTCGCCCTGCAGAACATGGTCCGGGCCGAGGAACTGCACGAGGAAAACTATGTCAGCCGGGCCAGCTGCGAGTATTTCGACCACGCCCGCCAGGCCTTCCAGGGCCGCGGGGTGTTCATGCGCAAGGTGTTCTCCAGCGAGCGGGACGACTGGGTGCAGGGGATGATCAAGGCCGGCCTCGGCCTGGGCTTCATCCCCGAGTTCAGCGTCACCGACCCGAACCTGGTGATCCGTGAGCTGATCGAGCCGGCGTTCGAGCGGACGATCATGCTGGTGACTGTGCGCGGCCGACCCCATTCGCCGGCCGTCGGCGCCTTCGTGCGACAGGCGCGGGCATTCAACTGGCCCCGGCCGAGGGACCTGACCTAGGTCAGGCGGCGAGATCGGCGGGGAAGGCGTCCTTGCCCTGCAGGGCGCTGGTCAGGGCGCTGAGCAGCCGGGCCTGGTTGATCGGCTTGGGCACATGACCATTCATGCCGGCGGCGCGGCAGCGCTCGATGTCGTCGCGCATGACGTCGGCGGTGACCGCCAGGATCGGCGTGAGCGACGCCGGCCCGGCCAGGGCGCGGATCATCCGGGTGGCGGCCAGGCCATCGACGCCGGGCATGCGCACATCCATCAAAATCACGTCGAAAGCCGTGGCGCTGGCCGCTTCCACCGCCGCCGCGCCATCCTCGCATTCGGCCACCTCACAGCCGAAGGCGTCGAGGAACAGACGGGCGACCTCGCGGTTCATCGGATGGTCGTCGACCACCAGGATGCGCGGCGCCCGCTCGCCCAGGTCCTCGTCGGCGGCCTCGGGCTCGGCGCGGGTCAGGGTCAGCGACAGCCGGAACACCGAGCCGCCGCCGGTGCGGGGCGCGTAGCTTATCTCGCCGCCCATCAGGTCGACGATCGAACGGCAGATGGACAGACCCAGTCCGGCGCCGGCGTGCTTGCGCGAGATCGAGGGGTCCAGCTGGGCGAAGGGGCGGAACAGCTCCTGGCGCTGGTGTTCGGGCACGCCGGCGCCGGTGTCGGAGACGGTGATGCTGATCGTGTCGCGATCATCCAGCGGCAGGCGCTCGACGGCGATGTCCACGCCGCCGCTGTCGGTGAATTTCACCGCGTTACCGATCAGGTGGTTGAGCACCTGCTGCAGCCGCCGGGCATCGATCACGTGCAAGGCGTCGTCGGGCAGGCGGCATTCGACGGCCAGGGTCAGGCCCTTGGCCGCCGCGATGGGATGGGCGGCTTCGAGGGCGCGGGACAGGGCCTGACTGATCGCGGCGGGCGCGGGGTTCAGCTCCAGATGGCCAGACTCGATCTGGGAGTAGTCGAGGATGTCGTCGACGATCTCCATCAGGGCTTTGGTCGAGTGGCCGATCATCGCGATCTGGTGGCGGGCCTCCGCGTCCAGGTCGGCGCGTTTGGACAGGGCTTCGCCGAACCCGAGGATGCCGTTCAGCGGGGTGCGGATCTCGTGGCCGACAACGGCCAGGAAGCGTTCCCGTGTGGCGGTGATCTGCTCGGTGCGGGCGCGGGCGGCGGCGGTGGCGGCGGCCTTGCGGCGCAGGCGTTGTTCCGAGCGCATCCGTTCGGCCAGGGCGCTGGTCGCCAGCGAGGCGGTCAGCAGCAGGCTGATCAGGAACAGCTGCAGAATTCCCAGCTCCAGGAACGGCGGCGGACCGTCGAAGATCGCCAGCGGCCCCCGGTTGGCCAGGGTCTGGACCGTGGCGGCCTGGGCGGTGATCCAGACGGCCACGAACGCCCAGGCCGAGCCCAGCCGGAAGGCGCCGAACAGGATGGCCGGGTAGATCAGCAGGAACACCGGGGCGGCGGAGACGCCGAAGGCCAGGTAGGCTCCGGCGCCGGCCAGCGCCAGCAGCACGATCCGCTCCAGTCGGTTGGCCGGACCCGCGTAGAGCGGGTTGATCCGCCGCATGAACATCAGGGTGGCCGGCAGGGCCAGGACCATGCCGGTGGCGTCGCAGGCCGCCCAGCGCCGCCAGATGATCAGGTACTGGTCCGGTTCACGCGGAATGATGACCGAGCCGATGGCCCCCTCGACCAGGGTCGCGCAGCCGACGATCAGCAGGAACGGCAGGAACCGGCGCAGCCGGCCCAGGTCGAGCGCCGCGCCGCAAAAGGTCCGCACCAGTCCCGCCACGGCGACCGACAGCACCAGATTGAGCGAGGTGAAGGCGATGTTCAGCGCCAGCGGCAGGTGGCCGATGACGTTCGTCACGGCGTTGATCGCGACACAGACGATCGCGAACGCCAGGGCCACCCTGGGGCGCAGCAGCAGCAGGCCCGCCGCCAGCACGCCGTTGGCGGTCCAGAAGGCGGTCGAATTTTCCGGCGTGCGCGACCACATCACGCCGGAAAACACCGCCAGCGCGAAGATCGCGGTGAGCAGCGCGGCCGCCTCCCAACCGCGATTTGGCTCGGCCGGCCTGAAGAATCGCCAGCGAATCCCGAACAAGGTCATGGAGATAGCCCCCGCCGCCAGGAAAGCAGGTGACCACAGAAGTGTTGGGAACCGGTGAAAGCGGCGCGACGTTCGATCGAACCGCTCGCGAGCCGCCATCGGGGGGCTTGGGCGACCCAACGTCAGTTAACTAGATCACTCAGTGTCGCCACAGGAACGGGAAACCGCCGCCATGAAAGTCGCCGCTCTCAAGTCGCCCGGTGGGCTCGACAAAATCGTCATCGAGGAGCGTCCCGATCCGGTCGCCGGAGCCGGGGAAATCCTTGTCCGTGTCCGGGCCAGCTCGCTGAATTTCCACGACTTCGCGGTGGTCGCCGGGATGATCCGCACGCCGGACGGCCGCATCCCCATGTCCGACGGCGCCGGCGAGGTGGTCGGGGTGGGCGAGGGCGTTACCCGTTTCAAGGTCGGCGACCATGTGCTGTCGACCTTCTTCCCCAACTGGGCCGCCGGTGGCCCCAGGCTGGACCGCATGATCGGCGTGCCCGGCGACAATGCCGACGGGTTCGCCGCCGAGCTGGTCGCCATGCCGGCGACCGCCTTCACCCGCCTGCCGAAGGGCTGGAGCATGGCCCAGGCGGCGACGCTGCCCTGCGCGGCCCTGACCGCCTGGCGCGCCCTGATGGTCGAGGCCCGCATTCGCCCCGGCGACGTGGTGCTGACCCAGGGCACCGGCGGGGTGTCGATCTTCGCCCTGCAGCTGGCCAAGGCGGCCGGCGCGACGGTGATCTCCACCTCTTCCTCGGCGGAGAAGCTGGCGCGGCTCAAGGCTCTCGGGGCCGACCACCTGATCAACTACAAGGAGGATTCAAGCTGGGGTCAGACCGCCGCGAAACTGTGCGAGCGCGGCGGCGTCGATGCGGTGGTCGAGATCGGCGGACCAGGCACCATGGGCCAGTCGATCCACGCCAGCAAAATCGGCGGCCATATCTCGCTGATCGGCGTGCTGACCGGCGTCTCGGGCGAGGTTCCGACAGCCCTGGCCATGTCCAAGAACGTGGCCATCCAGGGGATCACGGTCGGTTCGCGCCAGGATCAGGAGGACATGATCGCCGCCATCGAGGCCAACGGCATCGTCCCGGTGATCGACTCGACCTTCCCGCTGGACCAGATCGCCGCTGCCTTCGCCCACCAGATCTCGCAGAAGCACTTCGGCAAGATCTGTCTGGAGTTCTGATCGGGACGGCGCTGCTAGGCCTTCGCGGCGAGCTCGCGGGCGCGGGCGCCGGCGCGGATGGCCTGGATCTGGCCGCGTTCCTCGATTTCCAGCGCGGCTTCGAAACCGGGTGTCTCCAGCGTCGCGTCGAAGGTCCGCTTGGAGATGCGCAGGGCGTCGGGCGCAGCCTTCAGCAGATCATCGGCGAGGGCGGTGCCATAGGCGGTCAGGTCGGCGTCCGGCGTAACCTTCGCCACCAGGCCGGTGCGCAGCGCCTCGGCGGCGTCCATCGGCCGGCCGCTCAGCAGCATCTCGCGGGCCTTCGATACGCCGATGGTTCGCTGCAGCCGCCAGCTGACGCCCAGCTCGCTGCCCGACAGGCCAATCTTGATGAAGGCGGGATGGAAAGCCGCGCTCTCACCGGCGACGATGATGTCCGAAGCCAGGGCGATGGCCAGCCCGCCGCCGGCCGCCGCGCCGTGCACCAGGCAGATGATCGGCTGCGGGCAGGCGCGCATGGCCTTGAGCAGGTCGCGCAGCATCCAGTCGCCGTTGGGGCCGTCACGCAGCCGGTCGGGCTGGTCGCCGGCCTTGAGGTCAGCGCCGGAACAGAAGCCGCGCCCGGCGCCGCGGAGCACAATCACACGCGTGGCCGTGTCGCGCCGCTTGCCTTCGAAATAGGCCAGCAGGGCGTCGGTGAGCGGCTGGTTGAGCGCGTTGAGCCGGTCGGGCCGGTTCAGACTGACCCAGTCCACCGCGCCGTCGGTCTCGACCTTGAGGATGTCGTCGTCGCTCATCAGGTCAGCTCTTCGGAGGAATAGCCGAGGATCTCGCGGGCGATGATCAGCCGCTGAATCTGGCCGGTGCCCTCGTAGATGTCGCTAATGCGGCCGTCGCGCAGGTATTTCTCGACCAGGTGGTCGTGGCTGACCGACATGCCGCCCAGGAGGTCCATGGCCGCCTGCGGGATGGTGCGGCAGACCTCGCCGCCCTTGGCCTTGCAGACCGAGCTTTCGAGGTTGTTGGGCTGACGGGTGTCGCTCAGCCAGGCGGCGTGCAGCACCGTCAGGGCGGCGGCCTCGGTGTCCGCCTCCATCTCGATCAGCTTCTGCTCAGGGGCGGAGCGCTGGTTGAAGCTCCGGCCCCAGTCGACCTCGACCCCCTCGGCCGCCAGGGCGTCGCGGGCGAAGTTCAGCGCCCCAAGCGCCTTGGCCACGCCGCCGGAGGCGACGGCCGGGCGGGTCATGTTGAAGGTCTTCATCACCCCCTTGTAGGCGGCTGATCCGCCGCCCTTTGGCACGGTCTCGTCGTCGCCCAGCATTTGGTCGCGGGGGATGCGGCAGTCGCGGAAGGCGTAGGCGGCGGTGTCCGAGGCGCGGATGCCGAGCTTCTTTTCCTTGCGCACCAGCTCGAAGCCGGGCGCGTCCTTCAGCACCAGGAAGGACTTGATGCCGGCCCGGCCGGCCGATTTGTCGATGGTCGCCCAGACAATGGCCCCGTCGGCGCGGACGCCGTCGGTGACGAAGATCTTGTCGCCGTTGATCACCCATTCCTCGTCCTCGAGGCGGGCGGTGGTCTGGATCGCCTTGGTGTCGGACCCGGCGCCGGGCTCGGTGATCGACATGGCCAGGAACAGGTTGCCCCATTTGGCCTTCTGCTCGGCCGTGCCGGCCGATTGCAGGGCCGCGTTGCCCAGGCCCCCGGCCCGGCCGTTGGGCATGCCGAGGCCCAGGCCCCGGACCACGCCGTTGGTCGAGCCGCGCGCCATGCTGACCGCCATCATGAAGGTCATCAGCGGGGTGTCGTCCGGCTTGCGCTGGCCGAACAGCGGGAACACCGCCTCGAACCCGACCTCGCCCTCCAGTTTCGCGGGCGGGAACTCGTGCTCGTGGTCTTCGTAATAGCGGGTGTGCTGGACGGTCGAATTGCCGACCTCGACCACCTTGTCGAGGATCTGCTGGTCGATGTCGGAGAGACGGAAGTCAGCCATGATCGTTCTCCCTAAACCGAGACCGGACCGTCGAGGACGGTCAGGGTGCGCGCGTTGCGCAGCCACATTTCCAGCGGCAGGTCGCGGATGAAGCCGTGGCCGCCGAAGATCTGCAGGGCATCGTCGGCGATCTTCACCGCCTTGCGGCGGACGTAGTCCTGGGCCAGCACGCTGGCCTTCACCGCGCCGGGATCGTTGTGCTCCAGCAGGCTGGCGGCCTTCCAGACCATCCAGCGCATGGTCTCGCACTCGATGTGCATGTCAGCCAGCATGAAGGCGATCGACTGCTTCTTGCCGATCGGCTCGCCGAAGGCGACGCGCTCCCTGGCGTAGGGAATGGCGAAGTCGGTGGCCTGGCGGCAGAGGCCGACGGCCACCGCCGCGGCGCCGACGCGGGCCTGGCTGATCAGGCGGGCGGCGTCGATGCCGGCGTCGCCGCCGAGGCGGGCCGAGCCGGGCAGCTCGACGTTGTTGAGCTTGATCTGGCCTTTGGGGACGGGCTTCAGACCCTGGGTGCCATTCTCGGTGCTGACGGTCAGGCCCGCCGTGTCGCGAGACACGAGGAAGGCCCCGACCGCGCCCAGCCCCTCGCCGCCGTCCTCGCGGGCCAGCACCAGGAAGGTGTCGGCCCGGTCGCCCAGCGGGATCAGCCGCTTCTCGCCGTTCAGCACCCAGCCGTTGCCCTTGCGGGTGGCGGTGGTGCGCTGGGCGTCGGCGGCGAAGCCGAACTGGCTTTCCTGAATGGCCACCGCGGCGGCCACCGGCTGCCCGCCGGCGAAGCGGGGCAGGTGTTCGGCCTTCTGTTCGGCGGTGCCAAAGTCCAGCAGGGCGCCGACGAACTGGCCGGGCGCCATGATCGCCACCGCCTGGCTGGCGCAGCCGCCGCCCAGGGCTTCCAACGCCACGGCGTTGGTGATGCAGGAGCGCTCGCCGCCCCCGCCGCCGTATGCCTCCGGGATCGAGGCGGCGATCAGGCCGAAGTCCCAGCCCTGTTTGATGATGTCGGCCGGCATCTCGCCGGATTCGTCGATGGCCCGCGCGGCCGGCGCCAGCACCTCCGCCGCGAAGCCCTGCAGGCTGTCGCGGATCATGGACTGCTCTTCGTCGAGCGCGAATGTGATCATGAGCGTCTCCCCTTGTCCGAGGGATGACAGGCGGACGGCGGGGAAGGCAAGATGCCGTATGCACTTGAGCGTGGGTGGCGCGCCGGGACCGCTGGCGACCGTTGCAGAACTTCGCTGCCCCAGTTACTCGCGACGTAAGTGCTTTCTGAGATCAGTCGGAGGATCAATCGATGGATGTTATGGCGGAGCTCAAGCCAATCGGCTCCCTCTACGGCACCGGCGACTTCCAGACAGGTCTCTGTCACCTTCAATCCTTATGGGCCGCTGTCCCGGAGCCAAAGGCTGACACGCTGAATGCCTACCTCATTGTCGAGTATGGCGTAGCATTCTCGCTCAAAGTCCAAGACCTCGATCAAGCTCAGGAGTGGGCTGACCGAGCGCCGGTGTTCGCAGCAAAGCGACATGACATGGGCGAGGTGGAGTTCTTGATCGGAAAGGTCGCCTTCGAACGCGGACAGACCGAGAAAGCCAAAGAGCAGTTCCGGATAGCGAATGCCAAATCCGAGGGCCGGGCGTTCGAAGGCAAAGACAAACGATACAAACTCCTGATCGGCTGACCCCCATGCTGGGTCCGCCTTCCACCCATAGCCGCCATCTTGCGCCAACGTGAAAACGGCCAATCAAGAGTCTCCGGACTCTATTGCCTTACATTGTAAATCGAGCGAGGTTGCGCCCCTCGCAGCGGAGACCTCGCCATGAACCCCAAGGCTGAATTCGACATCATCGTCTACGGCGCCACCGGCTTCACCGGCCGTCTGGTCGCCGAGTACCTGGCGGCGAAATACGGCGTCGGCGGCTCGGTCAAATGGGCCATGGCCGGCCGCAGCGCCGCCAAGCTTGCCGAGGTGCGGGACGAGATCGGCGCGCCGAAGGACACGCCGCTGATCGTCGCCGACGCCAATGACGCGGCATCGCTGAAGGCGATGGTCGGCCGGGCGAAGGCGATCCTGACCACGGTCGGCCCGTATCAGCTGTACGGCTCGGACCTGGTGGCGGCCTGCGCGGCGGCGGGGACCGACTACCTTGACCTGTCGGGCGAACCCAACTGGATGGCCGAGATGATCGAGGCGCACGAAGCGGCAGCCAAGGCCTCCGGCGCGCGGATCGTCTTCTCCTGCGGCTTCGACTCCATCCCGTTCGAGCTGGGCGTCCTCTACACCCAGGAACTGGCGAAGACGCGGCTGGGCCATGTGGTTCCGCGCATCAAGGGCCGGGTTCGGTCGATGCGCGGCGGCCTGTCCGGCGGCACGGCGGCCAGCGGCGCGGCGACCATGGCGGCGATCCAGAAGAACCCGGCGCTGGGCGCCCTGATGTTCAACCCCTTCGCCCTGACCCCCGGCTTCACCGGCCCGGCCCAGCCCAGCGGCATGGACACCCATATCGATCCCGACCTCGGCCAGGAAGTCGGGCCGTTCATGATGGCCACGATCAACACCAAGAACGTTCACCGCTCGAACCTGCTTCAGGGCCACGCCTGGGGCTCGGACTTCGTCTACGACGAGATGGCCGTGGTCATGCCGGGCGCGTCGGCTTCGTTCACGGGTCTGGGCGCCGCCGGAGGGCCCAAGCCCGGCGAGGGGCCGAGCAAGGAGGACCGCGAGGCGGGCTTCTACGACCTGCTGTTCATCGGCGTGGACGCGGATGGCAAGCAGGTGCGCGGCTCAGTCTATGGCGACAAGGACCCGGGCTACGGCTCGACCTCGAAGATCATCGCCGAGACGGCCATCTGCCTGGTCAAGGATGCGGCCGATGTTCCCGGAGGAGTGTGGGTGCCCGGCGCGGCCATGGGCCAGAAGCTGATCGACCGCCTGGCCGCCAACGCCGGCCTGACCTTCAAGGACGAGACGGTTTAACTTCAATCCACACCTACCGTCATGGCCCGACTTGTTCGGGCCACCCATGCACACGGTGGCTGACGGTTCTGCGCTGAAGGGTCGGCTCGAAGAACGGCCACCCGCGTGTTCTTGGGTGGCCCGAACAAGTCGGGCCATGACGGGTAGGAGTGGGCAAACGTCGACCGACGCTATGCGTCCGGAAGCCCCGCCGCCCCGCGCCTGAACTGGCGGACCGACGGGTTGTCGGTCTGGTCGAACTCCGCCGTCGGGCCGCGCCAGACGATCTTCCCGCCTTCCAGCATGGCGATCTCGTCGGCGATGGTGCGGGCCGAGATCAGGTCGTGGGTGATCGACACCGCCGTGCAGCCCAACCGCTTCACCTGGTCGACGATCAGGGCGTTGATGGTCGCGGCGGTGGAGGGGTCCAGGCCCGTGGTCGGCTCGTCGAAGAACAGCACCCGCGGCCGGGCGACGATGGCCCGGGCCAGGCCGACCCGCTTCTGCATCCCGCCGGACAGTTCCGAGGGGTAGAGATCGGCCGCCGAGGGTTCCAGCTTCACCTGGGCCAGAGCGTCCAGCGCCGCCGCGCGGGCAGGCTTGCGGGCAACGCCGTCGGCGTTGAGCAGGCGGAAGGCGACGTTCTCCCAGACGGTCAGGCTGTCGAACAGCGCCGCGCCCTGGAACAGTACGCCGGAGGCCGCATAGAGCCGGTTCTGGCCGCGCTGCATCAGGCCGGGCAGGGGCGCGCCCTCGAACAGCACCTGGCCGGAATCCGGCCGCATCAGCCCCAGCGCCAGCTTCAGGGTCACCGACTTGCCCTGCCCTGACCCGCCGATGATCACCAGGGAGCGGCCCGCCGCGACCGACAGGTTCAGCCCGTCGAGCACCGGCGCGCCGCCGAAGCGGATGCGCGCGTCGCGCCATTCCAGAACGGGCGGGCGAGGGCTCATCGTTCGGTGAACAGGCTGGTCATCAGATAGTCGGAGGCGAAAATCAGAACCCCGGCCCAGACCATCGCCCGGGTCGCCGCCTGACCCACGCCCCGGGCGCCGCCGACGGCGGTGTAGCCGTGGTAGCAGCCCATCAGGGTGACGATGAAGCCGAACACGGCGGCCTTGATCAGGCCCGAGACCACGTCCCAGGACTCGACGAAGTCCACCGTCGCCCGGGCGTAGACGGCCGGACTGAAGTCCAGCGACAGGGTCGACACCAGCCAGCCGCCGCCGATGCCGATGGCGTCGGCCACGGCCGTCAGCAGGGGCAGGGTGAGAATCCCCGCCAGCAGCCGCGGCGCCACCAGGTAGCGGAACGGGTCGGTCGACAGGGTGCGCATGGCGTCGATCTGCTCGGTCGCCCGCATGGCCCCGATCTCGGCGGCGATGGTCGCCGACACCCGGCCGGCCAGCATCAGGGCGGCCAGCACCGGGGCCAGCTCGCGGGTGATGCCCAGGGCGACGATCTGCGGCACGATCTGCTCGGCGTTGAACCGCCCGCCACCGGTGTAGATGTTCAGCGCCAGGGCCGCGCCGGTGAACACGGCGGTCAGACCCACCACCGGCAGCGACATGAAGCCGATGGCCATCAGCTGCCGGCCCAGCTGGCCAAGGAACCAGGGGCCGGACAGCGCGGCGCCGAGGCCGCGCCCGGCGAACAGCGACACCGCCCCGACCGTCCGCAAAACGCCCAGCGTCAGGGCGCCGACGGCCGCGACGGGATTGAAGCGCGCGGGCCGGGCCAGGGCGTCCATGTCAGGGCGCTCCGGCGGGCGCGGGTTCGGGCGCGGGGTCCTTGGGCTTGATCACCTGACCGATCAGGCCGAACAGATCGACCGCCCCCTGGGTGTTGGTGATCTCGCCGCCGGGTTTGATCATGTCCTCGGCGCCGCCGGGCTCGATGGCGACATGGGCGCCGCCGAGCAGGCCATCGCTGGTGATCTTGGCAGATGAGTCCGAGGGTAGTTTCACGGCGGGGTCCACCGTCAGCTCGGCCCGGGCGAAATAGGTCTGCGGATCCAGCGTCACCCGGCTGACCCGGCCCACGCGCACCCCGGCCACGCGAACATCGGCGCCTTCAGCCAGGGTCCCGACCTGGCCGAACCGGGCGGAGACCTTGTAGCCGGTCGCCTGGGTCTGGAACTCGCCGACGCTCATCAGATAGCCCACGAAGGCCGCGGCGGCGGCCAGCACCAGGGCGCCGGCGATCGTCTCGGTCCATTGGCCACGCATGGTTTCAGATCTCCGGCTCAGCCACGGCGGGCGGTTTCGCGCTGCAGGCGGGTGATGAGGACTGTGACGTCGCCCCCGGCGTTGTCGATCGTGGAGACGAAGTCCTGTTGCAGGGTGATCGCCAGCCATACGCCCCGCGTCTGGACATCGACCGCCTTGTAGCTTCCCGGGCCGCCGAGGACCCGCCAGGCCACGGGCAGGGGGCCGGCGCTCGGGTCGCCGCTGACCGTGGTGTTGACCACCACGTCGCCGGGACCGCGCACCACCGAGCCGGTGACCTGCAGGTGATTGCCCTTGAAGCCGGCCAGATGGCTCTGGAACAGGTTCTGGGCGTAGACGCGGAACACGCTGTTGAACTGCTGACGCTGGGCCGGCGTCGCGACGCGGGCGTACTTGCCGAGCACGAAGCCGGTGATCCGCTGGAAGTCAGCCAGCTGGTCGATCATCTGACGGAAGGCGGCGTCCCGCGCCGAGGCGGGCACGGCGCGGTTAGCGACCACCGACAGGGCCTTCTGACCCTCGGTCTGGACGAACTGCTCGGCCTGCGGGTCGCGGGCCCGCGCGAAGGCCACGGCCGGCGTCAGGGCGGCGGCCAGCAGGCCCAGGGCGGCGTGACGACGATCGGGTAACGGCCAGGTCATTGGCCGTCCTGTGTCGGAGCAGGCGCTTCGACGGGCGCATCCGCTGGCGCGTCGGTGGGCGACTCGGCGGGCGGCTCTGGTTCGCCGAAGTCGGGCAGGACCTCTTCCTCGCCCCGGGCCTCGCGGACCATGGCCTCGCGATACTGCAGATAGCTGGAGCGGATCGTGGCGTAGGGGTCGGTGGACTCTTCTTCCATGGCGGTGATGGTGCCGTCGGCGGCGACGCGGGTGTCCAGGCCCCGCAGCACCGTGCGGCCGACCGCGAAGTCGGTGGACGGTCCGCCCGTCGCCAGGGACACAGGGTCGGTGAGGGTGTTGACCACCCCGCCGGCGCCGTCGCGCAGAGTCAGCGGGCCGACCAGAGGCAGATAGAGATAAGGACCGGCCCCGACGCCATAGCGGCCCATGGTCTGGCCGAAGTCCGCCGGCTGCCGTTGGAGCCCGCCGCGGCCGGCCACGTCGAACAGCCCAAGGACCCCGACGGTGGAATTGACCACGAACCGGCCGGCGGCCTTGGCGGCGATCTTTGGGCGCACCTGCAGCACGCCGTTCACGGCGGTTACAGGCTCGCGCAGATTGTTGATTGCATTGCCCAATCCGCGGCGGAGAGGGGCCGGCGTGAACCGTCGGTAGGTGCGCGCGACGGGTTTTACGAGCACCCGGTCGATGAAGCCGCCGACGGCGTAGGAGCGGCGGTTGAACCTCTGCCAGGGGTCGCGTGGCGTCTTCGCCGGCGCCGCGACCGGCCCCCCGGCCAGTTGCAGGCCCGGCTCGGGGTCGGTCGACTTTCCGTACCCCAGGGCCGGAACGCCGACCGCCGCCGCACCGGCCACGAGGATTGTCAACGCCCAGGCGGACGCCGCCGATCTTGCGCGTATCCTTGCGTTCAGGGCTGGCCTAGGCGCCACGGTGGTCCCCCGACCTGATCATCTCACTGGAGTCACTAGCGGCCATCCAGGTCGTCACAAATGCAATTCAACCGTCAGCGACGGTCCAGTCCCGTACTGGCAGGCGCCACAAGCCGGCCCATTTCGGGGAACAATAACAATCACCTGCGATCGACCGGTGTTATGTGGCGGCCGATCCTGGCGAAAGTGCGTCGCTTCGGCGCGCGTCGCAATCCCCTGTCCGGGGGGGCGCCGTCAGCGTCGCAGAAAGGCTTGGGCGGACTCCGCCGCTGGCGGTATGGTCGTTTGGGGGATCGGGCGTACGAGGTAGATAATGATCGCGCTTTTGTTCGCCTTGGCCGCCGCCCCGGGGCCGCCCGCCGCGCCGGTCGCGCAGGAGGGTCAGGCCGCGCTGCAGTCGTGTGAAATGACCCCTGGCGGCTGGATCTGCCACTACAAGATGCCGCCGGTCACCCTGGTGGGAACGCCGGACACCACCCCGCCCGGCGCCGTGTCGCCACCGCCGATCACGGTGACGCCGCCGATGCCGACGTCGGCGGTCGCGCCGATCAGCGAGGCCGACAGGATCGAGGCCGCCCGCCAGGCCAGGCTGATCGCCCGGTGCGCCGACGCTGACTGGAAGTCGCTCTGCCTGCCGGGGCAACGGCGTGAGGCCAGGGCTCTGAAGGAAGCGGCCCTGGTCAAGGCCGCCCTGCGGACCCGGGTCACCGGCCTGCTCGGCGAGAACCGGTGCGACGAGGCGGTCAAGGCCGCCCTGGACGGCGGCGATCTGGACCTGGCCCGGGAGGCCCGGGCCTTCTGCCGAACCAACTAGGGCCCGTTCGCCCGACCAGCACGCATCCCCAAAACAGTATCGGCCGGGCGTTGGCCCGGCCGATCTGTAGTCCAAACGCTTCGTTCCAGACCCTTAGGGGTGCGGAAGGGGCTCGCAGGTCTCGCCGGCGGCGCAGCCCGTGAAGTGGATTTCCGGCGGCTCGACCGTGACGGTCGAGGGACGGACGTAGACTTCAGGACGGTGCAGATAGATCTGCGGCGCCTCGATGTGGATCGGCGGGGCGTCCACATAGACGGGCGGGCCCTGAATATCGATGCGGCCTGACGGCACCACGACGGGCGTGCCATAGACGCGCACGCCCGGCGCGCGGACGCGGATGTCGCCATAGGGCGCGGTCGGGCCATAGAACACCACCGCACGGGTGCAGAGGCAGTCGGTCGGCGATACCGGCGGCGGCGGCCCATAGCCGCCACCCGGCGGGGGCGGCGGCGGACCGTAGGGATCAGCGCTGGCGGCCCCGGCGATGCCGGCCGCGGCCAGCAGGATCAAAGCGCCGGCAAAAAGCTTGTCTTTCACAGCAGCTCCCCCTCTAGAGTCGATGACTCTGTTGTCTTGCATCGTCTCCGGCGTACCCTGAACAGGCCCCTCAGCCGCGACGATCGTTAAGGTTAATCAACAGGTATCCCGCCGTGGCATCGCTTGCAACCACGATGGGAAACCATCGTTCGCCAACGACCCCCGACACGCGAATTATTCCCCAGCAAGGTTCCGTCAATCCCCAGGGTCGGGGAGTCTGGTCGGGCCAGGACCACTTGTTGAGGGGCGACCGTCCCGCCAGCGAGCCCTCTCCGGCGTTCTCGTTCCCTTGCGACGCGATGGCGTTTGACATCCTCCGCCGGTCTCCGGCGAATGGTCCAAACGGGGTGGGTGAGATGGGCTTTGATCGTCGATCCGTGCTGGGGGGCATGGCGGGCGTGGACTTGCTGGCGGGGCCTTGGTCGCCGACGGCGGCGGCGGGACTGCGCGTGCGACGGTCGGTTTCGAGCCTGCCGCCCGGCGACCCTGACCTGGACGCCCTGCGCCAGGCGATTCCGGTGCTGCAGGGCTGGGGCGCATGGCGCGACCAGATCGCCATCCACGCCGACGTGCGCCACCGCCATCACGCCTCCTGGCGCTTCCTGCCCTGGCACCGGCTGCAGCTGGTCTGGTTCGAACGACTGGTGGCCCGGGCCAGCGGCAAGGCCGACTTCGCATTGCCCTACTGGGACTGGGACGACGACGTCGTCCCCGACCTGTTCTGGCAGGACGTGCTCAACGCCCCCGGCCGGCGGGCCCGTCCAGGCGACACCATCACCGACTTCCTGCGGCCCTATGGCGACGTGCTGAAAGGTCGGCTGACCGACGATTTCGCCACCTTCTTCGGCCGCGCCCGGACCAGCAGCGGCGGCAACCCCGGCGTCTATTCCGGCTCGGCGGAATGGGGCGGGCACAACCTGATCCACACCTTCGTCGGCGGCGATATGGGCGACCTCACCACCTCGCCCAACGATCCGCTGTTCTGGCTGCACCACGCCAACATCGACCGTATCTGGTCCCTGTGGCGAATGAAGCACGGCGGCCAGGTCTTCCCGCCGGCCTGGCGAAACGAGTCGCTGGGCGGCTTCGTCGACGACCGGGGCAACCCGGTGGCGCCCGTCAAGGCGATCACCACCATCGACGCGGCGGCCTTCGGGTACACCTATCCCTACGATCCGACGCCGCCGGTGTTTTTCGCCGCCATGCCCGGCGCGCCGATCGTCAATCGCAAGGCTTACAGCTGGTCGATGCAGCGCATGGGTCCGGTCTCGGCCTTCGTCGAGATTTCCGCCGACCTGGCCCGGGCCGAGGCGGAGTCGGCCACCGGCTTCCTCCAGATCGTCCCCGACCCCCACGCCGCGACCACCACGACCCTGACGGCCCGCGCCAAGGCCGGGGCTCGGGAGCTGTACCGCGACACCGTGTTCACCGTTCCGATGGGCCACGCCATGGGCGCCCAGGGTTTCCGCATCCCGCTCAAGGGCCTGTGGGGCGCCTCGGACACCGGCGGCATCCGGCTGGAGATCGAGGTGGCCTCGGCGCCGGGCGGCAAGGCGGGTGGCATGACCATGCCGGGCGAGGCTGTCCCCGGCCTGGTGGATTTCGTCCTCGACGCCGAGCTGGCCTTCCGGGCTTCCTAGTCCGGCGATCCCCAGGGATAGGGCACGCCCAGAGCGCGCAGGGTCTGTATGGTCCAGCCCGGGGCCAGCCGGCGGTCCCGCTGGAACCGCGCCAGCGCCCGCTCGGTCGCCGCGGTGGCCAGGCCGTCGCCGGGTCCGCGGTAGTAGCCCCGCGCCGCGAGGGCCGTCTGCACCGCCCGCACCAGGTTGGGGCTGGTCAGCACCCGGACGTTTTCGTCGTTGGCCGCCTGACCGCCGTCATAGCCTGTCGGCGTCGGCGAATAGCCGGGCAGGACCGCGGCCCGGCCATCGGCGCAGCGCACAACCCGCCAAGCATATCCGCCCTGGCTGACCAGCCGGCGCGAGGTCACCGTGCGGTAGACGGCCGGGACGGTCCAGGTCTCCAGATGCTCGGCCGTCACCAGCACGCGGGTGCGGACGGTACGGTACTCGGCGGCGATCACCCGTCGCTCCTCATGGGCGGGGCAGTCGACCACCTGGCGGGTGACGACCCGGGTCTCGGCCGGAACCGCAACCCGTTCGGTGTGCGCCGGAACGCGCAGAGCCTGCCGGGTCACCTCGCGATATTCGGCGGGGACCAGCACGTAGCAGCCCACCTCGCCGGTGGGGGTGACGCGGGTGTAGGCGGGGTCGGCCGGCCGCTGATCCACCAGCACGCCGCGCCGCCATTCATAGTGAGCCTCGCGCACCAGGACGCGCTCGGTGACCGTTTCGAATTGCGCGGGGACGGTCACCTCGCGCCACGACGCCGGCCGGACCACGACCGTCTCGGTGACGGTCCGATAGGTTGCGGGCACGGTGAAGGTCTCGACCCGTTCGGGGCGGACCAGCTCCTGGCGAACCTCATCGCGATAGACGGCCGGGACGATCCGGCGCTCGGTGCGGGCCGGGCAGTCGAGCACCTGTTCGGTGACATCCTCGTAACGGCCGGGCGTCAGCACCCGTTCGTAGCACCGGCCCGGCTGAGGATCGGGCGGCAGGTCGCCGCCGCCGCCGCCGGCGAAGGCCGCGCCGACGCCCAGCGCCGCGACAGCCACGGCCGCCGCGGAGGCCGCGCCGAAAAGCGGTCCGATCCTGCCCATGCGATGGCTCCGCCCCACGCCCCGTTAACCCTGTTTCACTGAACACGGTTTCGCCGCGGGCGTGTCCCGTTTTCGGCTGACAGGCGAGCGGATCCGAACCGACCGGTGTTGCCGTCCGGCCCGCGATGGCGTTTCCTGACGGCAACGACAGAGCCGCCGCATGACCGACGGCCGACCAGGGGCAGGGAGGACGCGATGGCAGATGGCGGCATGCGGCTGAAGGACGACGCCCGGGCAAGGGCCCGGTCCACTGCGCTCGAAGATTTCAACCCCGGCGACCCGGACCTGTTCCTGACCGACACCCACTGGCCCTGGTTCGAGCGCCTGCGGGCCGAGGCGCCGGTGCACTGGTGCAAGGACAGCGAGTTCGGCCCCTACTGGTCGGTGACCCGCTACAAGGACATCATGGAGGTGGACACCAACCACCAGGTGTTCTCGTCGGACGCGGCCCTGGGCGGCATCACCATCCGCGACGCCCGGCCGGACCTGCGGCGGCCCAGCTTCATCGCCATGGACCCGCCGCGCCACGACGTGCAGCGCAAGACGGTCAGCCCGATCGTCTCGCCGGCCAACCTGCAGACGATGGAGCCGATCATCCGCGAGCGGATCGCCAGGATCTTCGACAGCCTGCCGATCGGCGAGACCTTCGACTGGGTCGACCGCGTCTCCATCGAACTGACCACTCAGATGCTGGCCACCCTGTTCGACTTCCCGTTCGAGGACCGCCGCAAGTTGACCCGCTGGTCGGACGTGGCCACCACGATGCCGATGCCCGGCGCCATCGTTGAAACGGAGGATGCGCGCCAGGCCGAGCTGATGGAGTGCCTGGCCTGTTTCACCGGGCTGTGGAACGAGCGGGTCAACCAGCCGCCCCGCGGCGACCTGGTGTCGATGATGGCCCATGGCGAGGCGACGCGAAACATGTCGCCCGATGAGTACCTGGGCAACATCATCCTGCTGATCGTCGGCGGCAACGACACCACCCGCAACTCGATCACCGGCGGGGTCATCGCCCTGAACCAGAACCCGGCGGAGTACGCCAAGCTGCGGGCCAATCCCGAGCTGATCACCAGCATGGTGCCGGAAATCATCCGCTGGCAGACGCCGCTGGCGCACATGCGGCGCACCGCCACCCAGGACTACGAACTCGGCGGCCAGACCATCCGCAAGGGCGACAAGGTGGTCATGTGGTACGTCTCGGGCAATCGCGACGCCGAGGCGATCGAGACTCCCGACGCCTTCATCATCGACCGCGAGCGGCCCCGCCAGCACCTCTCGTTCGGCTTTGGCATCCACCGCTGCGTCGGCAATCGCCTGGCCGAGCTTCAGCTGCGCATCGTCTGGGAAGAGATCATGAAGCGCTGGTCGTTCGTCGAGGTGATGGGCGAGCCGAAGCGGGTCCGCTCCAGCTTCGTCAAGGGCTACGAGACCCTGCCGGTGCGAATTACCGCCTAGAAGTTCACCCGCCGGCTGATGGCGCCATCGACCAGCATGTTGATGCCGCTGGTGAAGGACGAGCGCGGACTGGTGAGGAACACCGCCGCGTCGGCGATGTCCTGCGGCGTCGCCATGCGGCCCATGGGATTGCGCGCCATGGCCCCCTTGAACACTTCCGGCAGGTTGGTCTCGACCTGGTTCCACACGCCGCCCTTGAAATAGACCGTGCCGGGCGAGACCACGTTGGTGCGCAGATGCCGGCCGGCGTACTGCCGGGCCAGACCCTTGGCGTAGTGGATCAGCGCCGCCTTGATCGGGCCGTAGGAGCTGGCGTTGTCGGTCTCGGCCGCCGAGACCGAGGCGATGATCACGAACGAGGCGTCGCCCGTGGCCTCGGCCGCCTTCAGCAGGAACGGCTTGGCCGCGTCGAAGGCGTTGACCATGCCGAGCACGTCCAGTTTGAAGTTCTGCTCCCAGCTGGCCGGGTCGGCGCCCTGGGCCATGGCCCCGGCGTTGGAGACAAGGATGTCGATGCCGCCCAGCTCTTCGCCCGCCGCTGCGATCCACGCCTTCAGCGCCTCGCCATCCATGATGTCGACCGAGGCGCCGGTCGCCTTCACGCCGGTGGCGGCCAGAGCCGAGACGGCCTCGGCGACCTGGTCGGCGTTGCGGGCGCAGACGGCGACGTTGGCGCCTTCGGCGGCAAGGGTCTCGGCAATGGCCCGGCCGATGCCGCGCGTGCCGCCCAGAATGACCGCGTTCCTGCCCTTGAGCTGAAGATCCATGTCCGTCCCCTGTTTTGCCTGGGTCGAACCATAGGCGGGCGCCGAACCGGGGGGCGACCCCAGAAATCCTGCACTCGACTCGCCAAACGGGATTGTGCCACCCAGATGAAAAGCAGAACGGGCCGCCGCGCCCGCAGGATCTCGGGAGCCCGACTGATGACCGACGCCGCTGAATACGTCCCGCCCAAGGTCTGGACCTGGAACAAGGAGAGCGGCGGCCGGTTCGCCGCCATCAACCGCCCCATCGCCGGCCCGACCCACGACAAGGACCTGCCGATTGGCAAGCATCCGCTGCAGCTGCATTCCCTGGGCACGCCCAATGGGGTGAAGGTCACGGTGATGCTGGAAGAGCTGCTGGCCCTTGGTCACACCGGCGCCGAATACGACGCCTGGCTGATCAACATCAGCGCCGGCGACCAGTTCGGCAGCGGCTTCGTCTCGGCCAATCCCAATTCCAAGATCCCGGCCATGATGGACCGCAGCGATCCGGCCAACCCGATCCGCATCTTCGAGTCCGGGGCGATCCTGATCTATCTGGCCGAGAAGTTCGGCGAGTTCCTGCCCACCACGCCAGCGGCGCGGGCCGAAACCCTGTCCTGGCTGATGTGGCAGATGGGCAGCGCGCCCTACCTGGGCGGCGGTTTCGGCCACTTCTACGCCTACGCTCCGAGCAAGATGGAATACCCCATCGACCGGTTCGCCATGGAGGTGAAGCGCCAGCTCGACGTGCTCGACCGCCGTCTGGCCGAGAGCGAGTACCTGGCCGGCGGCGACTACACGATCGCCGATATCGCGGTCTGGCCCTGGTACGGCGCCCTGGCCAAGGGACTGGCCTACGACGCCGGCGAATTCCTGTCGGTGAAGGACTACAAGCATGTCCAGCGCTGGACCGACCAGATCGCCCAGCGCCCCGCCGTGAAGCGCGGCCGGATGGTCAACCGGGTGCAGGGCGATCCCGCCAGCTGCCTGCCTGAACGGCATGACGCCAGCGACTTCGAGCTGAAGACCCTCGCCAAGCTCGCCGAAGCCTCCTGACGCCGCCCCGGCGGATGACGCTGGGGAAGGATGAATTCCTTGTCAGACAAGGGGGAAACAGGGGCGCGGCCATTGCCATGCGCCGCCTGACCGCTAGGGTTTCGCCATAGAACGACGCCCCGGGGGGACTGCTTTTGTCGATCGTGGAAGACGCGGCCGGTCCGGCCGCCACGCTGGTCGGTCCCAAGCCCCCGGCGCTCGTGAAACTGGCCTACAGCCTCGGCCAGTCGGCCCAGAGCGGCGGCTTCGACACGGCCATCGGCTTCATCTTCTTCTACTACGCGGCGGTGCTGGAATTGTCGGGCGCCCTGGTCGGCGCCGCCCTGGCGATCAGCCTGGCCTTTGACGCGGTGGTCGATCCGGTGGTCGGCTCCTGGTCCGACAACATCAAGTCGCGGCTCGGCCGGCGCCTGCCGCTGATGATGGTGGCCGCGCCCCTGATCGCCCTGTCGGTCGGCCTGCTGTTCTCCCCGCCGGGCGAGCTGGGCCAATGGGGGCTGTTCGGCTGGCTGGCGGTGATGTCGGTCGCCGCGCGCAGCTTCATCTCCCTGTTCAACGTGCCCTACATCGCACTGGGCGCCGAGCTGACCAATGACTACGTCGAGCGCACCAGCGTGGTGGTCTACCGGGCCCTGGCGGGGATCATCTTCGCCTTCCTGATCATCGCCGTCGGCTATTCGGTATTCTTCGCCAACGGCGGGCTCCAGCGGGCGGAGGGCTATCCCGGCTTTGGCTGGACCGTGGCCGGCCTGCTGCTGGTCAGTATGACCCTGTGCTGCCTGGGCGTGCGCCGCTACGCCGCCGCCCTGCCGCAGCCGGACCAGATCGCCGGGGCGATGTGGAGACGTCTGCCCGGCGAGGTCATGGAAATTTTCCGCAACCGGTCGTTCCGCACCCTGTTCATCTCGGCGGTGGTCGTCTTCGTGGCCATCGGGGTGAACGCCAGCCTGAACAACCACGCCCACATCTTCGTCTGGAAGCTGAAGAGCGAGCAGCTGCAGTTCCTCGGCTACGCCTATCTGGTCGGGATTTTCCTCGGCGTCGTCGTCGCGCCGGCGCTGCAGCGGTTCATGGAGAAGAAGAACCTGGTGTTGATCGGCTTCGTCGCCCTGATCGGCAACTGGCTGGTGCTGCAGATCCTGTTCCTGACGGGCCTCTACGCCCCCACAGGCGACGCGGCCCTGACGCCCGTCGCGGTCAACGCCTTCATCGCCGGCATCGGGGTGGGCTTCGTCTCGGTGGCCTATCCCTCGATGATGGCCGACGCCGCCGACGAGCACGAGCATCTGTTCGGCCGCCGCCGCGAAGGGCTCTATTTCTCGGGCCTGGGCTTCGCCGGCAAGGCGGCGACGGGTCTGGGCGTGATGGTGGCGGGTGTGGCCCTGGACCTGATCCAATTCCCGAAGGGCGTCGGCCACACCGTGGGGGCGGTGCTGCCGCCGGACGTTCAGGACCGCCTGGTGATCATCTGGGGACCGGTGGCGGCGGCGATCTCGATCATCTCGATGATCATCTTCGCAGCCTACGCCATCACCCGCGCCCGCCACGACGAGATCACCGCGGCGCTGCGGTTGAAGGCGGCCGGCGCCGGGGCGGGATAGATCGGCCGCGCCTCGCGCCGATCCCGCGACGGGACAAAGCTGACTTCTCTCGCCGCCCCGAGCCCGTCCGAGGCCTGGACCGCCGCCTGCACTACCCGGCTGAGGCCAGCCCGCCTGTCTGCCGCAGGGCCTCGAACAGGCCGATGCCGGCGCT
>JACRBD010000289.1 GCA_016234625.1 Caulobacterales bacterium | reverse complement strand
GGCCCGCAGGTCCGTCTGCGCGAAGTGGCGGAGATCGGCCTGGAGAAGGCGTCCAACCTGATCGCGCGCGAAGGCGCCCGGCGCAAGGCGGTGGTGAGCTGCAACGTCGCCGAGGGCCAGAACCTGGGCGACCTCGTGGTCGGCATCCGCCGGGTCGTCGATCCGGTGGTCGCCAAGGCCGGCCTGTCCGTCCGCTATGGCGGCCAGTTCGAAGCCCAGCAGGAGGCCAGCCGGACCATCGGCCTGATGGGCATCGCCGTCGTCGGCGTCGTCTTCCTGCTGCTGGCCGCGGCGCTGTCCTCGGCCAAGGCAGCCGGCCTGGTCATGCTCAACCTGCCGCTCTCGCTCATCGGCGGCATCGGCGCGGTCTACCTCGCCGAATCGCCGTCGATCGTCGGCAACACCATGGCCCTGTTCGGGCTGGGCGGAACCTTCACCGCCCCGGTGCTGTCGATCGCCAGCCTGGTCGGGTTCATCACCCTGTTCGGTATCGCAGTGCGCAACGGCATCCTGCTGATCAACCAGTACCAGTCGCACGCCGAGGATGGCCGCCCGCTGATGCAGGCGATCATGCACGGCTCGGAGGAACGTCTGGTCGCGATCCTGATGACGGCCCTCTGCGCCGCCATCGGCCTGATCCCGCTCGCCCTCATGACCGGCAAGGCCGGGGCTGAGATCCTTGCCCCGCTGGCCATTGTCGTCCTCGGTGGCCTGGTCAGCTCGACCGCGCTCAACCTGGTCGTCGTCCCCGCAGCTTACGCCTGGGTCTTCGGCCACGGCGACCGGCCGCATGGCTCGGCGCTCGATGACGACAGCCCGGCGCTGCCCGCACCGGCCACGGCGACGGAAACCGCCCCCGAGCCGCCCAAGGAGAACCCGTGATGATCCACCCTCCAGGTTCAATGTTGGCCCTCGTGGCCCTGATTCCGGCGCTGGCCGTTCTCCCTGGATGCGGGGATGCGGGCCGCGTCACCACATTCCCGGCGGAGTCCGCGCCGGCAGCAACCTCGTCCCAGACCATGGTGCGCGTCACCGAGGTTGTCCGTCGTCCAGGCGAACTGGAACTGGCTCTGATCATTGCCAATCCCACCGCCGATCCGGTGGTCTTCACCCGGAAGTACGGTGAGTTCTCCGCCGCCTCCGTGGCCCACGGCGACATCCGCGTCGTCGGTGAACGGACCCCGACGAAGTCCCGGACCTTCCCACCGGACCGGTACACGGTCCTCGCCGGCGAGGAGGCTGCCCTGCGCCTGGTCTTCCGCGCAGCGGACCTCGACCGCGCAGACAACCTGACGCTACACGTCGTCGGCTCGACCCACGGGGCCGAGCAGTCGTGGACCATCCCCATCCCACCCGAGCCATCCCGCCCTGCGACGATGGCCAGCAACCACTGAACCCAGGAGATCCCATGTCCCGTTCCTCCATCACCCCCGCCATCCTGACCGCGCTGCTGGCGCTTAGCGCCCCGCTCAGCGCCGCCGACGAGCACGCCGGCCACAACCATGCCGCCGAGGGCGCGCACGCCCACGGCAAGGCCGAAGCTGTCGGCTCGGTCGAGATCAGCGTCTACAAGATCGCCGTCTCTGCGTCAGGCGCCATCGCCGCAGGCAAGGAATGGCACGTCGAACTCCGCCTGAACCCCGACCAGCCGGTGCCCAAGGCTATCCGTGTCTGGGTCGGCACCGAGAACGGCCGCGGGTCGGTGAAGGCCAAGGCCGAAGCTGAGAAGGACGCCAAGGGCGAGTACGGTGCCCACGTTGAAGTGCCCAACCCGATCCCGGCCGACAGCAAGCTCTGGATCACCATCGAGCCGGACAACGGCCAGACCGCCAAGGGCTCGCTCGCTCTCCCCAAGGCCGAGGCAGGTCATCACGAGGGTGACGGTCACAAGCACTGAGGATGCCGATGGGCAGTGGTTGGGCCTCGGGATGGCGGCGAGAACCAGAGAGCCTGGGTCCGGTTGACTGGCTGCATGGAGGCAGCAACGCTGAGCGGCGGACCATCATCCGATCCGCCGCTCAGTAATCCCGCGTCTGGTCAGCGCGAGCAGGCGACGAGGCACGCCGCATCGGCGTGCGCCAGTATGTCCGCATCAGACTGGCCTTTGTTCTTGATCAGGCCACCTTTGGGGCCAACCGCCGGGGCCTGGTAGCGATCGCAAGCCTTGGCAGTTACCGCGGCATGAGTTTCATGGATCGCCGCATAGGTCTCGCTCGGCGATGGGGCGTGACCCTTGCGTATGTCGCCTCCCTTGGGGCCGATATACCAGGGCTTCGGCGTTGCCGCGACGCTTTCCGCGGCCGAGACCGGAGCGTTGCCGTGGACGGCGACCCACAGTTCGCCCGGCGAAGGTGAGTGGCCTTTGCGGATGTCACCACCCTTGGGGCCGATGTACCACGGCTTGGGCGCCGTAGCGGACTGCGTGTCAGCCTGCTGCGGAGTCGCCCGGAGGCAGGCGGCACACGAGGTGGTGCAGGTGGACGGCATGGTCCCCTCGGCAGCCGGGGCGGAGCCCACGGCTGCGGCGACGAGGAGGAGAGCGGGAAGGATGGAGAGGCGCATGATTGACTCCGAGTGAATGCGGTTGTGGGAGAGGTGGCGATGATCAGCGGCGGAATGCGCCCTTACGGGTGTCGCCACCCTTGGGGCCGATGTACCAGGGCTTCGGGGTCGCTGCGGCGCTGTCCGCCGCCGGGGCCGGGTCATTGCCGTGGACGGCGGCCCATAGCTCGCTGGGCGACGGCGAGTGCCCCTTGCGGGTGTCGCCGCCCTTGGGGCCGATGTACCACGGCTTCACCGCCGTGGCGGTGGCCGAGGTATCGGCGGGCTCGCCAGCCAGCGCGAAGGGAGCGGCGGCGAAGAGGGCGATCAGGGCGGGGAAGATGATGAAGGAGCGCATGGCTGACTCCGAGGAGGGATGGTGAGGTCTCTACTGGGAGAACGTCGCTCGGTCCGTGTATGTTTCATCCCGCGACCATGAAACACTTGGCCAAGTCGCGACGTTCTCCATGTATGCGCCCTTTCATGTGCACCGCTGCACGACTGCTCCTGATGTGCGCTCTTGCCATGTCGGCCTGGGCTGCCGACCCGATCAACCAGCGTTGCCCCGTCTTGACCGAAGAAGCCATCGACCCGGCCATCACCGTCGTCTGGCAGGGGAAGACCATTGGCTTGTGCTGCCAGCGCTGCAAACGCCAGTTCCTGGATAAGCCGGAGACCTACGCCGCCAACCTCCCTGCCATGGCGTCGCTCGTACCCACAGGTGGACCAGGTCCAAGCAGCCAGGGTGATCGCACGACGCGCGCAGGCGCCCCCGAGACCGCGATCACCTCGGCATCACGCCTGACCCGCTGGCTCGGCCGCTTCCATCCCGTCGTGGTCCATCTGCCCATCGCTTTGGGTCTGGCTGCGGCTGTAGCTGAGATGATCTACCTCCTGCGACACATGCCCGGCGCACGCGCGGCGGCCCGGTTCACCATCGCGGGGGCAGCCCTGGGTGCCGTGCCGGCAGTGGCGTTCGGATGGTTTGCTGCCGCAAGCGGCAGCTATCCGGGGCTGGAGAGCGTGCTGACCTGGCATCGGTGGCTGGGCACGGTGGCCCTGGCTGTGCTCATCGCAGCCTGCGTGACGCTGGAGATCGTCCACCGCCGGCATCCCGTTGGGCGGTTACGCTTCCTGCCGTTGCTGTTGCTCTCCCTGTCCGGTCTGCTGGTCGGTCTCGTCGGCCATCTCGGCGGTACGCTGGTCTTCGGACCAGACCACTTCCAGTGGTAGGACTTAATGTAAACCATTGTCACAACAGGAACAGAATGATCATCGCTCTTTTCCTGAAACAGCCGCGATCCTCACGACGTTCCTCTAGTAACACCCAAGGAGTTCCCATGACCAAGATTTTCACCACCATGCTCGCGCTTGCGGCCTTCGCTGGCTCTGCCATTGCGGCTGATGTCGCTGCGGACGCACCCAAGTCCAAGCCCTACACCCTGACCACCTGCATCGTGTCCGGCGACAAGCTCGGCGAGATGGGCGACGCCGTGGTCGTCACCCGTGAGGGCCGTGAGATCAAGTTCTGCTGCAAGGGCTGCATCAAGGACTTCGACAAGGATCCCGCCAAGTTCCTCAAGAAGATCGACGAGGCCGAGGCGAAGGTCAAGGCCGACGCCGGCGCGAAGACCGACAAACCCGCCAATGCCGGCCACGGCGCCCACCACTAAGGCCGACGCGTGCACAGCCGTACCGCCGAGCCCAAGCGCGTAGCATCGACATGGTGGGCGTTTCTGCTGATGATGGCCATCGGTTTGGGCCTGGCCGGGCTGGCTGGGTGCAGCGATCTGCCGCGTGGCCATGGTGCTGGATCCAGTTCTAGCTCCGGTGGCCATGGCGGCGGCTGCCACTAGCCCGACGCGCGAGGACTCCACGGTCACCTGGGCACTGGTGGACTTCCAGAGCGGGGTAGCGTACCCTCCATCTGCCCCATGGATCAGCAGATACATCGAACCAGGTCATTGACTGACGCATGAGCCACCCTCTCTGGCGTTTCAGGTGCGGGAACCACCTGACGCCAGAGAGGTCAATGGCCGCCATCATTCAGCCTCCATCCCCAGGATAGCCGCGATCGGACCCCATGCGCACCTGTCTCCTCATCGTAGCCAGCCTCGCGGCCCTCGCCGCCGCCGAAGCTCCGGTTGTCGCAACACCGGCACCCGCACCTGCCACGCCGGTGGCGCCAGCATCTCAAACGGCCTTCCTCCGCAGTCTGGCCCAGTCCCCTGCCGTCCAGGCCGCCCAGGAGCGCATCCTGGCCAGCCGGCGTGCCGCCGGCGCCGCCGGCCGCCTGCCCGATCCGATGCTGACGGCCGGTTACGCGCGCAAGTCCACGTCCATGGAGCGGTGGCCCATGTACGACGCCATGCTAGAGCAGTCCTTGCCACGTTGGGGCGAGCGCGATGCCATGCGGGCCAAGGCGTCGGCCGAGACCGCCATGAGCGAGGCCGAACTCCAGGACGCCTTGGGTGAGACCGCGGCCGAAGTCGCCACCATGCTGGCCGAGGCGGACGCTGCCCGCGCCAAGCTCGCCTTGGTGGAGGGGCAGATCGCGCGCGCCAACTCGTTGCAGGCAACCATCGCCGCCCGCGTCGCCGCCGGCACTGCTGCCATAGCCGAGCAACTCGGCGTGAAGAGCCGGCTCGCCACCCTGACTGTCGAGCGTGACACCATGCAGCGCATGGCGATTGATGCCGAGCAGGAGGTCCGGGGACGCCTGGGCATGCCCCCGACGGCACCCTTGCCACCTTTCACCGCTCCTGATCGGGCATCCGTCACCCTCGAACGGGTGCCAGGCGTGCTGGCAGCCCAGGCCAAGACCGCCGATGCCGACGCCATGTTCCGCGAGGCCCGGGCCAGCCGCTACCCGGAAACCTCGATCGGCCTGCGCTATGAACGGGAGCAGCAGCCAGGCGATCCCATGGACACGGTTGGACTGCAGTTCAGCATGTCGCTGCCCGTGTGGCAGGGTGCATCCAGTGACCTGGAGGAAGCGGCCTACGCTCGTCGCCGTGCGGCACGCCGTGAGGCAGCTGGCTGGCAGTTCCGCGCCCAATCACTGCTCGGCCGGGCCGAGCGGGCTGCGACCGTCGCCGCCACTGCCCGCGCCGCGGCGCAGGACACCAAGGCCCGCCTGGACG
>JACRBD010000288.1 GCA_016234625.1 Caulobacterales bacterium | reverse complement strand
ACGAGCGGATCGTCGAGTTCCTCGACCAGGTGCAGCCGGCGCTCGTCGGGCGGGTCAAGCTCGACCGTCAGGAGGTCGGCCTTTTCGAGCGCTTCGGCATCGAAAGCGAGATCGAGTCGGCGCTCAAGAGCAAGGTCTGGCTGAAGTCCGGCGGCTATCTGGTGATCAACCAGACCGAGGCGCTGGTGGCCATCGACGTCAACTCGGGCCGCTCGACCAAGGAGCGGAACATCGAGGCGACGGCCCTGAAGACCAACATGGAGGCGGCCGAGGAAGCCGCCCGCCAGCTGCGCCTGCGCGACCTGGCCGGCCTGATCGTCATCGATTTCATCGACATGGATGAGTCGAAGAACAACCGCGCCGTCGAGAAGAAGCTCAAGGACGCCCTGAAGGACGACCGCGCCCGCATCCAGATGGGCAAGATCAGCTCCTTCGGCCTGATGGAAATCAGCCGCCAGCGCCGCCGCAGCGGCGTGCTGGAAGGCACCACCCATGTCTGCGAGCACTGTGCCGGCACCGGCCGCATGCGCTCGGCGGAATCCAGCGCCCTGGCCGCCCTGCGCGCTGTGGAGATGGAAGCCCTGCAGGGCGGCGGCGAGGTGACCCTGAAGGTCTCCCCGGCCGTCGGCCTCTATATCCTCAACGAGAAGCGGGCCTACCTGACCCGCGTCCACCAGACCCACCACCTGTTCGTCACCGTCCAGATCGACGGCGCCCTGGGCCAGGCCGATCACGAGATCGAGCGGACGGCCAGCGGCGAACACTCTCTGCACTACCTGGAGCCGGCGCCCGCCGCCTTCCGCGTCGCCTACGATCCGCAGGATGACCTGGTCGACGACGACCAGGATTTCGAGGACGAGGAAGACGAGGAAGAGGAAGAAGAGAGCGAAGGCGGCCTCGCCTCGGACGACGAAGAGGACGAAGACGAGGACGGCGACGCCCGTCCCGCCCGAGAGGCGCGTGAACCACGTCCCGAAAGCGACGGCGGCGACGAAGCCGGCCGTCGAGGTCGCGGCCGTCGGCGCCGTCGGCGTGGCGGCCGTCGTGAAGACGGCGAAGTTGCTGACGGCGGCACGCCCGCCGAAGCTTCGGCCCCTGCCCCCGCCCGCGACGATGATGACGCCGAGGGCGGCGGCGACGACGCCCAGCGCCGCCGGCGGCGCGGCCGTCGCGGCGGTCGCCGCATGCGTGATGACGCCCGTCCCCAGGACGGCTTCTCCTGGACCCGTCCGCGGGTGCCGTTCGGCGACGACGCCTTTGTCTGGCACGATCCGGCGACCCTGACCGAAGGCGGCGCCGCCGCCCCGGCCAACGACGCCCGTCCGCCGCGCGGCCCCCGTCCGCAGGCCCAGGCCGTGGAAATCGAGGCCACGCCAACCGCCGCGCTCGCCACCGCCGCCCCCTCGGGCGACGACATGTGGGTCGAGCTGCCCGCCGAACCGGAAGCCGGCAAGCGCCGCACCCGCAAGCCGCGCGGCGGCAAGACAGCCGCCGTGAGCGAGGTCGCGCCGGAACCGGAAGTCGTCGAAGCGTCGCCCGAGCCGGTCGTCGCCGAGGCCCCGGTCGAGGTCGCGCCCGAGCCGGAAGCCGCCGCGCCCGCCAAGCCCAAACGCGCCTCGCGCGCCAAGGCCAAGCCCGCACCCGAGCCGGAAGCGATCGTCGCCGAGCCGGAGGTTGTCGCCGCCGAGCCGGAACCCGCGCCCGAACCGGTCGTGGCCGCGCCGGAACCCGCCCCTGTGGCGGTTCAGCCCGACCCGGCCGAAATCAGCGCGCCGCCCGAAAAGCCCAAGCGTGGCTGGTGGCGCCGCGGCTGACGAGCGGCTAGAGCGAGTCGCGATCTGATGAAGTCAGATCGCCGCTCTAGTCTTTTGTTTTGACGCGCGTTTCATCCGAAAACCGGTTCCCACTTTTCGGAACGCGCTCTACTGTGAGCCAGCGCGGGGGCGCGACGGAGAGTATCGAGGCATGACCTCCCCTATCCGCAAGTCGTTCCAGACCGTGGGTCTCGTCGCCGCGCTCAGCGCGACGTTGATGGCCCAGGCCGCCCCCGCGTTCGCCCAGGAGCGCGGACCGACACTCCTGCGGGACACCGAGATCGAGGAAATCCTCCATCGCGAGTCCGACCCGCTGTTCGTGGCCGCCGGGCTCAATCCCAAGGACGTGCGAATCCTGCTGATCGGCGATCCGACGCTCAACGCTTTCGCCACCCAGGGCCAGCAGATGGGCCTGCACACGGGCCTGATCCTCGAGGCGGAGACCCCCAACCAGCTCAAGGGGGTCATCGCCCACGAGACCGGCCACATCGCCGGCGGCCACCCGATCCGCTCGGGCGATATGATGCGGGCGGGCATGCGGCCGATGCTGCTGACCATGGGCCTGGGCGTCCTGGCGATGTTCGCCGGTGCGCCCGAGGCCGGCGCCCTGCTGCTGGCCAACTCGCAGTATTTCGGCGCCCTGGGCGCCCTGGGCTACAGCCGCGAGCAGGAAGGCCGCGCCGACCAGGCCGCGGTCGGCTTTCTTGAGCGGACCGGCCAGTCCGGCAGGGGCCTCGTCGATTTCTTCGACAAGTTCCGCTACCAGGAGGTCTTCTCCCAGGACCGCCGCTTCCCCTACTTCCGCAGCCACCCGTTGTCGTCGGAGCGGATTGAGCTGCTGCGCACGCGGGTCGAGCATCAGCTCAGCTTCGGGGCCACGGACTCGCCGGAAGACATTCTCGAGTTCCAGACCATGAAGGCCAAGATCGACGGCTTCATGAACCCGCAGCTGTCGCTGACCAAATACAAGGAAACCGATACCAGCTACCCGTCGCGTTACGCCCGGGCGATCGCCTACTATCAGACCAAGGAGCCGGACCGGGCGCTCAAGCTGATCGACGCCATGCTCGTTGACCAGCCGATGAACCCTTACCTGTGGGAGCTCAAGGGCCAGATTCTCTTCGAGTTCGGCCGCATCCAGGAGGCCGAGGCGCCGCAGCGGCGGTCGGTCGAGCTGAAACCCGACGCGCCGCTGCTGCGCATCAATCTGGGCCAGACCCTGATCAATCTGGGCGACGCGAAGAAGCGCGACGAGGGCATCGCCGAGCTCAAGCGCGTGACCTTGCTGGAAGAAGACACCGCCGAGGCCTGGCGCCTGTTGGCGATGGCCTACGAGGCCCGCGGCGACGAGGGCCTGGCGCGCCTGGCCACCGCCGAGCAGTATTTCGCGCTGGGCGCCCTGGGCGAATCCAAGTCGTTCGCCATCCGGGCGCGGGAGATGTTCGACCGCTCCAGCGTCGAATGGCTGCGCGCCACCGACATCGTCATGGCGTCCAACCCGTCCGATCAGGACCTGCGGGCCCTGTCGAGCGAAGGATCGGCTTCGCGTCGCCGTTGACGCCCGCCCGCCGCCACGCCACCTGTACCGCCAGACGCCGCCGGAGCTTCCCCATGCGTTCGATGATGATCGCCGCCCTCGCGGCCCTGCTGGCGGCCTGCGGCCAGCCCCAGGCGACCAAGGTCGAGCCGGAGTTCGGCCAGAAAGTGCGAGCCTACCTGCTGGCTAATCCGGAGATCCTCATCGAGGTCAGCAACGCGTTGAAGGAAAAGCAGGCGCGGCAGTCGATCGGCGTCTACCGCCAGCAGCTCGAACGCGATCCGCGCGACAGGGTGCTCAACCCCAACGGCAAGATCACCGTGGTCGAGCTGTTCGACTACAATTGCGGCTACTGCAAGATCATCGCGCCGCAGCTCCTCGAGCTGGCCCGCACCCATCCGCAGGTCCGCTTCGTATTCAAGGACATGGTCATCTTCGGCGAGACCAGCGAATACGCCGCCGCCGCCGCCGCCCTGACCAGGACGCCGGAGCAGTACATCGCCCTGCACCGCGACTTCATGGCCGCCAAGCCGCTGAACGACGAGGTCGCCACCCGGATCATGCGCGAGCATGGCATCGACCCGGCCGCCGCCCGCCGCGAGCAGACCTCGGCCGCCCGCCAGAAGTACCTCAAGGAGGTGCACGGCATCGCCAGCGGCCTGGGCATCGACGGCACGCCGGCCTTCATCATCGGCGACACCTTGATCCCGGGCGCCGATCCGGAAGCCCTGAAGGCGGCCATCGCCGCCGAGCTGCGCAAGAAGGGTTAGGCCCTCCTGCCCGGCTGATGCGGTCCACTGTGCATTGCCATCCGGGCGCTCGAGCTATCGATCCGGCGTCCAGAGGTTCAGGGGCTGATGCGCCTCGTGGCGCACGAGCATCCAGTAACCCCCGGCGAAGACCACGATCCCGGCCAGCACGCCGCCGATGAACCCGGCCGGGGTCGCGAACCACAGGGTCAGGGTGGTCAGGGCGACAGCCGTGCCGACCATGCTCCAGCGCACGAACAGGTTGAACAGGTGATAGGTCTTTTCGTGGACCAGCAGCTCGGGGTTGTTGGTGTCATCAAAGTCGGCGTCCATGACGGTCCTCCGTGAAGGATCGGACCCCGGGCGCGCGGCCACGGGGACCGAACTGACGCGGTGAGCTTACGCCTTTTGCGGCGCCGGTGCGAGCAGGCGTCTGAAAACGCGAGCCGGATCCGTGAATCGACTTATCCTTGCATTTCGTCAAGCTCGCGTTATCATGGTGCTCCCGATTGACAAAACTACGGCTTAGCCGTAGTCAATGCGCGATGACGACTTTGAGTGGGATGACGCCAAGGCGCGCGCGAACATCGCCCGGCACCGCGTCACTTTTGAAATGGCCCGAGAAGCGCTGGACGATCCATTTGCCGTGGGATGGCTGGATGAAAGCGAACGCTACGGTGAGAATCGATATGTCACGCTCGGCATGGTGGAGGGTCGGTTGCTCAACGTCGTCCACACAATGAGAGACCATCGCATCCGCCTGATCTCCGCTCGCGGCGCCGAGCTCTGGGAACGCAGACTCTACCATGGAGACAACGCCTGAAATGCCGCCTCATGACTGGTCCCGCTTCGACGCCATGACACCGGAAGAGCGGCACGCCGCGGCCCTCGCCGACCCCGACGCCCAGCCTCTGACCGCGGAGGACATGGCGCGGATGAAGCCCATTCCGCGCGTCAGCATCATCCGCCGCGCCATGCGCCTGACGCAGGAGGAATTCAGCCAACGGTTCCGCATTCCGCTGGGCACCCTTCGCGACTGGGAGCAGGGCCGCAAGGAACCGGATGCCGCCACCAGAGCTTACCTCATAGTGATTGCGCGCAACCCGACGGCTGTGGAAGAGGCCCTCAAGCCGGCGGCATAGGACGCGTTACGGCGAGACTCCCGATACCAATATTCCCGCGACAAAGCGGGACATTCGCGGGACTTCAGATGAGCCCGGCCAGCGGTGAACTTGGATCCGCGTACATGCGCCGCGCCATGCGACCCGCCAGATACGACTCCCGGCCGGCGATGACCGCGTGCTTCATGGCGCGGGCCATGCGGATCGGATCCTTGGCCTCGGCGATGGCGGTGTTCATCAGGATGCCGTCGCAGCCCAGCTCCATGCCGATGGTCGCGTCCGAGGCCGTGCCGACCCCGGCATCGACCAGCACCGGCACCTTCGACTGTTCGACGATCAGCCGGATGTTGACCTTGTTCTGGATGCCCAGCCCCGAGCCGATCGGGGCGCCCAGCGGCATGATGGCGGCGGCTCCGGCCTCCTCCAGCTTGCGGCAATAGACGATGTCGTCGGTGCAGTAGACCATCACGTCGAAACCCTCGGCGACGAGCAGTTTCAATGCTTTCAACGTCTCTTCCATGTCCGGATAGAGGGTCTTCGGATCGCTCAGCACCTCCAGCTTGACCAGCGACCAATTGCCGGCCTCGCGGGCCAGGCGCAGAGTCCGCACGGCCTCCTCGCCGGTGAAACAGCCGGCGGTGTTGGGCAGGTAGGTGAACCGGTCGGGCTTCACAAAGTCCATCAGCAGGGGCTGGCTCGGGTCGGAGATGTTCACCCGCCGCACCGCCACGGTGACGATCTGCGCCCCGGCGGCCTCGGCCGCGGCGGCGTTGGTGGCGTAGTCCTTGTACTTCCCGGTGCCGACGATCAGCCGCGAGGAAAAGGTGCGGCCGGCGACGGTCCAGGTGTCGGCGGCGGCGATATCTTTGGCGGGCGCGTTCATAAAGGCGGTTTACGCTTGGAGGCGCAACGGGGGAAGGCGGTTCAGGCCGCCTCGTCGTCCCGGCTCAGGTCTCCGAACCCTGTTAGTCGCACGGGCTGCAGCCCCGGCATCTCGACAATCAGCTCCAGACGCCCGCCAGCAGCCTCGATGTACTGGCGCAACGTGGAGAGGTAGACGTCGGTGCGCTTCTCCATCTGGGCGACGGCCGGCTGTTTGACGCCCAGAACCTGCGCCACATAGGCCTGACTGTGACCGGTGAGCTTGCGCAGCGCGCGCAGGCCCTCGACTTCGGCGACCCGCTGCGCAGACGCCACCTCGATACGGGTTCGGCGAGCCCTCGGCAGGCCTGCAAGAATTTCGGCGCGTGTCCTGGCCATGGTCAGGCCTCCTGTTCGAGCCAGCGGTCGAACCGCTCGTCAGCGCGTTTGATCAGGGGACGATAGAAGCGGTCCCTGGCGACGCCGGACTTGTCGCCGCCGACCAGGATCACCGCCTGACGCCGAGGATCGAACGCGAAAGCGAAGCGCCACGCCCCGGTTGGCGTTCTGATCCGCAGTTCCTTCATATTGCGATGCCTCGACCCCTTGAGCGTATCGACGTGGGGTCGGCCCAGCGTCGGGCCGAACCGCTCCAGCAAGCCCGTCTCGATCAGCAAAACGTTCTGCATGGCCTCATCCAACCCGGCGAATTCCGGCTCGAAGGCATCGTGGAAGAGCACGACCCAAGGCATGAGAATATAATCTCGGACTTATGTCTTCAAGCGCGCAAGGCTTGCGGCTCACGTAGTCGCCATTATCGTCTGCTCGCCAATCTTTCCATCTTTGATTGTATTCGCGGCATCTGTCTATGGCTCGGACCTCTGCACAGCTTCTGCATGACAGCCGTTCGCGCCCTGCACCCCTTCCACGTTGACCCCGGGCGAGACGGGGCGAAGATGCCGCCATGACCCGTTCGATCCTGATCGTCGATGACGACCCGCACATCCGCCAGCTGCTGGCCTTCGCCCTGACCAAGGCCGGGCTCGAGGCAAGGGAGGCGGAGGACGGCGAAGCGGCCCTGGCCGCGGTGGCGGCCAACCCGCCGGACCTGGTGATCCTCGATATCAACATGCCGCGGCTGAACGGGCTGGAGGTGTGCCGCCGCCTGCGAGCCCAGGGCGATCTGCCGATCCTGTTCCTGTCCTCGCGGGACGACGAGATCGACCGGGTGCTGGGCATCGAGCTGGGGGCCGACGACTATGTGGTGAAGCCGTTCAGCCCCCGCGAGGTGACCGCCCGGGTGCAGGCCATCCTGCGCCGCGCCGGCGGCCAGAAGCCGGCCCCCGCCGACGACGCCGACGGCGCCATCGTCCGCGGCCGGCTGACCCTCAACACCGAAGGCTGGACCGCCCTGTGGGACGACCGCGAGGCGCCCTTGACGGTCACCGAGTTCGGCATCCTGCGCACCCTCGCCTCGACCCCGACCAAGGTGTTCAGCCGCGACGCCATCATCGACCGCCTGCACGGCCCGGGCTTCGCCATCACCGACCGGACCATCGACAGCCATGTGCGCAACCTGCGGGGCAAGTTCGCGGGCCTCGGCGGCCATGATGTGATCGAGACGCGGGCGGGGGTCGGCTATCGGCTGGGCCCCTGCACCGGCTCACCGGCGTGATCGAGGCGGCCAAGGACCTGCTCAAGCGTCACTGGCCCGCCCTGCGCCTGCGCACCATCCTGCTGATCGTCCTGCTGGGCGTGGCCGCCATGCCCGTCGCCGGCATGGTGGTGTTGCGGGTCTACGAGAACACCCTGGTGCGCCAGACCGAGGTCGAGCTGGTCTCCCAGGGGGCCGCCCTGGCCGCCGCCGCCTCGGCGCTCTGGCCCGGCGCCGCGCCGCCCGCCAGCCCGCCGAACAAGGCGCGACCCGGCTACTACGCGCCCGAGCGCACCAGCATCGACCTCAGCGCCTCGCGCGCGCTGCCGTCGCGGCCGCCCGCCGTCTTCACCGCCACGCCGGCGGACCCCGACGCCCTGGCCGCCCTGCCCGCCCTGCGGCCGATCATCGACGAGACGACCCGCACGACGCTGGCCTCGGTGGTGGTGCTTGATCGCAACGGCCGGGTGGTGCTCGGCCTTGGCGAGGGACGCAGCCAGCGCGGGCTGCCGGAAGTCGCCGCCGCCCTCGCCGGCCAGCCGCGCACGGTGATGCGGCGGCAGTCCGACTATCGTCAGCGCTACGCCTTCGAATGGCTCAGCCGCGCGTCCGGCATCCGCCTGCACCACGCCCGGCCGATCGTCGTCAACGGCAAGGTGGTCGGGGTGCTGCTGCTGTCGCGCTCGCCGCGGGCGCTGTTCGCCGGTCTCTATGAGGACCGGGGCAAGTTCCTGATCGGCCTGGGCGGACTGGTGGTGATCCTGATCCTGCTGTCGGGCCTGGTCTCGCGCGGCATCACCCGGCCGATCGTGGCGCTCAGCCGCGCCTCCCGCGAGGTGGCCGCCGGCCAGGGCGACATTCCCGGCACGCCGCAGACCGCCGCCACCGAGATCCGCCAGCTCTACGAGGACTTCCGGGCCATGGCCGAGGCCATCGCCCGCCGCAGCCGCTACCTGCGCGATTTCGCCGCCGCCGTGAGCCACGAGTTCAAGACGCCCCTGGCCGGCATCGGCGGGGCGGTCGAGCTGCTGCAGGACCACGGCGAGTCGATGAACCCGGAGGAGCGGGCGCGGTTTCTGGCCAACATCTCGGCCGACAACGCCCGCCTGACCCAGCTGGTCACCCGCCTGCTGGACATGGCCCGGGCGGACATGGCCAGGCCGGGCTCCGGCGTCGCCGCCGACGTCGATGACGCCGTCTGTCGGGTGGTCGATGCCCTGGGCGGCACGACCCTGACCATCGAGCCGCGCCTGCCCGCCGGCCTGCCCCCGGTCGCGGTGCCGCGCGAGGCCATCGAGACGGTGCTGACCGTGCTGCTGGAAAACAGCCGTCAGGCTGGCGCGCGCAAGGCCGTGCTGACAGCCGTGGTGGACGCCGAAACGGTGATCCTGACCGTCGCCGACGACGGTCCCGGCGTCGCCGAGGCCGACCGGGACCGCCTGTTCGAGCCCTTCTTCACCAGCCACCGGGCCGACGGCGGCACCGGCCTTGGCCTGCCCATCGCCCGCTCGCTGCTGGCGGCCAGCAACGGCCGGGTCAGCCTGGTGGCCTCGCCGTCGGGCGCGCGGTTCGAGGTGGTTCTGCCGCTGGGTTGATAGGGAGGCCTCCGAGCATTCCTGCGTCCTTCGACACGCACCCTTCGGGTGCTGCTCAGGATGACGCGCATTTGT
>JACRBD010000281.1 GCA_016234625.1 Caulobacterales bacterium | reverse complement strand
TCTCGGTCAGGTCGGCCAGCACAAAGGCGCGGTCGCCCCGCCGACCGGCCACGATGATGCCGCAGGCGTCGCCGGCGGCGCTGGCGGGCGGATCGACGGCCACCACCACCCGGTCGAAGTCCGGCGGGCGCGGGCCGCGACAGGCCGCCAGGCCCGCCGCCGTCCACAGGGCGCCCTCGCCCTCGACGATCAGCCCGTCCAGCTCCTGGGCGGCCAGGCTGGTGCCGCCATAGATGCTGTTGAGCGTTTCGACGAAGGCCGGGGCCAGGTTGTGGGCGTTGGTCCGCGTCGGGATCACCGTGTCGACCGTCCCGGCCTCGACCCGCAAGCGGCGCAGGGCCGGGATCGGCCGGGGCGTGGTGGTCACCAGCAGCTGGGGCAGCTCACCCAGCCGCAGGCCGAAGCGCAACATGGCCAGCACGTCGCCGGGCCTTCGCCAGGCGCAGAATTCGTCGGCCCAGGCCGCGTGAAACTGCGGCCCGCGCAGGCTGTCGGCGTCCTCGGCGGAGAAGATGTGGGCCTCGGCGCCGGTGGCGCTCCAGACCACCCGGCGGCGCGTTTTTTCGTACCGGAACCGCAGGCCGCGCGGGCTCTGGGCCCGCAGGCCCGAGGGGCCCTCGATCATCACCTCCTGCACGTCATGCAGGCTGGGCCCGACCAGGGCGAACCGGCCGCCATGCCAGGCCTTCTCGACCATCCAGCCGGCGCCGACCCAGGTCTTGCCCGAGCCGCGCCCGCCCAGCAGCAGCCAGGTGCGCCAGTGGCGGTCCCGCCTAAGCTGCTCTTTGTTCGCCCGGAGGAGCCAGTTGGCCCGGACAATGTCCACTTCGTTCTCCGGCACCCTCGCCCTGATCTGCTCCGGCGTCATCTCGATCACGGAATCGACGGACGAGGTCCTGAAGGTCCATGTATTTTCGTTCGATAGCGTCGGGGTCTTCGGGTCTGTCATCCATGTCGGCCTCGTTTTGGTCGGAAGCGCCGTCGCGACGGTCGTCCTCCTGGTCCAGCAATTTGTGCAGCGCCACGCCGGAGCGGGCGATCACCCCGCGCAGCCGCACGCGCTGGGTCAGCGCGGCGTAGCTGTCGGGTTTGGGAAGGTCGTTGATCATGTCGGCGTCCTCGCGCAGCCCGCGGGCCTGCTCTTCAGCGAGGCCGGCGAGCAGCGCCGCCGCTCCGGTTGGTTTTCTGGGCATGCGCTAAAGGTACGGGACCAGCGGGCGCCACGGCGGATTCAGCGCGATAAAGTTGGAAGGCGTTGGAAAGGCTGGGGTTTGTCGCGATGACTCCGCGAACAATCCTCCCCGACCCCGCACTCCTCCCCGCGAAGTCGGGGAGGGGGACCGCCCGGAGGGCGGTGGAGGGGTCAGCGCCGGCGGGAGCGGCCCATCCTGAATTCCGGACCTTCCGGCAAGTCCGCCGCCGCCCCTCCACCATGCTCCGCATGGTCCCCCTCCCCGCTTCGCGGAGAGGAAGGATTAGTACGGGATCACTTCTCCCGCCGGCAGTTCCGGCCTGGACGGCTCGGCGGGAACGGGCGGGGTCTCGGGCTCGATCGCCGGCTCCAGCGCGTCCGCGGTCCGGGCGAAGTCGCCGGCCAGGTCGCTGTAGAAGGGGTTGCGCGGGTCGGCCTCTTCCTCGGGGATCGGGTCGGGCATCAGCCAGTCGAAATCGCGCGCCGGCAGGCCCTCGTGGGCGATGATCATGAACCGCCGCCAGATGGCCGCCGGCAGGGTGCCGCCGGCGACCTTGTTCATCGGCCGGTCGTCGTCGTTGCCGATCCAGATACCGGCGGTCAGGTCCGGGGTGAAGCCGACGAACCAGGCGTCGCGCCAGTTCTGGCTGGTGCCCGTCTTGCCCGCGGCCGGGCGGCCGAACGCCGCCCGCGCGCCGGTGCCGCGCTCGATGACCCCCTTCATCATGTTGACCATCATCGAGGCCTTGGCGATGTCGTAGACCGGCGTTCCGGTCGCCGATGGCGCGCGCAGGTAGATCGACTCGCCGGCGACAGTGGTGATGCTCTCGATGATCCAGGGCGTGCGCCGCTGGCCGCCTTGCTGGAAGACCTGGAAGGCGCTGACCAGCTGCAGCAGCGTCACCTCATAGGAGCCCAGGGCGACGGACAGGTCGGGATTGGCCGGGATGGTGCTCAGGCCGAAGCGCCGGGCCAGCTCGCCCATCGCCGAGCCGCCGACCTCCTGGCCCAGCTTGGCCGCCACGGTGTTGATCGATCTGGCCAGGGCCTGGGCGATGGTCACCGTGCCGCTGTAGCCGCCGCCGTAGTTCTCCGGGGCCCATTCGCCGAACTTGACCGGACTGTCCTCGCGCTGGTCGGTGGGCAGCACGCCCCGCTCCAGCGCCGCGGCGTAGACGAACGGCTTGAAGGTCGAGCCGGGCTGGCGTCTGGCCTGGACCGCGCGGTTGAACGGGGTCTCGTCGAAGTCGGTGCCGCCGACCATGGCCCGGATGGCTCCGTCGTTGCCCAGGGCCAGCAGAGCCGCCTGGGTCGCCCCGGCCCTTGCCCCGTCGCCCGCCATCACCTCGCGGACGATCTTCGTGCCCGCCGCCTGCAGCCGGCTGTCGATGGTCAGCTTGACCACAAGGTCGGGGGAGTTCTGGCCGGCGATCCTGACCGCCTCGACGGTGGCGTAGTCGAGGATGTAGCCGAGGTCGCCCTCCTCCTGCACCGCGCCGGGGGCCAGTCTGGGCGTATCGGCCAGGGCGGCCTGGTACTGCGCCTCGGTGATCCACTTCTCGCGGCGCATGTTGGCCAGGATCAGCCGTTGCCGTTCGAGGGCGCCGGCCATGTTCTTGGTCAGCGCCAGGCGCGACGGCGCCTTGGGCAGGCTGGCCAGCAGGGCCGCCTCGGCGATGGTCATCTTCGCCGCCGGGTGGCCGAAATAGGCGCGGCTGGCGCCGTCGATTCCGTAGGTGTTGGCCCCGAAGAAGATGCGGTTGAGGTACAGTTCGAGGATCTCGTCGCGGCTGAGCATCTTGTACAGTCGGCGGGCCATGACCGCCTCCTGCAGCTTGCGCCTGGCCGTCTGGTCGGGGGTCAGGAACAGGCCCTTGGCGATCTGCTGGGTGATGGTCGAGCCGCCCTGCACGATCCGCCCGGCCCGCCAGTTGATCCAGGCGGCGCGGCCGATGCCCTGCAGGTCGAGGGCCCCGTGGTGATAGAACCGCCGGTCCTCGGCGGCCAGGAAGGCGCGCGGGACGTAGTCCGGCAGCTGGTCCAGGGTGATCCGCTCGCCATAGCGCGGCCCGCGCACAGCGACCTGCACACCCGTCCGGTCCTGGAAGCGGATGCCCGGCGCCCGGTTGACGGCGAACAGCGCCGCCCGGTCCGGCATCGGCGGCACGTCGGTGAGGTACTTGCGCCAGATGTAGATCCCGCCCCCGGTCGCGGCCAGCAGGCCGGTGATGAACCGGGTGAGCATGGTGATCCACACCCAGCGCATGCCGGGCGACCGGATCCAGGCGAAGACGGCGTCGCCATCGAAGACCGGCTTGCCCGAACCCTTGGGCGGCTTGGGAGGCTTCGGGGGTTTGGCGGCCTTCGGCGGCCTGGCCTTCTTGCCCGGCTTTGCCGCTTCCGGCTCGGGTTCAGGCTCCGGCCGCTTCTCCGGCGGCGGATCGAAACTGTACGGCGGAAGGGACCAGTCGTCGCTCAAGGGAATGCCGTCGCGCTTGGGTTACTGCGTTTAGGGGTTTAGGACGCCAGCATGATGGCGCGCAAACCCTTCTGGGAGATCAAGTCCCTCGCCGAGATGACTCCGGGCGAGTGGGAGAGCCTATGCGACGGCTGCGGCCTTTGCTGCCTGGTTCGCTTCGAGGATGAAGAAATCAACGAGGTCATCCCGACGCGGGTGCACTGCCGCCTGTTCGACGGGCAGCTTTGCCGCTGCACCGACTACGAGAACCGCAAGCAGTATGTGCCCGACTGCATCAAGCTGACGCCGGGCAATATCGAGCAGCTGCAGTGGATGCCGAAGAGCTGCGCCTATCGCCGCCTGGACGAGGGCAAGGGCCTGCCGGCCTGGCATCCGCTGGTCACCGGCGACCCGGAAAGCGTCCACAAGGCCGGCGTCTCGATCCGCGGCCAGACGATCAACGAGGACGACCTGGCCGAGCCGGAAGACGCCCTGGAATACGCGGCGTGGGACCTGAACGAGGATCGGGGGGACGAGCCTTACGAGGGGTGACGGGGTCTCCTTTCCCTTAGGTTCCGAGTATGGTATTACTCTCATTGCGGAAGGTAAGGATTTTCCCATGAGCAATGCGCTGACGAGCAAGGGCCAGGTCACCATTCCCAAGCGCATCCGCGAGACGCTCGGCGTCGGTCCCGGCGAAAGCGTGGACTTCCGCCTCAACGACCGTGGCGAGATGGTGATCGAGCGCGCCGGCGCCGGCAAACCCGTCGAAAGCCGGTTCGCGCGTTGGCGCGGCGCCTGGAAGGGCGGCATGACGACCGACGAGATCATGGCCCTGACCCGCGGCGAGCCGGATTGACCTTCGTCGATACCAACGTCCTGCTGGATCTTCTGAAGGCCGATCCCCACTGGGCGGTCTGGTCCGAGCGCAATCTCGACAGGGCGGTGGCGCGAGGCCCGCTCGTCGCCACGGACATCGTATTCGCCGAGCTCTGCGTCGGCTCTCCCGCGATCGAGGACGTTGACGAGTTTCTCGGGTCGGTCGGCGTTTCTATAACCTCTTGCCCGAAGGCCGGACTGTTCTTGGCCGCGAAGGCTTACCTCGAATACCGTCGCCGCGGCGGCCTGCGCACGGGCATCCTGCCTGACTTCTTCATCGGCGCCCATGCCGCCGTCGTCGGCGCGCCCCTGCTGACCCGCGATCCAAGGCGTTACCGGACCTATTTCCCGACCCTTGAACTGATCGCGCCATAAAGCCTGCCTCTTGCCGAAAGCGCTTGCCTGAAAGGCGGTTTGCGGGGAAACACCGCCCCCCATGGCCGCCCCGATCCTTGCCCTGAAAGACGTCCGTCTCGCTGACGGGGCGACCATGCTGTTTGACGGCGTGGACCTGGCGATCGAACCGGGGGTGCGGGCCTCGCTGGTGGGGCGCAACGGGGCCGGCAAGTCGACCTTGCTGAAGATGCTCGCTGGCCAGATCCAGCCTGACGCCGGCGACCGGTTCGCCAGCCCGGGGGCGCGGATGGTGTTCGTCTCCCAGGAGCCGCTGATCACCGGCGCGACCCTGCTGGACTACGCCACCGCCGGCGGCGCTGCGGCGCACGAGGCGGAGGCCGAGCTGATGGCCTTCGGCCTCGACCCGGCCAAGGGCACGCAAGGGCTTTCCGGCGGTGAGATCCGCCGTGCGGCCCTGTCCCGCGGGTTCGCCGAGGCGCCGGACGTGCTGCTGCTGGACGAGCCGACCAACCACCTGGACATCTTCGCCATCCAGGTGCTCGAGGATCGCCTGACCCAGGCCCGCTGCGCCGCCCTGATCGTCAGCCACGACCGGGCCTTTCTGGAGCGCGTGACCCGCCGCTGTTTCTGGCTGGAGAGCCGCAAGGTCCGCCGGCTGGACAAGGGCTTCGCCGCCTTCGACGACTGGTCCGAACAGATCCTCGCCACGGAGGCCGACGAGTTCCGTCGCCTGAACAAGGCGCTGGAGCGCGAACAGCACTGGCTGGAGCGCGGCGTCACCGGCCGCCGCGCCCGCAACGAAGGCCGCCGCCGCCGGCTGATCGCCATGCGCCAGCAGAAGGCCACGGTGCTCAAGGAGGCCCGGGGCTCCCTCAGCATGGGCCTGGCCGCCGGGGATGCCAGCGGCAAGCGGGTCGCCGAGGCCAGGGGCCTGACCAAGGCCTTCGGCGAGCGGGTCATCGTCAAGGGCTTCTCTACCCGCATCCAGCGCGGCGACCGGGTGGCCATCGTCGGGCCCAACGGGGCCGGCAAGACCACCCTGGTCAAGCTGTTGCTGGGCGAACTGCCCGCCGACGCCGGCGAGATCAAGCTGGGGACCGGCCTGCAGATCGCCTACATCGACCAGGCGCGCGGCGAACTGAAGGAAGGCCAGACCCTCTGGGACGTGCTGACCGACGGCGGCGGCGACCAGATCATGGTCCGCGGCGCGCCTCGGCATGTGGCCGGCTACGCCAAGGAGTTCCTGTTCCAGGACAAGCAACTGCGCCAGCCGGTCTCAAGCCTGTCCGGCGGCGAGCGCAACCGCCTGCTGCTGGCGAGAGCCCTGGCCCGTCCGGCCAACCTGCTGGTGCTGGACGAGCCGACCAACGACCTGGACATGGAGACCCTGGACCTGCTCGAGGATCTGCTGGCCGACTTCGACGGCACCCTGATCCTGGTCAGCCACGACCGCGACTTCATCGACAGGCTGGCGACCTCGACCATCGCCCTGGACGGTCGCGGCCGGGTGGTCGAGACGCCGGGCGGCTGGACCGACTTCATGGGCCAGAACCCCGGATTCTTCGAGGACCGCAATCCGGGCGGCGCCAAGGCCGTCCAGGCCGCGAAGGCCGAGCCGAAGAAGGCGGCCGCCAAGCTGACCTACAAGGACCAGCGCCGGCTGGAGGAGCTGGACGCCCTGATCCACAAGCTTCCCGCCGAGATCGCCAAACTCGAAGCCGCCCTCGCCGACCCGACCCTCTACAGCCGCGACCCTGCCGGCTTCGACCGGATCATGAAGGCCGGCGAGACGGCCCGCGCCGCGCTCGGCGCCGCCGAGGACGAGTGGCTGGCCTTGGAGGAGAAGCGCGAGGCGCTGGGAAGCTGACCTACCGCGTCGCCGCCGGGCCCAGCCAGACCACGCAGAAGGCGAACAGCGCCATCAGGGCCAGGGCGGCCCACCGGCGCCGGAAGCCCCACAGAGTCCAGCCCGCGATCGGGCCCGCCGCCATCGCCGCGTAGAGCGTCAGGAAGGTCGCGGCCGTCTGGCCGTTGGCCGCGCCGGTCGCCCCGCCGCCCAGGATGGCCATCGCCGCGGGCAGGCAGCTCCAAAGCATCGTCGCCCCGACCATGGTCGCGGCGAACAGCACCGCCGCAACCCAATGCCCCTGATAGGCGGGCACGAAGTACACCCCTGTGGCCGCCTCCATCACGCGGCGCCGTTTATCTTGCGCGTCCGGATCGTCCTGCATGATGCGCCCCCAGCCCGAGCCTAGCCCGTGCCGGAGCGGGCATCAACGCGACGCGTTCATCGCGGCCGCGGAGCCGGCCTGGGCGGAGACGGGCGAGCGTTCGAGGGCCTGGACCGCGGCACCAGCAGGCCTCCGAGGAAGCCGAAAGACAGCATCGCGCGGTCCATCTTCGAGATCGTCATGGGCGAACTCCTTTGTCCCCCGACGCTGCGCCGCGCCGATTCCATGACGCAAGAGGATTAATCCGGGTTCGGATCAAATCCGTATGCGGATGATTAGTGATAATGCTTCTTTTTCCGTAGCTTAGCCGTCACCCCATCCCCTGAAAAATCGTCATGGCCCGACTTGTTCGGGCCACCCAAGCACGGCGATGTTTCCGGGTCCGAGCTGACGGCTCCGCAGGTCACCCCAACGGGTGTGTTCTTGGGTGGCCCGAACAAGTCGGGCCATGACGGCGGTGGGTTGGGCTCAGGCCCTCGGCTTCACCACCACCCACCACAGTCCCAGCGTCAGCAGCCAGACCTGCCAGCCCATGAAGGCGATGGGCGTGGCCTCGACCACCAGGAAGCCCGGGACGACGGTCGCCAGCAGTTCGCTCTGGCCGAGGATCCACAGCGGGACCAGCGCCAGGCCGAGCCATCCGAACGGCGCCGGGGCCAGCCGTCCACGCAGGACGGCCACGGCCAGGGCGAAGGTCCAGGCGGCCAGCAGGGTCTGACCCAGATGCTCGCCCAGGGCCACGCCGGCGAACTGGTTGAGGGCCCCGAACACCACCACGGCCGCCGACCGGGCGGCCGGGTCCGCCGCCGGGTCCAGCGCCGTGGCGGCGAGCCCCGGCACGACGAACGGCCAGCGCAGCAGGCCGATGGCCTGGACCAGCGCCGACCCCGCCCCCGCCAGGGTCGCCCACAGGGGCCAGCGGCCGCCCTGGGCCCTGACCGACTCGGCCGTCCAGCCGGCGACCCACAGGAAGCTGACCGCGCAGAGGGCGAAGGCCAGCCAGATCAGCACCAGCGCCGGCCCGCCGTCCTGGAACGCCCTGAGCACCACCAGCGGCGGCTCGCGCAGGATGTCGTCATAGCCGAACCGGTCGATCAACAGGACGTAGGGAACCGTGGCGGCCAGCGGAAACACGGTCATGGCGGCGCCGGCCAGGCGGCGGGCCGAAACAGGATTGGAGGCGGTCATTCGTTCTATGTCCCAGTTGTGTGACATCGATATGTCCCATATGTGAGACATTGTCAAACACCGAGGAGCCGCCATGACCCGCGCCGATGCACCGGCCCCCGCCCGGGACCGGGCCGCCACCGAGCGCGCGATTGTCGAGGCGGCCGCCGGCCTGCTGGCCGACAAGGGCTTCGCAGCCCTGAACGTGCAGGCCATCGCCGAGGCGGCCGGCGTCGACCGCAAGCTGGTCTATCGCTACTTCGGCGGGGTCGAGGGAGTGGTCGAGCGGCTGGGCGCGGAGGTCAGATGGTCCCTGGGTGAAGCGGAAAACGTGGCGCCAGCCGGCTCGTACGGCGAGGCGGCGACCGACCTCGTTCTGGCCTACGGCCGGGCGCTCGCGAGTGATCCATTGCTGCAGGGCCTGACCGCCTGGGAGACGGTCGAGGACGCCCCGGTCCTGCGGGCCCTGGACGCCAGCCGGTCGGCGGCCATGCAGGCCTGGGCGGCCGAGCGCCTAGCCGCCCTCCCCCGCCCCTCTGGCGTCGATGTCCCGGCGGTCAACGCCATTCTGATCGCGGCCATCCAGATGCTGGCCCTGCGCCGGGCGCGGGAGCGGCCGTTCGCCGGGGTGGCCCTGGACAACGCCGGCTGGGCGCGGATCGAGGCGGCGGTCGCGGCGATCGCCGGGCGGGTCTACGCGGACTGAGCCTCGCGCAGGTCCCGGCAATCCAGGATGGCCGGCGCCGCGTCGCTGGTCCAGAGCGCCACCTTGGCGACCAGGTCGGTCAGATTGATCGGCTTGACGATGTGGTCGTTCATCCCGGCGGCCCGGCAGGCGGCCAGCTGGTCGGCCAGGACGTTGGCGCTGAAGGCCAGGATCGGGGTGTTTCGGTTGACCTCGGCGGTCGCCCGGATCGCGCGGGTGGCGGTCAGGCCGTCCATGCCCGGCATCTGCACGTCCATCAGGATCAGATCGAAGGCCGTCCGATGAGCGACCTCGACCGCTTCCGCGCCGCCGCCGGCCTCGGTGATGTCATGGCCGAAGGGCGCCAGGATGGTCCGGACCAGTTGGCGGTTGATCGCCACGTCATCGACCAGCAGCACCCGCGCCGTCGGCATGGTCGCATGATCGACCAACTCGGGCGAAGCCGCCGCGAGCGCCGCGACCGGCGGGGCCGCGACGGTGAACCAGAACCGCGATCCCTCGCCCTCGACGCTTTCGACGCCGATCCGGCCGCCCATCAGCTCGGTCAGGCCCAGACAGATCGCCAGGCCCAGCCCGGACCCGCCATGCCGCCGGCTGATCGAGCCATCGACCTGCGAGAACCGCTGGAACAGCCGGTCCAGGCGATCGGCAGGGATGCCGGGGCCTGTGTCCTCGACCTCTATCCGCAGCCGACCGCCTTCGGCGGCCATGTGACTGACCGTTACGCGGACGCCGCCGGTCTGGGTGAACTTCAGGGCGTTGCCCAGCAGGTTGAGCAGAATCTGGCGCAGGCGCGTGCTGTCCGCGTTGACGGAAGCTGGAAGGTCGCCGTCGATGGCCACCTCCAGCCGCAGCTGTTTGGCCGCCGCCTGGCCCGCCACGAGGTCGACGGTCTCGCGCACCACGGCGGCCGGGTCGAACGGCCGGGAATCCAGATCCATCTGGCCGGCTTCAAGCCTTGAGAAGTCGAGCACGTCGTTGACCACCGACAGCAGCGCCTCGCCCGCCGTGGTGATCCGCTGCAGGTGCAGCCGCGCCTCTTCCGGCAGTCCGGACATCCCGTTCAAAACGCCGGAGAAGCCGAGAATCGCCGTCAGGGGCGTGCGGATTTCGTGACTCATGTTGGCCAGGAAGCTGGATTTGGCCTCGGTGGCGGCCTCGGCCTCGCGGGTGCGCTCCCGCAGCTCCGCCTCCAGCAGCTTGCGCGCCGTGACGTCTCGGGCCACGTCGAGGGTTCCCGTCGGCTCACCCGTCTCGGGGTCGCGGATCAGGCAGGTGCGGGTTTCGAACCACAGCCAGCGGCCGTCCTTGTGACGGGCCCGGTATTCGACCCTGGGCGCGTCCGTCGCGAATTCACCCGCATAGAGCCGGTCGCCGACGGCCAGCATGGTCGGCCAGTCCTCGGGATGAACCAGGTCCTTGATCAGCCGACCCACCAGTATTTCGGGGAGATAGCCGGTCACCCTCGCCACCGAGGGCGAGATGTAGGTCAGCCGGCCATCGAGGCCGCTCAGCATGATCAGGTCGTTGGCGTTGTCGGCGAACAACCGGTGGCGGGCCTCGCTGGCGGCCAGCGCCTCCTCGGACTGCTTGCGCTCGATGGCGATGGCGGCGATATGCGCCGCCGCCTCGATCGATCTGAAATCGTCCTCGTCCGGAACCCGGATCTCGCGGTGGTACATGGCGAAGGTGCCCAGCACCTGGCCGGCGCGGCCGCGGATCGGCTCCGACCAGCAGGACGCCAGGCCCGCCTGGGCGGCCAGATCCTTGAAGTTGACCCACAGGGGATCGGTCTGGATGTCCGCCACGATGGTGCAGGTGTTGGCGAAGGCGGCGGTGCCGCAGGATCCCACGTCAGGACCGATTTCGACCCCGTTGATGGCGTCGTTGTAGAAGTCCGGCAGGCTCGGCCCGGCGCCGTTCAGGAGGTGTTTGCCGGTGTCGTCGAGCAGCAGGATGCTGCACAGGACGGCCGGGTGTTCGGCCTCCACGCAGCGGGCGATCGCATCGAGGATGTCCGGCAGGGAGCCGCCCGTCGCGATCAGGGTCATCGTCCGGGTCAGGGCCGCGGCGCCGGACTCGCGAACGGCCGTCCCAGGGCTGGCCTGGGGATCGGGCTTATGGGCCTTGGTCGACACGGAATTCCCCCGTCCGGTTTGCGCAGGCCCAAGCATCTGAAGCCAAAGCGCTTTCAGATGTGTGAACCGGCCGCCCAGGTTACCCGGCGCGCGGCTCGACCAGGGTTTCAAGCCATGCCAGCGCCTTCGGCGCGGCCCGCAGGATCGAGGCGTTGTGGTCGTACGGCCCCACGTCGACCGCCGCCGCGTCGGCGCCGAGCGCCTGGAACATCCGCGCCGTGGTCGTCGCTTCGGTCGGCGACACATCCAGATCGGCGGCGCCGAAGTAGAGGCGGACCGGCGCGCGCGGCGTGAAGTGGCTGACCTCGTTGGCCGCCATCGCGTCCAGCAACCAGTGCGGCCCGCCGCGCTCGAAGGCGTCGAGGAACCCGGTGTTGAACAGGCCGCGCGGATCCCTGGGCAGAACGGCGATGATCGCCTCTGGCTTGTGCGGCTGGTCGTAGAGGGTGCGGGTCAGGGCAGAGGCCCGGTCGGTCAGGGCGCTCTCCAGCGGATGGCCGTAGCGGGCGCCGAGCCCCCGGACGAGGTAGTTCAGGTACAACGAGCTCTGCGTCGCCCCGCCCTTCAGCGCCGCCGGGAAGCTGACGGTGCGCAGGTTGAACGCCCCGGCGCAGGGCGCGCTGCCCAGCACCGCGCGGCCGCTCGCCTCCAGCGCCTGTTGCACCGCCATGCAGGCGTGGCCGCCCTGGGAGAAGCCGGCCAGGAACGGCGGCGTGTCGGGCACGCCGGACACGGTCCGCACGGCGTCCAGCAGGTCGATCACCGCCCGCGCGGTGTCGTCAGCGGCGTAGTAGGTGTGGGTCAGGGGCGAGTCCCCCAGGCCCAGATAGTCCGGCGCCACCGCCGCGAAGCCGTTGCCGGCGAAGACCACGGCCGCCGCGACTCCCTCGGACGACAGCCTGGACGGCACGTCTTCGCGTGAGGTGGTGGTGCCGTGTTGCCAGCTGACCAGCCCCCGGGCGGTCACGCCCCTGGGCAGCGCCAACAGGCCGCTGAGCCGGATCGGCCGGCCCTGTCTATCGTGGGAGCCATAGGCCACCCGCCAGCAATCCACCGCATGACGGGCCGGCACGCCCTTTACCCCGGCGAGCCGCAGGAGGACGGCGCTGGTCAGTCGGGAATAGGATTTCACCGGCGTCAGGGTGACGCCTTCGGGCGCCGCCAACATCCGCGACGCCGGCGCGCAGCCCGCCAGCGTCAGGCCGGCCGCCGCCCCCGACAGGAACGTCCTTCGCCGCATCACGCCCTCCCCGTCCCCCAAACCCGCCGTCATGGCCCGGCTTGTCCGGGCCACCCATGTACACGAGGGATAAGGAATTTATCGCCTAGGTTGTTCATGCGGGCAACCGCCCACCTTTGGTGCGCATGGGTGGCCCGGACAAGCCGGGCCATGACGGACCGTTTGGAGTGGTGAGCAGGGAACAAGAAAAAGGGCGGGCGCTTCTCAGCCCCCGCCCCTTCAATTCCGTCCGGCTGAAACCAACTACGCCGCCTTGCCGAAGCTCAGGCCCTCATAGCGGCGCAGGTGATGGTCGACCGAGCCGTAGAGGCCTTCGATCATCGTGGCGCGCTTGAAGTAGTGGCCGATGGCCAGTTCGTCGGTCATGCCCATGCCGCCGTGGATCTGGATGGCGTTCTGGCCGACGAACTTGCAGGCCTTGCCGATCTGCACCTTGGCGGCGCTGACCGCCTTGGCGCGCTCGGCGTCATCGGTCAGCTTGATGGTGGCCATGTAGGTCATCGAGACCGACTGCTCGACGTTCATGAACATGTCGACCATCCGGTGCTGCAGCACCTGGAAGCTGGCGATCGGCACGCCGAACTGCTTGCGCTGGCGGGCGTATTCCAGAGTGCCCGTGTGCAGCTGGCGCATGGCGCCCACGGCCTCGGCGCAGGACGCGGCCGTGGCCTCGTCGATGACCTTGTTGACCAGCGGCAGGCCCGCGCCTTCCGCGCCGATCAGCGCGTCGGCGCCGACCGAGACGTTCTCGAAATAGACTTCCGATGCGCGCTGGCCGTCGACCGTGGGATAGTCACGGGTGACCACGCCCTTGGCGCCCTTCTCGACGATGAACACCGAGACGCCGCTCTCGTCGCGCTGGCCGCCGCCGGTGCGGGCGGTGACGATCAGGTGGGTCGCCCAGGGGGCGCCGATGACCACAGCCTTGTGGCCGTTCAGGACATAGCCGGCGCCGTCCTTTCTGGCCGTGGTCTTCAGATCCGACCAGGTGTAGCGACCCTGCGGCTCGGCATAGGCGAAGGCGACGATCACCTTGCCCTCGATGATGCCGCCGATCAGGTCCGCCGCGCCGGCGTAGCCCGAGTGCTTGAGGAAGCCGCCGCCGATCACCACCGTGCCGAGGTAGGGCTCGACCACCAGGGCTTTGCCGAACTCCTCCATGACGATCATGTTCTCGATCGCCCCGCCGCCCAGGCCGCCCAGCTCTTCCGAGAACGGCGCGCCCAGGATGCCCAGCTCGTTGGCGAACGCCTCCCAGATCGCCGGATCACGACCGGTGTCGGAGGTGATCATCTTGCGACGCTTGTCGAAGTCGTAGCGGTCCTGGAGGAAGCTGGTGACCGTGTCACGCAGCATCGACTGCTCTTCGGTGAAGTTGAAATCCATCCCTGCGCGTCCTCGTTTCTTGCCCCCTCGCGGGGTTCGGTCTGTTGTTGTGCGTCCTTCGACACGGCCGCGACGCGGCCTGCTCAGGATGACGAATTCCAGCGCCCCACCTTCGTCATCCTGAGCAGCGCCCGCAAGGGCGCGTGTCGAAGGACGCAGGCGGGTCGCCGCTAGTTCAGAGGCCCAAGACCATCTTGGCGATGATGTTCCGCTGGATCTCGTTGGATCCACCGTAGATCGAGGTCTTGCGGGTGTTGAAGTAGGCGCCGGCGCGGCCGACGGCGTAGTCGGGGCCGATCTTGGCGTTGCCGCCCATGTCGCGCAGATAGGGCGCGCCGTAGTGGCCGGCGGCCTCGAGGGCCAGCTCGGTCAGCCGCTGCTGGATCTCGGTGCCCTTGACCTTGAGCAGCGAGGATTCCGGTCCGGGGCCCTTGCCGGCGCTTTCGCTGGCCAGGGTGCGCAGCTCGGTGAACTCCAGCGCCGTCAGGTCGATCTCCAGCTCGGCCACCTTGCGCTTGAAGGCGGCGTCCTGGATCAGCGGCGTGCCGTCGTCATTGAGCTCCGTCGAGGCCATCTCGCGGACCCGTTCGACGCCCCGCTTGGAGCGGGCGACGCCGGCGATGCCGGAGCGCTCGTGGGCCAGCAGGAACTTGGCGCAGGTCCAGCCCTGGTTCTCCTCGAACACGCGGTTCTCGACGGGAACCTTGACGTTTTCGAGCCAGACCTCGTTGACCTCGTGGCCGCCTTCCAGCGTCGTGATGCGGCGCACCTCGATGCCAGGGGTCTTCATGTCGATCAGCAGGAAGCTGATGCCCGACTGGATCTTGGCGGTCGGGTCGGTGCGGACCAGGAAGAAGCCCCAGTCGGCGTGCTGGGCCAGGGTGGTCCAGGTCTTCTGGCCGTTGACCAGGTAGTACTCCTTGCCGTCGTCGCCGGTGATGCGCTCGGCCTTGGTCTTCAGGCTGGCCAGGTCCGAGCCCGAGCCCGGCTCGCTATAGCCCTGACACCACCACTCCTCGCCGTTGTAGATCTTGGGCAGGAAGCGTTCCTTCTGGGCCTGGGTGCCGAAGGTGTAGATCACCGGGGCGACCATCGCCACGCCGAACGGCAGGATGGCGATGGCGTCGGCCCGGGCGGTTTCCTCGGAGAAGATGTACTTCTGGGTCGAGGTCCAGCCGCAGCCGCCCCATTCCTTGGGCCAGGACGGGGCGACCCAGCCCTTCTTGGCCAGAACCTTGTGCCAGGACAGGAAGTCGTCCTTGGTCAGGTCGTCCCCTTCGTCCTGCTTTCCGCGCAGACTTTCCGGATAATTCTGCTCGATAAAGCAGCGGACCTCGTCACGGAAGGCGAGGTCTTCGGGGGAGAATTCGAGGTTCATATGTGGCTCCCGGAGCGGCCTCTCATGGGGCCGTTGTGCGTCGCGGCGGAGTATAGAGGTCGAACAGTTGTTTGGAAAGATGACGCGAGCGTCAACGTAAAGGTGATTGAGAACGTCACCGGCTGTCCAGCCACTCTTCAACAAGGGCGCGGCAGGTGCGGCCGAACGCCTCGTCGGCTGTCGGCCTCGCCCGCGCCGCGTCGAGCCGAGCGCGCACCGTGTCGGCGTCCACCTCTGCGTATACCGCCACGCCGAGGGCGCTCTTCTTCAGAAGGTCGAGCACGGGGATCAGGCGCCGCCGCCTCGGGTCCGCGTCAAGGTCGGCCCCGACGATTCCATAGCACTGGACATAGTCTTCGAGCATCACCTCGGCGATCACCTCCTGCTGCTCGGGCGGCGCAGGCTCGGGTGGCGCAGGCTCGGGTGGCTTGAAGATGATCCGGACGCGGACCGTGAACCCGGAATCGCCCGGGACACTAAACTTCGACGTGTCCGGCGGCCTCATCCGGAATAGCGGCACCATCTTCAGGACCGCCGCGCCAAAGTCGTACCCCGGCGGAGTCTCCTCAATGATTTCGCACAGGCGCAACAGGCCATCGTTCTGGACATGGCAGAGCAGGACGACCCGGCCCTCCATCTCCAGCCGTTGGGCCCGATCCGGATAGAACCTCGCCAGGTCGTCGCCGTTCGGCTTCCGAACCCAGTCGGGCCTTTCGATGAGCGTCGGCGACGGCGCGGCCGATTTGGCGGCGGTCGCCGGATCCGCCGCCTGCGGCGCAGGGCGATTGGGCATCGGCGCGACCGGAAGGGCTGGCGGAACCGGCTGGGCGGCGACGGCCGCGGCGGCGAAGATGGCGAGAAGCACGGCTATCCCCCGGGACACAGGCTTGGGAGCTTAGCCGCCGGCGCGGCGACCGTGACTACAAAAAAGGGCGCCCCGCCGGGGGAGACGGGGCGCCAGGTGAATCCAGGGTGCTCGACTGGATCGGGTGATCAACCGCGCGAGGGCGCGGCCGATGGGGTGCTAGCCGTTGAGGCCGGCGCAGGCGTCGGCGGCCAGGCGGGCGACCTCGGCCTTGCCGCCGGCGCCGGTGGCCTTGCGGGCCTTGCGTTCGGCGGCCTTGCGCTCGGTGGCGGCGCGGTCGAGGACCACGCCCACGCGGCCGGACTTGTTGGCCTTGATGACGGCGTCGATGCTGGCGGTGTCGGCGCCCTGCAGCAGGCCGCGGCACCTGGCGGCGGCGATGAACTGGCTGTCGTTGAGGCGGTGCTGGGCGGAGGCGGCCGTGCCCGTGGCGGCAACGGCGGCGAGGACGACGGCGGCGGTGAGGATACGCATCGGGAGGCTCCCTTTCCCTGAGTTGAAACTGGGGAGGGTGATGCGCCCATCCGTCGCGGACAGCAAATTACAACGGGGAAATAAATGTGTAATTACAATGATTTAACATGTCTGAAATTTAATCCGAGGGTCTGCATCCGTAGGGCCCGTTCGAGGCCTCGCGCCCGATCAGTGCTCCGGCGACCCGTCCCTTCGCCCCCCCTTCACCGTCATGGCCCGGCTCGTCCGGGCCACCCAAGAACACTGTGTGTGACGGTCAGACGCCGACCTTCAGCGGGCCGAACCCAGACATCGCCGCGCATGGGTGGCCCGAACGAGTCGGGCCATGACGGAGTTGTTTGAAGTCCAGGCCGGCGCCCCTACCAGGCTGGCTGCTTCGCGGCGGGATCGGCCGGCGGCTGGAACCGCACCGGAATGACAATCCGGCCGTCGGTCGCCGACTGGCCATCGACCATCGGCTGCAGCTGGTACAGGCGCGCCAGCCCCAGGGCCGCCGCGCCAAAGCCCAGGCCCGGCGGCGTCTCGCTGATCACCCGGCAGTCCTTCAGCGTGCCGTCGTAGGCCAGCAGGCAGTCCATCAGCACCTTGCCGGTGGTCCCGGCCGCCCGCGCGGCGGCGGGCCAGGCGTCGACGATCTGGGCCGCGGTCGGGCGCCGGATCCAGTGGGTCTCGTTGATGTGAACCGGACGGGTCGGGTCGGCCGGCCAGTGCGGCGGATCGGAGGCCGTGAGCATCAGGGCGATCAGGGCGACGAGCATGGCGGCTTCCCCACTTCCCCGCCCATCCTACCCTCGGAAGGCCCACGGGCCAAAAGAGACGCCCCGCCTGAAGAAGACGGGGCGCCAGTCGGGCTCTGGGTACAGTCGTTAGAGGCGTCAGCCTCAGAACCGGGCGCAGTCTCCCGCCAGCCTGGCTTCGGCGGCGGCGGCGTCCGTGCGGGCCAGTCGGGCGCCGTCGCCGCGGGCGATGTTGGCCTTTTCGACTACGTGATCGGCGCGACCACGCTTCTGGCCCTTGAGCAGGGCGTCGAACTTCGCGGCGGCCTCGCCGGCGGCCAGGCCCCGGCAATGGGACGCCTTGATGAACTGGCTGTCGCTCAGGCGGCCTTCGGCGGCGAAGGCGGCGGTCGTGGCGGCCGCCGCGGTCAAGGCGACGACGGCGATGGTCAGGATTCGCATGGGGCTGCTCCCTCTCCCTGGTTGGTTGCGGGGAAAGACTGCTGCCGGCTCCATGTATTCGCAAATTAATTACATGACAGATTCAAATGATTACATGTCGTTCATGTTTTTCGGACTTGAAATAAAGATGGCGAATTCATGCCGTCTTCATGTCTGCAATGAATCCTTGAAACACACGCCCGCGACCGCGATGCTGGGGTGATGACCCCCGACGCCCCGCCCAAAGCCATCGCCACGCCCTGCGTGAAGGTCTGCATCGTCGACCCCGAGAGCAGCCTGTGCCTGGGCTGCCATCGCACCCTGATGGAAATCGCCGGCTGGGCCCGGTTGTCCGACGCGGAGCGCGACGCGGTGATGGCGGCGCTGCCGGGGCGGCGGTCGACGATCCGGCCGGAGAAGCTGGGGCTGTTTGGGGGGTAGGTGCGGGGACATGTACCTGCTTGGGTACGTGTCCCCTAAACCCGCAGCCGCTCGATTGGGGGACACGTACCGAAGGCGGTACATGTCCCCGCCCCGCTCCTTACCAACCCCTTACACCCCTTCACTGATTGCAAACCCACCTCCCCTAGATTGCCCGGCGAAGGGGCGAACAACGCCCTCGGCAAGCCAGTATGGCGGGGTGTCTGATGATCAGGTTCGTGGCGATCGCCGCGATTGGCGCACTATCGGCGGTCGGCGCCGCGCGCGCGGTCGCGAGCCTGGATTCCGACCGCTACGCCGCCTCGCTGCGTCCGGAGCCGGCGGCCCTCGCCGCCCCGGCCCCCGCGGCGACCCAGGCCTCGATCCGCAAGTCCGCCGACGGCCACTACTGGGCCGAGGCCAGTGTGAACGGCAAGGCCGTGCGCTTCCTCGTCGACACCGGGGCCACCGCCGTCGCCCTGACCCTCGACGACGCCAAGCGCCTGGGCATCGACACTGGCAAGCTCAGCTACAGCTACGACGTGATCACCGCCGACGGCAAAGCCCGCGCGGCCATGGTCAAGCTGGCCAGCATCTCCATCGCCGGGGCGAAGGTCGACAACGTCGACGCCCTGGTGATCGAGAAGGGCCTGGGCGCCTCCCTGCTGGGCATGAGCTACCTCGGCCGCCTGCGCGCCTTCGAAGCCACCCAGACGGCGCTGATCCTCAAGCCGTAACACCGGTCGCTTAACAGGACCCGCTCCCTGCTCCCCACTTTGGGCAGCTGGCGAGTCCGCGCGTGCCAGTTGGTGGTCTCCCCGATCCTCATTGCAGACGGAGACTTCGCCATGGGCCGCATCCTTGCCGCCGCGTACGGGGTGATCTGTTACCTGATCTTCCTCGCCACCTTCCTCTACGCCATCGCCTTTGTCGGTGACTTCCTGGTCCCGCGCACGATCGATGCCGGCGGACCGGTCGCGCCGCTGGTTCCCGCCCTGCTGGTCAACGTCGTCCTGCTGGGGGTGTTCGCCGTACAGCACAGCCTGATGGCCCGGCCGGAGTTCAAGCGGGTCTGGACCAGGATCGTGCCCGAACCGATCGAGCGCTCGACCTATGTGCTGTTCTCCAACGCCGCCCTGATCCTTCTCTACTGGCAATGGCGGCCGATGCCGGACGCGGTCTGGGCGCTGGCTGAACCGGTGACGGTGAACGTCGTCCGGGGCCTGTTCTGGATAGGCTGGGGCATTGTCCTGGCTTCAACCTTTATGATCAGCCATTTCGAGCTGTTCGGCCTGCGGCAGATCTGGCTGAACCTGCGGCAGGAAGCGACGCCCGTGCCGTCGTTCCGCACGCCCATGCTGTACGGCTTCGTGCGTCACCCGATCTATCTGGGCTTCATCATCGCCTTCTGGGCCGCGCCGGTGATGAGCCAGGGCCATCTGCTGTTCGCCGTGATGACCACCGCCTACATGCTGATCGCCATACAGCTGGAGGAGCGCGACCTGATCGGCGTGTTCGGCGACACCTACCGCCAGTACCGCCAGAAGGTCGGCATGCTGATCCCGATGCCGAAGAAGGGCGGATAACCCCTCTCCCAAGGGGAGAGGGAGGGGCCTGCCGCGAAGCGGCGGGAGGGTGAGGGGTTGCGCCGCCGCCCCCTCTCACTGTACCCCCTCAACCTCCCACGCCTGCGGCGCGGGCCCCTCCTTCTCCCCTTGGGAGAAGGTTGATCGCGCCGCCGTCAGGGCCTTCAATGGCCCCATGTCGCCGTCCCTCGAATCCCTGATCGGTCAGGCCGCCCAGCTGCGGCGCGCGGGGCGGACGCTTGAGGCGCTGGCGGCTTATGAGACGCTGCTGGCGGCCCATCCGAACCTGCCTGACAGCTGGTACAATCTGGCCCTGCTGCAGCGAAAGGCCGGGCGGCCGGAGGCGGCGCTGGCGTCCTATGACCAGGCCCTGCGGCGCGGGGTCAGCGATCCGGAGGAGGTGCGGCTCAACCGCGCCGTCATCCTGTCCGACGACCTGCGCCGCGAGGCCGAGGCCGAGGCGGAGCTGGCCGCCGCCCTGGCGCTGAATCCGGCCTATGTTCCGGCCCTGCTGAACCTGGGTAACCTGCACGAGGATCGCGGTCGGCGGGCCGACGCGGCGGCGGCCTATGAGGCGATCCTGGCCCTCGATCCGAACGACCCCGACGCCCTGGCCCGGCTCGGCGGACTGGCGACGCCGGCGGGACCGGACGATCCCCTGATCGGCCGGCTGCGCGGGGCCCTCGGCCGGCACCGCCGGGCGGCGGAAGCGGCGCTGGGTTTCTCCCTGGGCCGGATGCTGGACGCCGCCGGGGCGTACGACGAGGCCTTCGCCGCCTACGTCGCCGCCAACGCGGCCAGCCGGGCCAGCGGAACCGCCCGCTACGACCGGGCGGCCATGGAGGCCCGGGTCGACGCCCTGATCGCCGCCTTTCCGGAGCCCTGGACCGGCCCGCCGGTCGCCAGGACCCGGCCGCCGCCGGTGTTCATCTGCGGCATGTTCCGCTCCGGCTCGACCCTGGTGGAGCAGGTGCTGGCCAGCCACGCCAGGGTCACCGCCGGCGGCGAGCTGGACCTGATCCCGGCCATGACGCGCGGCCCGCTGGCGCCCTGGCCGGACAGCCTGAAAACCACCGCGCCCGCCACCCTCGACGCCCTCGCCGCCGGCTGTCTGGCGACCCTGTCGGCCCTCTTCCCGGCCGCCGACCTGCTGACCGACAAGCGGCCGGACAATCTGATGCATGTGGGCCTGATCAAGCGGCTGTTCCCGGACGCGAAGATCGTCAACACGGTGCGCGACCCGCTCGACAACGCCCTGTCGGTCTATTTCCTGCACCTCGACCACGGCATGGCCTATGCCCTCGACCTGCTGGACATCGGCCACTACCAGCGCCAGCAACAGCGGTTGATGACGCACTGGAAGGCGCTGTATCCGGACGACATTTTCGCCTTCGACTACGACGCCTTCGTCGCCGACCCGCGGGGCCCGCTGGAGCGGCTGCTGGCCTTACTGGACCTCGACTGGGACGAAAACTGCCTCAGCTTCCACCGGCTCGACAACGCGGTGAAGACCGCCAGCGTCTGGCAGGTGCGCGAGCCGCTGTACCAGCGCTCGTCCGGCCGCTCCCGCCACTACCAGCGCCAGCTGGCGCCCCTGAAGGCCTGGCTCGAGGGCGGCGGATCATAATTTCGGGGACAGGTAGCGAAGGCGGTATACGCCCCCTACGCCGCCTTCCGCGCCGCCGCCTCGGCCACCGCCGCCAGCGCCGCATCGACGACCTCCAGGCCAGCGCCCGCCTTGCTGCCCTCGACGGTCAATATCCGCCGCCAGCTGCGCGCGCCCGGGCGACCGTGGAACAGGCCCAGCATGTGGCGGGTCATGCCGGCCAGATGAGCACCCGCCGCCAGACGGCCAGCCATGTAGGGGCGGTAGCGTTCGACCGCCTCGAACGGATCGACGACCTCGCCCTCGCCGAAGACGCGGCTGTCCACCGAGCCCAGAATCCCCGGTTCGTGATAGGCCGCCCGGCCGAGCATCACCCCGTCCACATGGTCCAGATGCGCCACGGCCTCGTCGAGGCTCGCCACCCCGCCATTGAGGACGATGGTCAGGTCCGGCCGCTCGCGCTTGAGCCGATAGACCAGCGGATAGTCCAGTGGCGGGATGTCCCGGTTTTCCTTGGGCGACAGGCCCTGCAGCCAGGCCTTGCGGGCATGCACGACAAAGGTCGTCACCCCCGCCCGGGCCGACAGGTCGACCAGCCGGAACAGGGCTTCCCCCGGATCCTGGTCGTCGACGCCGATGCGGCATTTGACAGTCACCGGCGTGGCCACGGCGGCCTTCATGGCGGCCATGCAGTCTGCCACCAGCTCCGGCTCGCGCATCAGGCAGGCGCCGAACCGGCCGCTCTGCACCCGGTCGGAGGGGCAGCCGACATTGAGGTTGATCTCGTCGTAGCCGAGGTCCTCGGCGATCTTCGCGCAGGCCGCCAGATCCGCCGGCTCCGACCCGCCCAGCTGCAGCGCCACCGGATGTTCCGAGGGATCATAGCCCAGCAGCCGCTCCCGCGGCCCATGCAGCACCGCCCCGCTGGTGACCATCTCGGTATACAGCAGCGACCGCCGCGTCAGGACACGGTGGAACGCCCGGCAATTGCGGTCGGTCCAGTCCATCATGGGGGCAACGGATAACATATTGATTTTATTACACAATTTATGTAGAAATAGGCCCTGCGTCGGACTGGACGGACTGATTAGCATTTTCAGCAAGTTAGGCGAACTGATGTGCAATAGCCGCAGTTGCGCTGGATGCGCCGCGTCGGCTTGATGGTGGTTGCAGGGAGCCTGCGCGACAGACGATGCACGGCGGGACGCGCCGTCGAGCGGCCGCCGGCGCCACCCAAGGCGTCGGTCTGTAGCGTCCGAAAAATACCTACAGGTTTCGGACAAACACCCCGGCGAACGACTGCCCGGCCAGCCTGAAGAAAAGACAATGGCCATGTCGCCAGAGGTGGCGTAGCCCGCGCGACACGCGGCGCCAGCCGCCACTGACCCAGGTCGACGTGCGGGAATCCGTGACTGCAACTAGGCGGGCGTCAGCTCGACAAATCAGATGTGGCCACCATCCAGTAGCTGACGTGTCCCCTTCCTAGGCCGCGGCCTCAGCCGCCGGCGCCGGTGCGCCCAGCGCTTGAAGCTCGAACGAGAACACCGCCCCCTCGCCGCGATTTTCCACCTCCAGCCGTCCGCCCATGTCGGCGACGATGCCGTAGCTGATGGACAGCCCCAGCCCCGTGCCCTCGTGGACCGACTTGGTGGTGAAGAAGGGTTCGAAGATGCGGGGTAGAACGTCGGCCGGTACGCCGCCGGCGTTGTCGGCGACCTCGACCCTGATCCGGCCGCCACGCCGCGCCGCGCCGATCCGCACCGTCGGCGAAGCGACGTCGGCGGCGGCCAGGGCGGCGAATGCGTTGGACAGGATGTTGGCGACCACCTGTTCGATCAGCGCCGGATGACCCGTGACCATCAGGCCAGGATCCAGGCAAAGGTCCAGTCGCAACCCGCGCAGGCGCGCGGTCTCGCCGAAGAATTCGGCCGCCGACCTGACGGTTTCGCCAAGGTCGAAGGGCGCCGGCTCCTCCGCCGGCATCCGCCCGAATATGCGCATGTGATCGATGATCCGGGCCGCGCGCTCGGTCTGGGCCGATATCCGTTGCAGCCTTTCCGCCAGGTATTCGGGGCTCGCCGTGTCGGCGGCCAGCCGGGCGGCGGCGTTGTCGGCCGACAGGCGGATGACGTTGAGCGGCTGGTTCAGCTCATGCGCGGTGGCCGTGGCCAGCCGGCCCAGGGTGGTCAGCTTGGCGGCGTGCCGCAGGCGCCGTTCGTCCTGGAGCTGGCGGGTGATGTCCTCGTGGACGGCGATGAACCCGCCGTCCGGGAGACGGGTGCGCTGAACCGCGATCGCCCGCCCGTCGGGAAACGGCAGCCTGAAGGTCAACGAAGGCCCCGGCCAGTCCCGGCTTCGGCACGAAGCTTCGAGAGACTCCTCCTCGGCCCCACCCCTGTAGGCCCCGGCCTCGGCATGAAAATCCACAAGCGCGTCGAGATGGATCCCGGCGACGATCACGGCCGGCGGCAGGCCGATGAGGCCGGCAAACGCCTCATTCACCTCGACCAGGCGGCCCTCGGCGTCGAAGATGGCGACGCCCTGGTTCATGTGCTCGAATGTCGAGGCCAGCATGCGATTGCGGCGGTCCAGGTCGTGGCGGATGTCGGCATAGAGCCCGCCCAGGCGCTGGGCCATCCCGTTCATCGCCTTGGCCACGGCGACCACCTCGAGCGGTCCCGTCCGCTCATCCGCAGCTCGAAATCCCCCTGCGCCAAGGCTTCGGCGGAGAGGCGCAGGGCCGCTAGGCGCCGCGTCATCAGGTTGCCGAACATCCAGGAGGCGCCAGCCGACAGCAGGACGAGACACGCCGCGATCAGCACGAGTTTCGAATAGATCCCCGCCAGGACGCCATCCAGAAAGTCGCCCGACACCTCCACCGCCACTGTCCCGGCCGCCACGCCATCGACCTGGATCGGCCGGCTGGCCCGGGCGGCGCGCCGGGGGGCCGGGCCGGCGTCGCTCGCCGAGGCCAGGACCGCGCCGCGCCTGTCGAACACGACAGCGGAGACCAGGGCGTCTCCGTCGACCAGTTCTTGGGCGAGCTCGCGGGCCGCCGCGACGTCGCTGCCCCATACGGCCTTGCGAAGAAGAATGGCCGCCAGATCGGCCTTCTGACCGGCCTGGACCTCAATTCGCCGGCTGGCGGCCTCCCGGCCAATGGTCAGGGTGGCGATGACCATGGTGATCAGAAACAGGGTCTGGATCGCGGCGATCGAGGCGATCAGGCGAGTGCGGATCGTCATGCCGCCCTGGCCGCGACAATGGCCTCGATCACCTCGCCGCACAGGGTCCGTCCAGTGGCGGTGAGCGTCAGCATGGCCCGCCGTCCGTCACTGGAGTCATCTCCCCGCCCCACAAGCCCCCGCCCTTCCAGCGCGGCGATCCGCCTGAGGCCTGCCGTGGCGCTGGCCCCGCAGGCCAGGGCGATGCTGGTGGCCGAAGCCGCCCCGCCGCCCAGATCAGCCTCCCGCAGCGCCAGCAGGACGCGCCATTCCGCGCTGTCGATGGCCGCCCGCGCCAGCAGGCGATCCATCAGCCGCGCCTCCTTTAGCAGACGGTCGCACTGCAGCGCTTGCCAGGCTCGATCAACGCCCGGCGCCGGAGCGGCGCCAAAGCCCGGGGCTGACTCCGGGTCGGCCAATGATGGCGCGGCCGGCAGATCCAGCAGCTGTGACATCTGTCGCGACGCCTGGATGAGACCGTCTTCCAGGGTGCGGAAATGACCGATCATCGCGCTTCTGGCCGTGCGGTCGGCCTCCAGGTCGCGGTAGCGCCTGGCGGCGTCGGCCATGGCGTTGAGCAGCGCCGCCCGCTCGATCGGCTTGGAAAGATAGGCCGCCACGCCCAGGCGCATGGCGGCGTCCAGGTCGGCCATGCCCGCCGCGCCGGAGCAGAGCAGAACCTGGATCGAGCTGCCCCGCTCGCTGGCGGCCGCGCGCAGTTCACGCAGCAGCCGCAGGCCGTCCATTTCCGGCAGATGGAAATCAAGAACGACAATGCCGACGGCGGCGTCGCGGGCCATGGCGACCATGGCTTGTCCGGGATCGGCGGCGTGGCGGGTCTGATATCCGGCGTCGTTCAGGAGTTCGCCCAGCGCCTCGGCGCAGGCAGGGTCGTCCTCGACGACCAGGGTTTGAAAGGCTGTCATCGATCGCGTCTACGGGGCTTAGGTGAACTTGTTGGAAAGATCAGTGTTTAACGGCGGCATGGTGAGATGCGCGGGCGAACTCAACACAACGCTCCGGCGCGGCCAGGGGCCGACCGAGGCGCCAGCCCTGGCCGATGTCGCAGCCGGCGTCTCGAAACGCCTCCAGTTGCGCTTCGTCCTCGATGCCTTCGGCGACACAGACGGCCCCCAGGCCACGGATCAAGGCGGCGAGGCCGCTGACCAGCCGCCGGCCATGCGGCCTGGTGACCAGTTGAGCGAAGCGTTGGTCGAGTTTGACCTCGGTCAGCGGCAGACCCAGCAGCCGCTCGAAGCGGTTCTCGCCCATGCCGAAATCGTCGAGAGACAGACCGAACCCGGCCAGCCGCAGCCGGGTAACCGCCTCCAGCGCCCGTCCACGCATGGGCATGGCGGCGGTCTCGGTCAGTTCGAAGGTGATCTGGGTGGGCGGCGCGTCGAAGCGGGCTGTCAGGTCCAGCAGCGCTTCCACCAGACCATCGGCCGGCAGCAGTTCGGCTGAAAGATTCACCGAGATCGGTGGCGCGAATCCCACGGCGGCCCAGGCCGAGGCGGTCTTCAACACCTGTGTGTAGACGGCCATGGTCAGGCGCTCGGCCAGGCCAAAGACTTCAGCGGCGGTGACGAAACGGTCCGGCGAAACCTCGCCCAGCACGGGAGAGGACCACCTGGCCAGCGCCTCAAAGCCCGCGCAGGCGCCGTCGGCGAGGGCCACTTTCGGCTGGAAGACGACGCTGATCTCCTGGCGGTCCAGCCCCTGGACCAGGTCATCCGCGGTCACCGGCGAGCGCTTGCGGGCCGATTGGGGATCGTGGACAGGCCTGGCCGCCACGACCGAGGCCAGGGCCCCGATGGCGACGGGCTTGGCGAAGGCCCCTGCCATCTCATAGCCCATTTCGCCCGCCGCCCGGCTCGCCGCCGCCAACACCATGACATCGAAGCCGCTGACCAGGATGATCCGCGGCCTCGTCTTGAGCAGGCGCATGCGGCGCAGGACCTGGGGCCCATCCTGCCCTCGGCCCAGTTGCAGGTCGACGATCGCCAGGTCCGCCCAGGCCCAGGCGCCCGCGCCAAGATGGGCGGCGTCGCTCTCGGTGCGGCAGGGATGACCCCGATCGGTCAGCCCCTCGGCCAGGAGGGCGGCGAACTCCGGATCGTCATCGACAATAAGAACGCGCTGTGCGGACATGGCTCAAGGCTCCTGCGCCGGGGATCGGCCTCCATGCCTTAGACTCCCGCAAGCGCCGGTTTCACGGCGGGTGACGCCGGTTCGGAGCGATCCTGACCATTGGCGCCGATGCGGTGGCGGTTGCCCGCTCAGGCGGAAATCGTGGCGGTAGGTAGCCGTCATGAAAAACGCAGCAACAGCTTCATGGCGAGACCGCAACCCGGTGGCGGCCTTCGCGACCACAGCGATGCTCCTCACCCTCGGCGCGGCTTTCCCCGCCTCGGCGGGCGACGACGCCTCGGCCTATCCGGTCAGCAGCAACGCCACGCCCTACTCGCATTGCCTGTCCGCCCTCGCCGCCCGGCCCGGGGACAACCTGCCCTCGCTGGCGGTCGGCGAGATCGTCGACAAGACCGGTCAGCTCAGCGTCGCCGATCACGGCTACGCCCTCAGCCAGGGCGCCACCGAGATGGTGATCAGCGCCTTCTACAAGACCCGCAAGGTGCGTCTGCTGGAGCGGGCCGACCTGCGCGTGGCCAACCAGGAGCTGATGTTCCGCAAGGGCGGCCTGGCGGGCGAACCCATCAGGCCCGGCGCCGTACGCGGCGCGGACTTCATCGTCGCCGGCGCCCTGACCGAGCTCAACTACAACATCGTCAGCGACGGCGTCGGCCTGTGGATCAAGGGCGTCGGCGGCGGCGGCAAGCGGGTGGTGGTCAATGTCGCCCTCGACCTTCGCCTGATCGACGCCCGCACACTTGAGGTCGTCTACGTCTCCAGCCTGCAGAAACGCATCGTCGGCCGCGAGGTGGAGGCCAACGTCTTCCGCTTCTTTGGCTCCAACCTCATCGAATTGGACGCCGGACGTATCCGGAACGAGCCGTTGCAGCTCGGCGTCCGGTCAGTCGCCGAGATGGCCGTCCATCAGATCATGACGGACTACCTCGGCCTGGCCGCAAATCCCGAATGTCGCCTCACCGAGGACGGCGCAACGGCTCGTCCTTCATAAACCCTCCCCAACGGAAAGACCTTCCCATGACCTCCCGATCCCTTCGCGCGGGCGCGGCCTCCGCCGCCCTCGTTCTTGGTTTGATGGCCGGCCCGGCCCTGGCCTTCGACACCGTCAACTGGAGCTGGGTGCTGACCCGCACCGACACCAGCACCAACGTCACCACCTCCAGCCTGGTGGCCCTGCCTACCGGCCAGGCGACGCTACAGGCCCGTCAGATTTACATGGGCGACATCAACGCCCAGTCCGACGGCCAGGCCATCGTGCTTCCCGCGACCAGCCCCCTGGACGGCGGAACCGACCTTGGTCACATGGTGTCCAGCGCCTCAGCCTACGCCAACGTCTATAGCGCCGGCTCGGAGGTTCCGCTTTCGGTCGATGTCGGGCAGTTCCATGCCGGCGCTGTCGAACCCACTTCCGGCGCGGTTCCCTCGGTGGCCGATCCCCTGGCCGCCAATCCCAACTACGCCTACGCCGACGGCATGATCGCGGACGCCGGGACCGGCTTTCTGACGCCGCACCAGACCTCGGCCACGGCCAGCGCCGTCGGGGTCATCGACGCCACCGCTTCGTCCGACGCCCGCGCGGTCAGCAACACCACCAGCCTCGAACTGGCGGCGCCGCCGGCCGAGCTGGCGGGCGCCGACCCCACCGGCGGCTATGTCACCAACGCCCTGATGGCGGCCGACCTGGCCCAGCTGAGCATCGGCGCTACCGACGCGACGGCCGCCACCAGCGTCACCCTGAACAGCGCCAGCAACATGGGCGCCCTGGACCGGCCGATCGCCAGCGCCACGGCGACCGCCATCGGCAACCTGGCCGGCGTGACCACCCGCGTCGGAACGCTGGTTCCGGGTCTCTAGCCTCGTTGGACCCGGAGGCGGCGGCGCTGTCTCCGGGTCCCCTCAATCTGGAAAGCGATGTCCATGACTGATTTCACCCGAGCGCCGCTGGCGTTCGTCATCGGCTGCGCGCTGCTGGGCGGTTCCGCCGCCCGCGCCGACGACCGTCTCAACAGCCACCCCTGGGACTACGGGGTTCACGGCAATGTCGCCGCGACCGGCCGCGCCGTGACGATGTGGCAGGCCGAGCAGGCCGGCCGGCCCGGCGGCTTCCCGGGCGGACCCACCGCATCCGGCGGCGGTTTCGGGGGCCTGCCCAGCGTCGGCTCGGTGGCCAACATGAACCTCATCACCGTTGTCGTCGGCGACAACAGCGTCGTCGACGTGGCCGTCGAGGCTGAACAGCAAAACACCGGCGCGCTCAGCGCCAACGCCACCTCGGTCACGGCGACCGGCGGGCTGGTCGAGGTCGGCGCCGCCGCCTCCGCTTCCACCGCGACGCAAACGGCGGTCCGGCCATGATCGCCGCGACCGAGTGGCTGTATGGCGTCAGCCAGTGGATCGTGTTCCCGGTCAGCGTCGCGGCGCTGCTGACCAGCGCCTGGCTGGGCCAGCGGGCCGGGCTGCATTCCGCCGCGCGCGGCCGAGACGACAGGTCCGGCGCCATCGGGACACTGCAGGGGACGGCGCTCGGCCTGGTCACCCTGATGATCAGCTTCACCTTCTCCGTGGCGGTCAGTCGCTACGACACACGCAAGGCCTTCGTGCTGGAGGAGGCCCTGGCCCTCGGCACGGCGCGAAACCGCGCCGAAATGCTGCCCCGGCCTCAGGCCGACGTGGCTGCCGGCATCCTGGACGACTATCTGAAGGTGCGCCTCACCGTCGAGGACCGCGGCCCCGGCGCCCAGCGCCAGATCGCGGCCCAATCGATGGAACTGCAACGGCGGCTATGGGACCAGGCGGTGGCCGTCGCCGCTCTGGATTCCCGCTCGATCCCCAACGGCTTGTTCATCCAGGCGGTGAACGATCTCGAAGACATGGTCGAGAAGCGACTGACCGCCGACCGCAGTCACGTGCCGGAGGCCGTCTTCCTGCTGCTCTACCTGCTGGCCGCCGCGGCCCTGGGCCTCAACGGCTACAAGGCCGGCCTGGGCGGCGGGCGACCGGCGACCGCCTCGATCGTCGCCAGCCTGCTGCTGGCCGCCGTCATTCTGCAGATCCAGGACTTCGACCGCCCGCGCAGAGGCCTGATCACGGTCAGCCAGCAACCCCTCCACAATCTGACGGGAGACGTGAAATGATCGCCGATCTGGGCTTTTGGGACTATCAGCCCACGGGCGGCCGGATGCCGTGGCGCCTTCCGGGCGATGTTACATTCGATGCGCTGGATGAACGCGACCAGGCCCGGCTGCGCGACGCGGTAGCCGCGGCCGCCGATCCGGCGTTGAGGTCGCCGGTCTCGGAGGAGTGCCAGGTCGGCGCCGAAGCCGGCGGCCGGCGCTGGGTGGCCGTCTACGGCCGAGGCCTCTTCGACGCGGGTCGGTGCAGCCGGGTCTGCGGCGTCATGATCGACATCAGCGAGCGTAGGCGGCGCGAAGACATGGCCGGGCTGATCATCGGGGAATTGAACCACCGGGCCTGCAACATCATCGCCGTGGCCCAGGCCATCGCCTCACGCACCCTGCGGACCGCCCAATCTCTCACCCACGCCCGCACGATCCTGGCCGCCCGCCTGTCGGCCATGGCCGAGGGCTGGCGGTTCGGCGATGACGTCGATGGGGTGGACAATGACGTCCAGGCGATCCTCGGTCGAACCTTCGCCGCGATCGGTCAACAGGACCGTTGTGACGCGTGGGGCCCCTCCGTGGTGATCCAGGGCCGCGCCGCGCCGGCGCTGAGCCTGGTCCTGCATGAGCTGGCCACCAATGCGCTGAAGCATGGCGCCCTTTCCAACGGCGAAGGCCGCGTCGCGGTCTGCTGGCGGCGGCGAAGCGACAGCAGCCTGCAGCTCGAGTGGCGCGAACATGGCGGCCCCGCCGTAGGCGCGCCGACCCACCGCGGCTTTGGATCACAGCTCATCGAACGGGCCTTGTCGGGCGATGGAACCCAGGTGCGGGTCGCGTTCCATCCAGAGGGTATGTTCTGCCGGATCGCGGGCCTTCCCCTTGCGTCCTAGTTGGGCGAGCGCCGGCCATCGAAGGGCAAGCGGCCAGTCGCGTTCGGAGATCGTGCCCCCGGACGTGGTGTAGCTGGGCGGTAGCGGCGCCGCTCGCGAAGCGCGCCTCTTCATTGGGCGCATTGGCGAGCGCCGACTGTCAGCTTCCGCGACGACCACCGGGAGACGCAGGCGCGGTTCGCCGGAGCGCCGCCGCCAAACGTCGCACGCCCTGTCCCTGCCGCAATGAAATCCTGGATATCAGAGCGCCGGCGCGGTCGGCTGGCCGATCAGCTCCGCGATGAAACCCGTGAATGGGCCGATGTCCTGTTCGGTGCTGGCGGCCTCCAATGCAGCCATATAGCGGGTCCGTGACTGGACCGGGATAACGGTCCAGGGATAGCCCCCCGCCGCCATCATGACATTCATCAGGAACCGCCCCGTGCGGCCGTTCCCGTCGAAGTAAGGATGGATGTAGACGAAGATGAAGTGGCCGAGCACCACCCTCACGGCAGGATCCGGCTCGGCCGCCAGCAATTCAAAGAAGACAGGCATGGCATCCCGCACCGCGTCGGCGTTGAGCGGGACATGGCGCGAGCGGCGAATGTAGACAGGGCCGTTGCGATAGCCGGCCAGGTCGGCGGGCTTCAGCAAACCGGCCGTAACGCTCGGAGCGAACAGTTCGCGGTACCAGACGCCGTGGTCGCGGTCGGCGACGGCTCCCGGATTGGCGTCCTCCAGCACTTGCCGCACGCTGGCCTTCACCGCGTTGAACGCCTGCCAGTACCCCCGCGCCGCCAGGGCATCCCGATGGGCGCGGTCCCGGTCGTCGGCATCCGGGTCCCAGACGCCGCCGCGCACCCGTTCGATGAGGTCGCGATTGACGCGATAGCCCTCGATTGAGAGCGAGTGGTAGGCGTCGGTGACATAAACGTCATCGACAGCCCGTAGATAGGCGTCGATGTCGTTGGCCGGCGCCGGCGGCGGAAAGCGACCCTCGATGTCGGCGCGCATCTTCTGCCAGAGTAGCCGGATGCGGTGGACATAGGGCGAGGGCTCGCGCTGGTATTCGATCCGCGGAAGCTCACGATCGAACGGATCCTTCTCGCGGACGTTATAACCGGCCGCCCGCATGGCGTGGAGGATATCGTCGGCCTCGCGATCCCGGCCAATATTGCGGAAGGCCCCTGCCAATCGTCCCGCTACGACACTGCGTCCACCTTCCAGGAGGCGCGCCAGGAGGTCGGAGGCGTCGCGCTGGGTCGCCAGCGCAGTACGCGCCTCGGTGGGATGGTTCAGAAAGACCTGTGGCGAGGCATGGATCAGGGCGGCGGCCGGCGCGTAGAGCCGCAAGCCCGCCACTTCGGCCATATCCGCGCCGCTCGGCGGCTTGAGTTTGACGTCCAGCAGCGACGTCCCGTGCGGCAGCCCCATGAGTTGGTTGCCGCCGCGTCGCGCGCGGACCAACAGCTGTTGCGGGACGTTCCAATTGCCGGCGTGGAGGAGGAGAGATTGTTCTGGCGACAGGGACCAGTCCGCGTCGAATCGTTCGGTGAGATAGTCGCGACAGAAATCCCAGTAGGATGCGTACCAGGCCGTGCTTTCGCCCGCCTCCACGTCTGGCCGGGCAACGACGTACCAGCCCTTCATCACCTCCTGGAGAAAGCCCTGCTTCAGCAACAGCTCGCGATGGGCGCGGCTGAGATCCCTGGACCGAATAGCGTGGCGTCCCTGCGTCTGCAGGGCGTCAAGCGCCTCGAGCGCCAGGGCGAGCCGTTCAGACGGGGTGGGCATGGAGTCCAAGAGAGCATGGATGATTTTTCGGCTTTTCCGCTGTATCATTTCTAGGTTTTTATGTCGTTCATTTTCTCGGGTATTATGCCGCCTGGCATCTAGGGATTTGTGCTGCACGGTCGCTTCCACTATCCGCCCGAGTTGCTCTCTCAGCTTGTCGATACAATTCCCCTGCTCTGCAGGTCCAAGAAGGACACGCTGCTTTTTTTCCGCGGCGCCAGCATGACGCCGACGATGATGTTCGCGGTGGAAGGGGCCTTCAAGGAGGACCGGGCGGCGCTGAACAAGTACGAGATCACTCGCCGCCGGATCACCCTTGTGAACGAACTGAGCGATGCGACCTTGAACGACGTGGAGGACGACGGCGCAGGGACCAAAGCCCAAGGTCGAGGGAACGATCAGGACTGTTTGGTGAACATCGCCGCGAACAGCTCTTCGGCCCGCTGCTGGCCTTCCTCCGTGAAGACCACGGACTTCGGCTTACCGACGGGATCGCGGATCATACCCTTCTCGTGGAGCCGGTTCATCGTCTCCCAGTCGAAGCCCTTCCAGGCCCGAAATCCGTCGTGAAGGCCCAGATGGAGCAGCGCCAGAACGGCGTCGTCGATCCTGTCCGTGTCGGGGACCAGCTTGTCCTTGGCCATGCTCGCATCTCCTTCCCGTTCGCCTTCCCAACATGACGAGACGCGCGGCGCCCCTCAACCCCCAGACGGTCGTTGAGGGACTCGGCCCTCACCGCTAGCATCCCGTCATGCAAGCAGATCGGGTGATCAAACCCTCCCCATCGACGCGCTCTCCGGGCAAGAGCTCGCGGAAAGGCGGGCGGGCGCGAACCGTCCTCGAGCGGCCGGCCGCGCCCCTGGGCTGGGACACCAGCGACGAGCACGAGATCGAGTTGCGGCGCTGGCGCGGGCGCACTGAGATCACCACCGTCGAGGCCATGGAGATGGAGCATCCCTTCTTCGGGACGTTCCGGACGCGGTCGGAGAGCGGGACCGTTTATGAGGTCGAAATCCGGTCCCTGGACGGCCTTGAGAACGGTTGCGGCTGCATCGACCACCGGGTGAACGGGCTAGGGACGTGCAAGCACATCGAGGGCGTGCTGGCAGGCCTGCGCCGTCGTGGCGTTCGCGCCTTCCGCCAGGCGGTCGCCAAGGGCTCAGGGCGGGTCGAGGTCTTCCTTCGCCGGACGGGAGCGCCGACGCCGGTGGTTACCTGCCCGCGCGTGGGCGGCGGCGAGTCCAGCATGGTCCGCGCCTGGCTGTCGCCCTGGCTGACCCCCGGCGGCCAGCTCAGCCTCGAGCCAGGCGACATCGAGAGCCTCCTCGCCGCCTATGCGGACGCTCCGCCGCCAGTGCGGGACCTGCTGCGTCTATCGCGCCACTTCGGCCCCTGGCTGGACCGCCATCGGCGGGAACGGTCGCGACTGGAGGCGCGCGCCGCCTTCGCCACCGAGGTCGAACGCGATCCCGCGGTTCTGGACATGCTGCGCCATCCCCTGCTGCCCTATCAGCGGGAAGGCATGGCGCACCTGGCCTTTGGCGAGCGCGCCCTGCTGGCCGACGAGATGGGGTTGGGCAAGACCGTCCAGGCGATCGCCGCCTGTGAACTGCTGGCCCGCCGCAAGGGTGTGGAGCGGGTGCTGGTGGTCTGTCCCGCGTCCCTGAAGGCGGAGTGGGAGGAGCAGATCGCCCGCTTCACCGAACGGCCGACCCGATCAGTGTTCGGCCCTCGCCCGGCGCGGCTCTTGGCCTACCGCGACCCGCCGTTCTTCACCATCGTCAACTACGAACAGGTGGTCAGCGACGCCGAGGCGATCAACGACTTGCTGACGCCGGACATCGTCGTTCTCGACGAGGCCCAGCGGATCAAGAACTGGCGCACCAAGACGGCCAGCAAGGTCAAGTCGCTGCGCTCGCCATACGCCTTCGTGCTCACCGGCACGCCGGTGGAGAACCGCATCGACGAACTCTATTCCATCATCCAATATCTCGATCCGGAACTGGTCGGGCCGTTGTTCCAGTTCAACCGCAGCTTCTATGAACTGGACGAGCGCGGACGGCCGGTGGAGTACCGCAACCTCGCCGAACTGCGCCGCCGGGTCGCGCCGGTGCTGCTACGCCGCCGCAAATCGGATGTGGAAACCGAGCTGCCCGGACGCACGGTGACCAACTACTTCGTGCCGATGGCCCCCGAGCAGGCGGACCGCTACGAGGAGTATCGGACTCCGCTGGCCAGGCTTGCCGCCATCGCTCAGCGCCGGCCGCTGTCCCCGGCCGAGTTCGACAAGATGCAGATGCTCATGGCCTGCATGCGGATGATCTGCGACACGCCCGCCATCCTCGACCCCGACTGCCGCGTCTGCCCCAAGCTGGAGGAGCTGGAGGGTATTCTTGGCGACCTCCTGCAGGAGCCCGACCGCAAGATCATCATCTTCTCCGAATGGGAGCGGATGCTGGGGCTGGTGCGGGAATTGGCCGGAGAACTGGGCGTCGAGGCGGCCTGGCATACGGGCTCGGTCCCGCAGGTTCGCCGCCGAGAAGAGATCAATCGTTTCAAGAACGACCCCAATTGCCGGCTGTTCCTGTCCACCGACAGCGGCAGCGTCGGCCTGAATCTGCAGGCCGCCAGCGCCGTGATCAATATCGACCTGCCGTGGAACCCGGCCAAGCTAGAACAGCGCATCGCCAGGGCGTGGCGCAAGCATCAGACCCGCCCGGTGGCGGTGATCAATCTGGTCACCGAAGGCAGCATCGAGCACGCGATCCTGCACCTCCTGAACGTCAAGCAGGTGCTGGCCGATGGCCTGCTGGACGGCCATGGCGATATCGGCGCGTTGAAGATGCCCTCCGGCAGGGGCGCACTGGTCGATCGCATGCGCTCCATGCTGGAGGCCGCCGACGGCCTCGGGCCCAAAATCGTCTCGCCCGAGGACGCCCTCGCCGTGGACCTGCGCCTGCGCCATGGCGAGCGGGCATTGCGGATCGAAGTCCAGACCGGCCCCGGCGGCGCTCGACGGGTGCTTGCGGTGTTGGACCTCGATGCCGATGGTCTCGCCGGCGAGACCGAACGTCTGAGCCGGCGTCAGGACGCAGCCAGCTTGCCCGTGGAGGTTCTCGACCGCGCGACGTGGCTGACGCTTCGCCGGCTGGCGCGGTCGGGTGTGCTTGACCTGACTGGCGGGGGGCGCCGGATCTTGCATGTCTCGCCCGAGTTCGGCGAGCCGGACGCGGCGAACAACGCCACGGAACATGACGATGCCTGGCGCGAGGAAGCGGAACGAGCAATCAGGATGGCCCGCGTGCTCGCCGCCGGCGGGTTTCCGGAGGAGGCGCCCCCGTTGCTCGCCAAGGCGCTACGCTACGCCGTCGCCGCGCGCCTGAGGGCGGCTGGAGAGGCGGCGGCCCCTTCATCGACCATCGCCGAACAGGTGCTCGACCTCTTGAAGCAGAGCGGCTTGTCCGTGGAGGCCGAGCAGGTCCTGGCGATCTTGCGGCCGGGCGCCGCGGCGCCAACACCCGCCGAAGCCGCCGAACTAGCCCGGTTAACCATGCGGCTGGTCGCCGCCCTGGCGACGGATCATGCTCCGGAGCCTGCGGTCGCTCGGGCGGCTCTGACAGCCTGATCGCCGGCCTCGCGGCCCACCGCCACCATGTAGCCCAGGCTCCTGTAGCCAGCCTCACGCTTGGCGGCCATTTTAGCCAGCATGGGCTCGTCCGCGTCGAAATAGTCGTAGATGACAACATCGCGCTTTGCAGCATGCATCCGATGAAGGCGGCCGGCGTACTGGGCCAATGTCCCCCGCCAGGAGATCGGCAGGGTCAGGAACAGCGTGTCCAGCCGGGCATCGTCGAAACCTTCGCCGAGATAGCGGCCGGTGGCGATGATCACCCTTTCGTCTTCGTCGGGGATCGCCGACAGCCGATCGGCGGCGGCCCGCGTCTCCCGCGCGCCCATCCCGCCTCGCAGGACGACGACATTCCTGGCGAATTTCGACAGGCGTTCGGACAACAGATCCAGATGGTCCTTGCGCTCGGTGATCACGAGGGGCGAACGCCCCGCCTCCAGCGCGGCGAGGATGTCCTCGAAGATCAGGTCGTTCCGGGCGGGGTCAGCGGCGAGCTCGGCGTAGAGCGCTTGAATGGCGGGTCTCTGTGGACCCCGATGGTGAAGTTGGTCGCTCCGTTGGATCTCTTGCCCTTCAGGTGAGCGGCCACGATATCGTCCGTTATCGGGACGAAGGCCTGATTGGCGCATTCACCACATTTGACCGCGGGCTTCGCGCAAACGCCTCGAACCCACTCGTTCCGGCAAACCGGTGCGTATCCGGCCTTGCCGGTCTTTGAGTTCTCCCACCGGCTGGGAAACACGTCTTCTCGCCCTCGGAACAAGCTTCTGAATAGACCCACCTTCGTGGCAGCGGGAGAGGTGGCGGTTACGGTGGCCATTCCTGAAGCCGGCCCCTCGCTCGGTGAATGCTTTTCGCAACGCTTGGGCGGCACGCGGCTCTAGGTCTTGTCGAGAAGTGTCTGGGCCCGCCTGCGGACGATGGTCACGAACCGGCGCAGTTCAGCCCCCTCAAAGCCGGCCGCCGATATCTCTCCGGCCACGCCTTCGACGCGCGCCAGAATCAACTCCGCCAGGGCGGCCACGCGGCGACGCACGAACGGCGCGCTCATGCCGATCTCGCGCCCGAAATCGCTCCAGGTATCGGGCGTGAACTCTTCCAAGCTCGCCCGCTTGCCAATCTTCATCGCCAGCTTCGCGTGAACTTCAGGATAGGCCGCCGTGCAAAGCAGATCGTACAGTGGCGCGAAGCCTATCCCTTCCGGGCGATAGAGCAGGCTATAGTTCTTCCCGTGCGCATCGGCGTTGCCGACAGCGACATTGAAGATGGCCGCGTCGAGGAGGCGCAAGATGGCCGGCGCGGGCTGGGCGCAAGCGCGGCGAAGCAGGTCGAAGCATGGCGCGAACGTCGGACCGCCCTCCGATGCGTATTTCCGTTCGGGCGCTATGCCGAGCGCTTGGCAGAAGTCCTCCTGATGCAACCTTCGAATCGCGCCGTCGGCGCCGACGGTCCGGTCGTATCGTTCGATCAGAAGATAGGGCCGATCTCCCGTTCGACGTGGCTCCGCCGGCGCGGTCGGCAGACCGATCGCCGCCGCGAGGCGCAGGACAAGCGCCTCATTCTCTGTGGTCGATGGCAGGCCGGTGATCGGAGGCTTGAGAATGTGGGTGCTCGGCTGTCCGGGCACGGGCAAGGCGATGCGGCCGTTGACCATCACGACCGGAAGCTTCTGCTGAGCGCCGGCAAGCGACAGACGCACCCCCTCGTCGCCAGCCAGGAAGGGCCGGGTCGGCAGGGTGTCGATGATCTTCAGCAGCCCGTCGTCGTCCAGCGGCTGGGCGACCGCCAGATCACGCGGTGCGGGCGGCGCCTCCCCCTCCGGCCACAGGGTCAAGGCGCCGGCGACGTCTCCGCCGAGTCGCTCGAGCAGGCGAAAATCGTTGGCCTTGGAAACCCCGAGCGCCCGCGCCGCCGCCTCGCGCTGACCTTCCTCGGGAAGCAACCCGGCGAAGAAGGGTCGCGTCTCCCGGCGATTGAACGGCTCGGCGCGTCGAGGCAGCGAAAAGGATACGGCGGGTCTTCGCGGATCGGCGAGCCAGTCGGCTCCATAGGTGAAGGCCAGATCGCCATGCTCGTCGATCCGCAGGAGACCGACCTGGCTGCCGTCCCACCATACGGAAAGTGACTTGGTCATGACGGCAGCGCCGCACCGGGCGGCGCCTGACGCGGGACGACACTCAGGTCGAGGCCGACCGCGGCCAGAACCGCGAGGGTACGACCCAGCTGAATGGTCGGCTTCCCCCGCTCCAGTTCCACGAGAAATCTCAGGCCGACGCCCGCCGCGGCGGCCAGTTCGTCCTGCCGCAAGCCCATGCCCTTGCGGGCGCGCCGGACGGCGTCGCCGATGATAGAAGGATCCATAGCCCAATTATCCCGTTCGGGGCATTTATCGACTAATGTCTTTCCGAAGTCAAAAGTTATCCCGAACGGGACAACTATCCAGCTTAAGCGGGATCTGATCGGAAAATTTACCGAGCGGTGCATTTTCTGACTGCCCAGCTCGCGTCGCATCTCCGGCCAAGGGTGAGGGACACAGCGGTCTGCCACGAACAATTGCGTGGAAGTTCGGAGCAGAGCGGCGCACGTCGTGAGAACGAAAGCGAGAGAGAACGCGAACATCCGTGTGCAGTCCGCGCACACCATTCCACGTAACTACTTGAATTTATTAAAAACTACGTCCAGTCCATCATAGGTGCGACGGAGAGACGGTGGGCGGGTAGAGCTTGCACAGGTTCCTCAACCACGAGCGGCCCGCCTGCTGCAATTTTTCCCCCATCACTCTTCCTTAGATGGCATAATTTAACATTGCAGCCTGACGAAACCCCGGACGAATGAGGTCCTTGATTTCTATAGCTCTAAGAGCTACATAATAGACAGGCGCAAACAGATGAGCGTCTACAAGACCAAGGCGTTCTCGCGGTTCGCCCGCAAGGCCCGCTTGGAAGATGAAGCGTTGCTTGAAGCGGCTCGTGCCGTGATGTCCGGCCATTGGGACGCCGATCTCGGCGGCGGGGTCTTCAAACAGCGCGTGGCGCGGGCGGGCGCGGGAAAATCCGGCGAGTTCCGGACGCTCCTGGCCTTTTGCACCGGCGGATCGGGCTTCTTCGTCTATGGGTTCGCCAAGAGTGCCAGGGCGAATGTGACGAAGAAGGAACTTGAGGTGGTGCAGGCGACTGCCGCCGTCTTGCTGAACCATTGTGCCGGCGATCTCGCCCGAGCCGTCGCGCAAGGTGAGTTGGTGGAACTGGAGCTGGAGATCAATGACGACGAATGCCCGAAAGCCCGAGTCCGATATCCTCGCCGCGATGCATGAAACCGTCTCGGGACTGCACCGTATCGGCCTGGTCGATCAGGCGACGATGCGCAGCTTTGACGTCATGTGCCTGACCACCGTGGAAAGCCTGTCCCCCGCTGAGATCCGCGCCCTGCGGGAGCGGGAACAGGTCTCCCAGCCGGTGTTCGCGCGCTATCTGAATGTCCGCAAGGACGCGGTCAGCAAGTGGGAGCGCGGCGAGAAACGGCCGGACGGCCCGTCTCTGAAACTGTTGAATCTGGTGCGGGCAAAGGGTCTCAAGGCCATCGCCTAGGGTCCTCAACTGACCGGCGGCGTCAGCGGCCCCTGGCGCGCTGCCGGCAGATTCCCCACCCCCGGGATGAACACCGCCTCGATGCGGATGCCGTCGGGGTCCTCGAACAGGACCGAGTAGTAGCCCTCCGCCCAGGGCCCCGTCTCGGGCGCCCGGACGATGGTCGCGTCCATCTCGACCAGCACCGCATGCAGGGTGTCGATGTCCGCTTCCGACCTCAGGCGGAAACAGAAGTGGTGCAGGCCCGTGCGCCACTGGTCGAAGGCCGTGTCGGCCTGCCCCGGCGCCGCCGGCCGAATGACGATCCCGGTGCGCCCGCCGATGCAGTAGAAGACCACGCCCGGGATGTCGTACTGGATCGGCATCCCGAACGTCTCGTGCAGCAGCCGGTGGTAGAACGGCCGGCTGCGCGCCACGTCGCGCACGGTCAGCTGAATGTGGGCGATGCCGTTGGGATCGATCATCCGCTCTCTCTAGCAGTACTCCGCCATCAGTTCGGCGGCCTCCGCGTGTCCATTCTGGCGCGCCCAATCGAGCGTCGATGGACTACGCCCGCTGCGGGCGTGAGGGTTTGCGCCAGCGTCTAATAGCGCCCTTATGACATCGATGTGGTCATTGCTGACCGCGGCAAAGAGGGGGGACCACTTCTCTCTGGCTTTGATCTTCGCCCCGGCATCGAGAAGAAGGCGGACCATGGCAAGATTGCCGTTTCGCGCGGCGGTCCACAGCGGACTGAACTCTCGCGGCCGCGCTTCGATATCCTCGCCCTTGCCTAGCAGGTAGTCCGCGATTTCCGGCGAGCTGCTGACTGCGACGCAATGCAGCCAGGTGTCGAACTCCCACGGCGTGGGTCGGTCCGGGTGTGATCCATCCAGAAACCGCTGTGGATGGGCCTCACAAAGGGAACGCACGGCCGCCAGGTCATGAGCTCGCGCGGCCTTGTAGAAAAGGGCCTCGAGCGGCAATTGGGGCAAGCCGCCAGCCCCCTCAGCGCGCTCCCAGGCCACGATGATATCCCTGATCGTGAGCGCGCCCCAGTTCTCGGCCTTTTCCTTGGCATTGGCGCCCTTGCTGCCCTGCTTGGCGTAGTGCTTCCGATAGTCCAGACCGGCCCTCAGCAGTACCTCGGCGACCTCGGGAGCGCGGATGATAACGTCATCCTCCGAACACCCCCTGCCCGCTGTGATCGCCGCAAGCAACGGATTGATTTGCGGCTCGCTGACGTCGAGGCGTGAACCGAGGGCGATGAGGAGCCGGACGTTTTCGACGTTGGCATAAGCCGCGGCGGAATCGATCGGCAGGTCTCCCCGCGTCGCGCCGGTGAGATTCACGTCGAACCCAAGGCCCACAAGCAGCCTGACCACCTCGGGACTGCTCTCACTGGCGGCGTGGTGCAGCAGGGTGCCTCCTGCGATGCCGTTGTGCACATTGACCTCTTCCGGATGATCCGCGAATGCCCTCTTCAACCCACCAAGATCGTTGGCCTTAAGCAGATGGATGATCTGCATGCTGGTCTTGTTGAGCGGCATCGCCTTCCCCTGAAAGCCGAAGTTCCAGCTATAGCCCGAGTCAACAAACAGGGGAGGACGGCATGAACGATCTCGAAGGACGGGTGGCGCTGGTCACCGGCGGGGCGCGCGGCATCGGCGCGGCCACGGCCAAAGCGCTGGCGGCGGCGGGAGCCAGGGTGGTGGTCAGCGACGTCGGCGACGGGACGGCCACGGCCGAGGCGGTCGGCGGCGCCTGGGTGAAGCATGACGTCACCGTCGAGGCCGACTGGGTCGCCGCCGTGGCCTTCGCCCGGGAGACCTTCGGCGGGCTGGACATTCTGGTGAACAACGCCGGCATCTTCTGGATGAAGCCGATCGTCGAGACGGCCCTGGAGGACTTCCGGCGCATGCAGCAGGTCAATGTCGAGGGGGTGTTCCTGGGCCTCAAGCACGCCATTCCGGCCATCGCCGAGCGGGCCCAGCGCTGGGACGGCGGCGGGTCGATCATCAACCTGTCGTCGGTGGCCGGGCTGGTGGGTCAGGCCGGGGGGCTGGCCTACAACGCCTCCAAGGGCGCGGTGCGGCTGATGACCAAGTCGGCGGCGCTGGAATGCGCCCGGGGCGGGCTGAAAATCCGGGTCAATTCAGTCCATCCGGGGATCATCGACACACCGATGATGGCCCAGGCCGCCGCCGCCTCGATGGCGGTCACCGGCGAGGGCGCGAACTCGACCCGCGAGCGGTTCGCCCAGGCCCATCCCATGGGCCGGTTGGGCCGCGACATCGATATCGCCAACGCCATCAAGTTCCTCGCCTCGGACGCGGCGGCCTTCATGACGGGGTCGGAGGTGGTGGTCGACGGCGGCATGACGGCGAGCTGAGCGCCCGACCCGGCCCCTTGGCGGCGACATGATTGACCGGGCGGATTCGCCCCCCTAGCGTCGCGACCATAATCGGGGATTCTCCATGCCACTCAGGCGTCTTGCACTCGCCACGGCGGCGATCGCCGCATTGCTGGTTCCGGCCGCGGCCACGGCCGCCGAGGGCTATACCGTCACCTTCCCGGCGGGCTGGCCCCAGGAGACCCATGGCGACATCGTCTCGGCCACGATGCCCGACTCCCCAACCATCACCGGCCCTGTTTCCTGCAACAGCCAGCTGAACCGCATGGCCAGCATGGACGGCATCAGCCAGGCCGACCTGAACGTCTACGCCTCCGGCGCCTGGACCGTGGCCGACTGGGCCAACCTGTTGGGCGTGGAGGCCGCAAAGCTCGAGATGGTCGAGACCGCAGTCAAGCCGTACGGCGGCCTGTATTTCCGCACCGGCCTGGTGCGGCTGCTGCCCGGCGCCTTCCCGGAACAGCAGGTCGAGGTGGATGCGTTGATCGGGCTTTACCTGTTGCCCGGCCGTATCGTCCTGGCGGGCTGCTACGCCGTGCCGGAGGATCTGGCCGCCTCCCGGCCGATCTTCGAGGCGACCGTCAACAGCCTCAGGCCGCAGTAGCGGTCCGCCCGGACCGGCGCCGGCGTCGCGCACCCGCGACAGGCGAGCGCCGCTCTCCCGTAAGGCGTTAAATTCGTTGGCGTTTTTAATACGCCGCCGGCTTTATCCCCCATCGCGCGAACAGATCGGACTGACACTGGCGATTGCCGCGCCGCGACATCACCTGCAGCGCTGGACCGCTTGTTTGAGCGTCTCGTTGATGGCCACGAACCGGGCCACGTGCTCGGCGGCCAGGGGATAGGCCGCCGGCGACCGGGCGGGCTTGTACTGCTTGAAGAAGTTGATCGCGTCCTTGGCTTCGCCGCAGACCTTGGCCTGGTTGCTGGGGGTGAAGTCCTTTTCCAGGGTGGCCATCGCCCAGCAGGTCTGACGGAAGCCCTGGGTCCACAGATCGGGACCGAACAGACCGCCCGAGCCGATCTGCTCGCGGATCGCCCCGCAGGCGGCGTCGAAGCCGGCCATGCGTTGACGCAGGATCGCGCGCGCGGCGCCGGAGTCGCCGGCGGGGGCGCTGTTGATCGCGCCGATGAAGTCAGCCTTGTCCCAGGCGGCGATCGCCGCGCCGACATTGGTCGACAGGGCGACCCAATCGCTCTCCCTGGGCGGATAGGCCTGCGCCGATCCGGCGGCGATGGTCAGGGCTGTCGCCGCCAGAATGCCAATTGCTCGCTTTGTATGCACGTCATCGCCCTTTCGGCTCGCCAGGTCGTCGGCGTGCTTCTGCCAGACGACGGGCGGGATGCTATTGCCCAGAAAGGGGGGTTATAACGCGCTCGCCAGCCCATGAAACTCGGTGATGGCGCCGTAGACGTTCAGGCCGATGCCCATGGCCATCAGTTCCGGCTCCATGACGTTGTGGGCGAGGAAGATCATCACCGTGCCGGTGGTCGGGTCGGCCTGCCACCAGCCGCCGTAGGCGCCGGGCCAGCCGACCGTGCCGACACCGCCCTTGCAGCGGGTCACGGCGGCGTTGGCGGGGTCCATGACCACCGCCAGGCCGTAGCCGAACCCGTGGGCGGTGAAGATCGGCATGCCGAGGGTCTCGCCGCGGGCGCGCTGGTCCTCGCTCAGCTGGTTGGTCATCATGGCCTTCAGCGTTTCCGGCCGCAGCAGCCGTACGCCGTCCACCGCCCCGTCCTCGACGAACAGCCGTGCGAAGGCCAGGTAGTCGTCGAGCGTCGACCACAGGCCGCCGCTGCCGGCCTCGTAAGGCGTCGCCGTGGTCCGGTCAGGCAGCACCCTGCCGGCGCCGCCCGCCCCGGTCGGCCTGGGCGTCAGGACGCCGTCGGCGTTGAAACCGTACATCTGCGCCTTGCGGTCGGCCTTGCCCGCCGGAACGAAGAAGCCCGTGTCCTTCATGCCCAGCGGGTCGAAGATCCTGCGTTGCAACACCGCGCCGAGGGGTTCGCCCTCGATGCGGGCGACCAGGAAGCCCAGCAGGTCGGTGGAATTGCCGTAGTGAAAGCCGCCGCCCGGCTGGTCGATCAGCGGCAGGCCGGCGAGCGCGGCGATCCAGTCGTCGGGCGCGACATGGCTGTCGATCTGGTTGCCGAGCACCGCGTCATAGGCGTTCTGGATCGGACCGTCGTGGAACGAGCTGTAGGTCAGGCCCGACCGATGGGTCAGCAGGTCGTCGAAGGTGATCTCGCGGACCGCCGGATCGGTCTGGTCCAGCGGACCGGTGGGCGAGCGCAGCACCCGCATCTGGGCGAACTCGGGGGCCCAGCGGCTGATCGGGTCGGTCAGGGCGATCTTCCCCTCATCCACCAGCATCAGGGCCGCCACCGAGGTCACCGGCTTGGTCATCGAGGCGATGCGAAAGATGGCGTCGCGCTCGAGCAGGTCCAGCGATTCCCTGTCCCGCCAACCGGTTGCGCAGGTCTGGACGACCCGGCCGTCCTTCCAGACAAGGGTCGCGGCGCCGGCGATCTCGTCGGCGTCGACGTAGCGGCCGAGCGTGGCGGCGATGGGGTCGGGGGTGGTCATGGAGGGCCCTGCCGCGCCGGAGCGCTCATAAAATGTACTAGCCTTATAAAATATACTTCCTATAAATTGGCAAGCCCATCGAGTCCGCGACATGTCCGCCGCCCCTGCCCTCGCCCCCCCGAACGCCGATGCCAGACGCCGCCCCAAGGGCGACAAGCGCGCCCGCACTCGTGCGGCCCTGCTGGAGGCCGCCCGCCAGTTGATCCGCGAGCGCGGCTATGATGGCGCCACCCTGCAGGCGGTGGCCGAACGGGCCGGCATGACCAGCGGGGCGATCTACGGCAACTTCCGCAACCGCGACGACCTGTTCATCGCCCTGGGCCAGGCCTACTGGGCGCCGGTCCGGCCGAAGATCCGTCCGGACTCGACCTTCGCCGAAAAGATGCGCGCCCTGGCCGAGGCCTATGTGGCCGCCATTCCCGTGCGGGAGGCCGCGGCGTTCGGCCGGCTGACCGGCATGGCCCACGCCCTGTCGCACGACGCCCTTCGCGCCGAAGTCCAGGCCGTCACCGAAGCCAGCTTCGCCACCGGCGCGGCCTGGCTGCGCAGCGTCGCCGACGAGGACGGCCTGCCGATGCCGGCCGAGACCCTGGTGCTGCTGATCCACGCGGTCACCGAAGGCCTGCTGTTCCAGCGCTTCCTGACGCCGGAGCTGGTCCCGGACGAGGCCTTCTACGCGGCCTTCGCGGCGCTGGCGGGGCATTAAATGGGGACAGCCACTCATTTGCTCGCAAATGAGTGGCTGTCCCCATTTAATGCATTGCTGTATTTAATCTG
>JACRBD010000286.1 GCA_016234625.1 Caulobacterales bacterium | reverse complement strand
CGGCTACGCCTGCATCACCTGGCCCAAGGATTGGGGCGGGGCCGGCGGCACGCCGCTGCAGTCGGTGATCTTCGGCCAGGAGGAATCCAAGGTCGGGGTCAACTACGGCTACTTCACCATCGGCCTGGGGATGTGCGTCCCGACCGTGATGGCCTTCGCCGACGCCGAGACCAAGACCCGCTTCGTCAAGCCGGCGATGCGCGGCGAGGAGATCTGGTGCCAGCTGTTCTCCGAACCGGCCGGCGGCTCCGACGTGGCCGCGGCCCGCACCAAGGCGGTGCGTGACGGCGACGACTGGGTGATCAACGGCCAGAAGGTCTGGACCACCGGCGCCCAGTACTGCGACTACGGCATCCTGCTCGTCCGCACCGATCCCGACGTGCCCAAGCACAAGGGCCTGACCATGTTCTGGATCGACATGCATGATCCGGCCGTGGAGGTCCGCCCGATCCACCAGGCGTCCGGCGGCAGCGAGTTCAACGAGGTCTATTTCACCGACCTGCGGGTCAAGGACAGCCAGCGCCTGGGCGAGGTCGGCGAGGGCTGGAAGGTGGCCCTGGTCACCCTGATGAACGAGCGTCTCGCCGTGGGGGGCTCGTCGGGTCCCGACTACAAGCTGATCATGGACCTGGCCCGCCAGGTCACCGGGCCGAACGGCGCGGCGATCAAGGACGGCGCCTTCCGCGAGAAACTGGCCGACTGGTACGTGGCCGCCGAGGGGCTGAAGCTGACCCGCTTCCGCACCATGACCGCCCTGTCGCGCGGCCAGACGCCGGGGCCGGAAAGCTCGATCGGCAAGATCATCGCCGCCAACCAGATGCAGGACATGTCCAACAGCGGCGTGGAGATGGAGGACCAGTACGGCATCCTGGTCGATCCGTCGGAGGCGCCGATGCAGGCGGCCTTCCAGCAGTCCCTGCTGTGGGCGCCAGGTCTGCGCATCGCCGGGGGCACCGACGAGATCCTCAAGAACACCATCGCCGAACGGGTGCTGGGCCTGCCGGGCGATGTCCGCGTCGACAAGGACGTCGCCTTCAAGGACATGCCGACGGGGCGCTGAGCAAAGCACCGGACGACGGGCGATCTGTCGTCGCCGCCCGCAGCAAAGGCAGTTTCGGCGACCTGATGGTCGTCGACTGCCCGTCCTGCGGCGGGAAGGCTGTGGTCACGCTGCTTGCCTCCGATACCGATCTGCCGCGCCGGACCTTTGTAGCTCGCCGAATGGTCTGCCACGCCTGCGGCGCAACGCGCGAACAGGCGCTGACGCCGCGGGGCCAGGCGGCCGACCCGTTCATTGGCCTGAAGGCTCGCCTGCGCGCCGAGACTCGGCACGGCGATCTCATCGCCTGGAACGAAGTGCATCTCGACTATCTCGAACAGTATCTATCGGGTCGTCTGCGGATCGAAACGCCTGACGAGACGGGGCGGACTCGCAACAAATCGGTAGTCTCGCGCCTGCCGGCTTGGGCGAAGTCGGCGAAGAACCGCGACGAGGTATTGAAAGCTATCGCCGGGGTGAGGTTGGAGAAGCTGTAGGCGCGGGCGTCCGATGATGTCTGCCTTGCTGGCTTCCTGGGCCTGTTGATCGTCGGCGGGGCGGCCTGTTCATCCCCCCTAGGCGATCAGATGTTGGCGTCGATTGCCTTGAGGTGGCCGGCGGCCGAATAGGCGAGAATCGCGCCGTCGGCGGTTAGGAGCGGGATATCCAGCCGCCTGGCCGTTGCGATCAGGAAGCGGTCGGCCGGATCGGCGTGAAAATCGCCTGGCAGGCCGACGCTTCTCACCGCGGTCTCCATATCAAGCACTGCAGGCCTGACGCCGGGCGCTCGCAGGGCCATTTCCATCCAGACGCCGACGTCCCGTCCAATCGCTAGGCGGCCTCGTTTGACCAACAACGCGACTTCCCAGCCCGTGATCGGCGAGACCAGCAGGCCCAGATCGGGCACGGCGTCGTCGATTGCCCGGCGGGCCTGGACGCCCAGCCGACGGTCGTTGTCGATCATCCAGACCAGCGCGTGAGTGTCGAGGAGGATCACGAGTTCGCTGACCAATCCGAAGGGTCAGTCGCCGGCGAGAAGGGGTCGTCATAGTGCGACACGGATCCGGCCATGAAGCCGATGGGGCTCTGCTTGACCGGCCCCACTGGCGACAGGACCGCCACCGGCCGGCCGCGCCGCGTGACAGTCACGGGTTGTCCATCGCGTTCCATCTCTTCGATCAGACGCAGGCAATCGGCCTTGAACTGAGTGGCGGCGACGGTCTTGCCCGACATGTGCGCATCTCCAGGATATCTGTACAGATAATATGTACAGATATCCTGGAACACAAGCCCGACGCCCTATTCGTTTTGCCGCCGGCCGTCTCTGGCCGCCCGCACCAGCTTCACGAATTCGGCGCGCAGGCCGAACTCGTCCTCGCCACGCGCGCTTTGGGCGGTGTCGAGGATCTGGTCCCAGCCGTAGCTGTCGGCCAGCCAGGGATCGCCGCGCAGCTTCTGGCCGAAGGCCGCCACCGCCACGGCCCAGCGGGTGGCTTCCGGCGCCGTGGCCAGGTCGCGCGCGGTGTTGCCGGCGGGAATGGCCTGCTGCATCAGCTGTGAGCTGGCGGCGCCGGGCGCTTTCCAGCGCACTTTGAGGAAGGCCATCTCGCCAGAGGGCGAACCCGCCGGCCGCGCCGCGCCGTAGCGCAGGGGATCGGAGGAAGGGGCGGCGCCCGCCGGGGTGATTTCGTACAGGGCCGTCACCGATACGCCCGACCCGACCTCGCCGGCGTCGACCCGGTCGTTGTTGAAATCCTCGCGGGCCAGCATGCGGGTTTCGTAGCCGATCAGCCGGTATTCGCTGACCCGGGCCGGGTTGAACTCGATCTGGATCTTCACGTCGTCCGCGATGGGAAACAGCGAACCGGAGAAATCGTCCCGGAACAGCTTGCGCGCCTCTTCATAGGTATCGACATAGGCTGCCGTGCCATTGCCGTTCTGGGCCAGGGCCTGCATCATCTCGTCGTTGTAATTGCCCCGGCCGAAGCCGTAGACCGACAGGTAGACGCCGGTCTTGCGCTTGTCGGCGACAAACTCCTTAAGACGCGACGGATCGCTGACCCCGACGTTGAAGTCGCCATCGGTCAGCAGCACCACGCGATTGACCGCGCCGGCGTCGAAATTCTGGCTCGCCAGGGCGTAGGCCAGGGCCAGCCCCTGGCCGCCGGCGGTGGATCCACCGGCCTGGAGCGCTTCCAGGGCGCAGCGCATCTTCAGCTTGCTGCGTCCATCAGTGGGCTCCAGCACCGCCCCGGCCGAGCCGGCGTAGGCGACGATCGACACCCGGTCCCGCGGCCGCAGCTGGTCGATCAGCAGGTTCATGGCCTTGCGGGCCAGGTCCAGCTTGTCCGGCGATTGCATCGAGCCGGAAGTGTCGACCAGGAACACCAGGTTCAGCGGCGGCTTTTCGCTGCGCGGCAAGTCATAGCCCTGCAGGCCGATATGCAGGATCTGGCGATCCTTTGACCACGGCGAAGGGACGACAGCCACATAGGGCCTGAACGGCTCGGCCCGGCTAGCCGGCAGCGGGTAGTTGTAGTCGAAGTAGTTGACCAGTTCCTCGACCCGCACCGCGTCCTTCGGCGGCAGGGTTCCCTCATTCAGGAACCGGCGGACGTTGGCGTAGGCGGCGGTGTCGACGTCGATGGAGAAGGTCGAAACCGGTTCGTCGGCGACTCGTCGGATCGGGTTGGAGGCGGCGCCGGGATAGCGTTCGGTGTCGGCTGGCGGCGGCGGCGGCATGAGGCCGGTGCTGTTGCCGGAGAAGGACGGCGCGGCGACCGGTGCACCCTGGGTCGCTTCCGTGCGCTTCTGGGCCGTGACCACGACCGACTCCACCGACGTATTGCCGGCCAACGGCGGCGGCGGCGGCGGTGGAGCCGGCGGTGGCGCGGGTCGCGCCTGAAGCGGCAATCCGGCGTAGCCGCTGCGCGGGCGGCCCCGGTCGTCCCGATCGGCCGCGGGACGAAAGCCCAGCGCGGCGCAGGCCGCGGCGGTGGGCTGGCCGTCCGGGACCTCCCTCGCCAGGGCGACCTGGAATGGCGGGGCGGAGGCGGCGGTCATGGCCGCCAGGGCCACGGTTGTCGTCAGACCACGGATTGCCTTCGAAAAGCGCATGTGATTCCCCTGACTCTGCGTCCCTGCCGGGATGGTCGCGCCGAGGTTGCGGCCAAACAACGGCCAAATGCGCCCGGAATGTGGACCTGTGGCGCCCATGTAACGCGCCGAACTCGCCTGCCGCGCGAACGGGGTTCACTCGGGCGCCCGCTGCGGGGATTGATGGGTCTGACGCCTCGCTGGCGAGCTTGACTCCCGGGGTGGCCCGGCGAAGAGTTCGTTGCCGAATGGTTAACGGCTGGGCTGGGGAGGGCTTACAGTATGCAGGAGACCAGCGCCGCCGAAGGCCGCCCCATGGGGCTGGCGCAAGGCCCGCTGATCCGCGGCGCATCGATCGCGGCGCTCGTCGCCGCGGTGGTGATCCCCTTGGTCGGCTGCGACAGCGGCCCGGAAAGCTTCTTCGGCAAGCCGGGCGACACCGCCTGTCCTCGGCCGCAGATCGCCACGGGCGTGGCCTCGCAGTTCAATACCCAGCAGACGGAGATCCGGGTCCTGCGCCGTCGGGCGTTCACCGGCGACTTCTTCTCGCAGCTGGAGCTGGGCCGCCGTTATCAGGGCCTGCGCGTAACCGACAAGAACCTGGAGGATACGGTCGAGGCGGCCGTCTGGTACGCCGTGGCCCTGTCCAACGCCGACGGCTATTCCCCGATCTCCGCCTACGGCCGGCGCTCGCCCCAGGGCGACCAGAAGACCATCGCCCGATACGACGATTGCCGGGCCGTGGAACGGCGCGCGGCCTATCGCACCTTGAACGATCTGCTGTCGCAGATGTCGTCCGAGGAGCAGGAAAAGGTCCGCAGCCGCGTGATCTATGTCCTGTCGACCCAGGGCGCGCCCGGCTACCGCACGCTGGCGCGGATGCACGACACCTTCTTCGGGCCGTTCGGCGAGCCGTCGGACAACGGCCAGGCCGCCGAGGCCCGCGGCAAGCCTTACAAGCCCGGCGCGCCGCAGGTGCTGAACCTGTTCCCGCGCAACGACGTCGACGCCTACCTCTACAACTACCTCGCCGTTCAGACCGGCGACGTGGGCGCCTACGTCATGCTCAAGGATTTCGAGCGGTCCTCGGCGCAAAGGGCTTCGGCCGGCCAGTATGTCGAGGCCAAGGCCAAGCGCTGGATCCCGCCGTACGAGTTCTATCCGCCGGAATCGCCGTCCTCGGGCGTGCCGCATTCGGATGAAAGCGACCAGATCGGCGACGCCCAGCAGGTCGCGCTGAGTCGAATCCGCGAGTTGCCGTTCGTCCATATCGGCGAGGCGCTGGCCTATCTGCGGGTCCTCGCCCGACCGTGCGCCAGCGAGGACTCACTTTATCCACAGGAAATCCAGGCCTTCCAGGCGATGATCGCGCGGCCCCAGACAGGGGTCTTCGCGCCGATCGAGAAGGTCCGGATCATCCAGTACGCCGCCGTCAACGGCTCGCCCAAGGCGCAACTGGTGCTGGCGGTGATGTACGCCGAGGGCGTCGGCGTTCCGCGCGACTACGCCCGCGCCTTCCATTGGTTCGCCGAGGCCGACCGTCAAGGTTCGGCCGAGGCCAAGTACGCCATGTCCACCTACTTCTCCCTCGGCGTCGCCGGGGTGGCGGACCAGGACAAGGCCAAGGCGGTCGTCTACCAGATCGACTCCGCGCTTTCGGGGTTCAAGCCGTCGGTGGGACGCCTCCAGCAAGTGCTGGCCCAGGTCTCCCGCACCCCACGGCCCCAGCCTCGCGACAGGGACTACGGACAATGAAAACGCTGACCCGCATGCTGACGGCCGCGGGCGCGGCCATGGTCCTGTTCACGGCCGCCGAACCCGCGCGGGCCTATCCCGACCAGGCCGCCGGCGTCGACGCCAATATCCGCCCCAACTTCGGCGGGCTGATCACGCCGCCGGTGCGGCCGCGCTGGCGTCCCGACCGTTATCACCCGCGCGGCTATCGGCCCTACCGGCCGGGGAAGGGCGGCTACTATCCGCCCCAGCGCGCCGAGATGAGCATCAGCGTCGATTGCGACGCGCCGGTTCAATACGACAACTACGGCCCGCCACAGGGCGGCTCCTATGACAGCGGCCAGGGCGGGCAGGGCGGCGGCTATGGCGCCCCGCCTGCCGACAACGGCCAGTACAACGGCGGCAATACCGGCGGCGACGCGTCGGGCAGCCAGTACTATACGCCAAGCCCGATCGCCGACGCCCTCAGCCGGCTGGCCGACGGCGGCACTCTTTACGTCCGCGGCACCTGCCGCGAGACCATCTGGATCGAGCATCCCGTGACCATCGCCGGTCAGGGTCACTCGATCTTCGACGAGGTGACCGCCGCCACCGCGACGATCGCGCCGCCAGAAGGCGCCTCCTGCATAAAGGTCGCACCGGGCACCCAGGGGGTGGAACTGCGCGATCTGGTGCTGAGCACCGACAAAGGGGGCCGCGCCGCCTGCGTCGAGACCTGGGATTCCAAGGTTGCCCTCGTGCGCACCACCGTCCGCTACTGGGGGGACTCGGCGGCCGTGTTCGCCTCGGGTGGCATGCTGATCCTGCAGGAATCCTTCATCGACGCCCGCACCTGGGACGCCGCCGTTGTGGCCGATGGCGCGGTGCTGCGCATGACCCGCACCCGCGTTCTGTCGGAGGAAACCGGCGTCGACATCACGCCAGGGGTCGGCGACAGCCTGATCGACCAGAGCGGCATTCTGGGGCGCGATGCAGCCCTGCCGGCCGGCAACGGCATCATGGTCCGGGGCCAGCGCAGCGGCTCTGGCGCCCTGAAGGTCAACAACGCGGTGATCTGCGGCTGGCGCAACGGCATTCATCTGGACCGCGGCTCGATCGTCGCGGTGACCCGCAGCCGACTGTGCCGCAACACCGTGGGCGTGGTCTCCGACGGCGACCTGACCCTGGTGGAATCGGCCATCAACGGCCGCGAAGTGGGGGTCTATGCCGCCACCGGTCGGGCCACCATCAAGCGCAACCGCTTCTATGGCTGGACCGCCCGCCCGATCTGGCTGGAGAACGGCGTGGTCGTCGATTTCGAGCCCAACTACGCCTACTACAACGACGACTGCTGGAAGCGTTCAGGCTGGGAAGACGGCATCTATTGCCAGCGCACGTCCGGTCTGCCGGCGTCGATCCGCGACGAGAGCCAGTTCACCAACCCCTATCGCGACTGGTGGGAGGCGGACGGCTACGACCGCGGCTACGCCCGCGACGGCGCCCCCACGGCCCAGCCCTATCCGGTCCGGCCCGAGTGCATCCCGCCGCTGGTGAAGGTCAAGGGCAAGTGCCGGACGCCGAAGCCGCCGCGTAGGTAGGGGGTAGCTTTTAGGGAGTAGGGCGTAGTTCGACTTGCGCGCGCCGCCGGCGCCGCGACTCCGCTTTGCTACGCCCTAGTCCCTACGCCCTGGCCCTACAGAACCGGCGCCCGCCGCGCCTTCGACGCCTGCTCATAGGCGAAGCCGTAGCCCAGCAGCCGCGCCTCGCTCCATTTCGGGCCGACGAAGCTCAACCCCACCGGCAGACCGCCGACCTGGCCCATGGGCACGGTCAGGTGCGGATAGCCGGCCACAGCCGCCGCGCCCCCGGCGCCGCCGCCGACGTAGCGGTCCTTGAGCACCGGATCGATCAACCAGGACGGCGCCAGCGTCGGCCCGACCAGGGCGGTGACCTCGTATTTCGCCATCAGGGCGTCGATGCCCTCTGGCCCGGCCAGCCGTCGCGCGTCGTCCCGCGCCTTGATGTAGACCGGATCGGCGAGGCCGCCCGTCTTCTGCGCCTGTTCGAACAGCTCCTGGCCGAACAGCGGCATCTCCCTGTCGGCGTGGGCGATGTTGAAGGCGATGACGTCGGCCAGGGTACGCGTGGCGACCTTTTTCGGATCCGTCGAAGCCAGGTAGACGTTCAGCCCGACCTTCAGCTCGGTCAGCAGCACCGTCAGCTCGGCCGGGCCGATCTCGCGACGTTTCGGGAATTCAGGAACCTCGACCAGGATCGCCCCCTGGGCCTTGAGCGTCGCCAGAGCCTGCTCGAACACCACATCGGTCTCCTTGTGGAAGCCGGCGGCGTAACGCATGACCCCGATCCGCGCGCCCTTCAGGGCGTCGGGCTTGAGGCCGGCGGCGTAGTCGCTCTTGCGCGCGTCGGCCTCGACTGTAGCCGCGTCTTTCGGATCGCTTCCGGCCATCACCGTCAGCATATTGGCCGTGTCCAGCACCGTGCGGGTCATCGGCCCGGCGGTGTCCTGGCTCTCGCTGATCGGCACGATGAAGGTGCGCGACACCAACCCGACCGTCGGCTTCAAGCCCACCAGCCCGTTGATCGCCGCCGGACAGGTGATCGAGCCGTCCGTCTCGGTGCCCACCGCCGCCGCCGCCAGCCCCGCCGCCACCGCCACCGCGCTGCCCGAGGACGAGCCGCAGGCGCTGCGCGCCAGGTCATAGGGATTGCGCGCCTGGCCGCCGACCGCGCTCCAGCCGCTGAGGGAGTCGTCCGACCGGATGTTGGCCCATTCCGACAGGTTGGCCTTGCCCAGGATCACCACCCCCGCCGCCCGCAGCCGCGCGATCACCGGCGCGTCCCGTCCGGTGACGTTGCCCGCCAGAGCCAGCGACCCGGCCGTGGTGGCCATGGGGTCGAGGGTCTCGATGTTGTCCTTGATCAGGATCGGCATGCCGAAGAGAGGCGTACGGTACGTGCCGGCGCGCTGCAGCTTCCACGCATCTGCTGCGACGGCCGCCGGCTGGGCCCATGGATTGATCGCGATGATCGACCTCAAGCCGCCATCGAGCATTGCGATCCGGTCGAGATAGGCAGCTGTAATGGCGCCGTAGGTTCGACGCCCGGCATGTACATCTACTTGCAGCTCGGCCATCGACTGGTCGGCGATGGGGGCGGGCGGCGGCGTGGCCAGCGCCGGCGAGGCGAGAACGGCGACGGCGGCGAACGCGGCGACACGGCGCATGGGCAAGGCTCCTGAAACAGCGGGGCGATGGTTCCGCCGCACGACGCGCCTTGGCAAGCCGGCAAACGCCCGCCACCCGTTGCCTTTGCGGCCCCCGCTCGCTACATCCCGCGCCGACCCCCATTCCGATCAGACGAGAGCGAGCGACCCCCTATGGCCGCGCAATACATTTTCCAGATGCAGGGCCTGACCAAGGCCTATCCCGGCGGCAAGAAGGTGTTCGAGAACATCTGGCTGTCGTTCTACCCGGACGCCAAGATCGGCGTGGTCGGGGTCAACGGCTCGGGCAAGTCGACCCTGCTGAAGATCATGGCCGGGCTGGACAAGGAGTTCAACGGCGAGGCCAGGGCCGCCGACGGCGTGAAGATGGGCTACCTGGAGCAGGAACCGCATCTGGATGACAGCAAGACCGTCTGGGAAAACGTCATCGCCTGGTGCGAGGAAAAGCAGATCGTCGACCGCTACAACGCCATCGCCATGGAGCTGGGCGAGAACTACACCGACGAGCTGATGGAGGAGATGACCGCCCTCCAGGAGAAGATCGACGCCGGCGACCTGTGGGACATCGACAGCAAGGTCGAGATGGCCATGGACGCCCTGCGCTGCCCGCCCAACGACAGCGGCGTGACCAAGCTGTCGGGCGGCGAGAAGCGCCGCGTGGCCCTGGCCCGGTTGCTGCTCAGCAAGCCGGACATGCTGCTGCTGGACGAGCCGACCAACCACCTGGACGCCGAGTCGGTGGCCTGGCTGCAGCACCATCTGGAAGCCTTCCCCGGCTGCGTCATCCTGGTGACCCACGACCGCTACTTCCTCAACCAGGTGACCAGCTGGACGCTCGAGCTCGATCGCGGCAAGGGCATCCCCTACGAGGGCAACTACTCCGGCTGGCTGGAGCAGAAGCAGAAGCGGGTGGTCCAGGAGCAGTCCGAGTCGGAATCGCGGCAACGCGCCCTGACCAAGGAACTGGAATGGGTCCGCTCCAACGCCAAGGCCCGCCAGTCCAAGTCCAAGGCCCGCCTGGCCGCCTATGAGCGGATGGTCTCCGACCAGGAGAATGCCCGCGGCGCCCAGACCCACGCCGTGATCCAGATTCCGCCCGGGCCGCGCCTGGGCAATGTGGTGCTGGAGGTCGAGGGGCTGGAGAAGGATTACGGCGACAAATGCCTGTTCAAGGGGCTGTCTTTCCGCCTGCCGCCCAACGGCATCGTCGGGGTGATCGGCCCCAACGGCGCTGGCAAGTCCACGTTGTTCAAGCTGATCACCGGCCAGGAAACGCCCGACAAGGGCACGGTGCGCCTGGGCGAGACCGTCAAGCTGGCCTATGTCGACCAGAGCCGGGACGATCTGAAGCCGAACGAGACCGTCTGGCAGGCGGTCAGCGGCGGCACTGACGTGATGATGGTCGGCAAGCGGGAGATCAACACCCGCGCCTATGTCGGCAGCTTCAACTTCAAGGGCGGCGACCAGCAGAAGAAGGTCGGCCAGCTGTCGGGCGGCGAGCGCAACCGCGTCCACCTGGCCAAGACCCTGGCCACCGGCGGCAACGTCATCCTGCTCGACGAACCGACCAACGACCTGGACATCGAGACCCTGCAGAACCTGGAAGAGGCGCTGGAAGAGTTCGCCGGCTGCGCCGTGGTGATCAGCCACGACCGCTGGTTCCTCGACCGCCTCTGCACCCACATCCTCGCCTTCGAAGGCGACAGCCACGTGGAGTGGTTCGAGGGCAACTTCGAAATGTACGAGGAAGACAAGAAGCGCCGTCTGGGGGCGGACAGCCTGATCCCGCACAGGATCAAGTTCCAGAAGTTCACGCGGTAGGGGGACTCGCCCGATTGGCGCGACCGCAAGGCCACAGGCTCAAACTGGGTAGCGTTCGCCCTTTGCCATAGCCCGTCAAGATTGCTAGCCTGACGTGTGGGGTTTGCGCGGTCGTGGCCGCCTCGCGTTTCGGGGGCGACAACGACGATGCCGGTCAAGGTCAAGCAGTCGAAGACTATTGCGGCAAACGAGACGCTCGCGGTCACAAACGACCATGGCTACGAGATCGCGCCCGACTTTTCCGGCTCACCGTTCCTCAGGTTCGTCAATCTCGGAACCCTGCAGATCACCGCCACGACGTCGGCGGACGTGGTCGGCATCCGCAGCATCTGGAATGTCGGCTCGGTCCTGGACATCCAGAACTGGGGAACCATCCAGGTTGCCAGCGCCGCGGCGTTTGGCCAGGCGACTGGCGTCCTGTTGGCCGCCGGCGTCCCCACCTTTCTGAACCTCGGAGCTCTCACGATCAGCGGCTTCCGGGCGACGGGCGTGCAGAGCGCCAGCGCCCTGGTCACCAACGGCGGCCTGATTGATGTGGCGGGCGCGGTCAGGGCCGCCGGGGTCATTGTGGGCGACGACTTCTACAACAGCGCCAGCGGCATTATCCGCAGCCACATCACCAGCGCGACCCTTGAGAGCAACGTCGGCGTCATCAGCGGCGGCTACGGCGACTTCGCCAACGACGGGGTGATCGAGGCGACAGACACGGGCCCGGGCACGTCGATCGGCGTGCGCTGGGACGGTTTCGCGATTGTCTACAACGGTGGCCGCATCACCGGCGACGTCGGGATCCTTATCGCCGACCCGTCTTCGCAAACGGCTCGAACCCTGCGCAACGCAGGCACGATCGACGGCGGGGTTTATCTCGCGGGCGGCGGAGACCGTGTCACCAACAGCGGCGTCATCAATGGCGAGCTCCGCCTGGGCGATGGCTCGGACTTCTACGGCGGCGTCGATCAGGGTCGGGTGACCGGCGGAGTCCACGGCGACGCGGGCAGCGACGACCTGCGGGGCGGCGAGGGGGCGGACAGATTGTTCGGCGATGACGGCGACGATTCCCTGTGGGGCAACGGGGGCAGCGACACCCTGACGGGCGGCGCCGGCAACGATCGGTTCTTCGTCGTCGTGGGCGACGGGACCGACACGATCACCGACTTCACCGCGGGCGACGCGAGCGACTTCCTCGAGGTCCGCGGCTATTCGGCTTACCAGCAGCTGATCCAGCAGGGCGCTGACACCCTCGTGGTGTTTTCGGCCAACCACAGCGTGCTGTTGAAGAACGTCCAGGCCTCGGCCCTGACCGCCGCCGACTTCGTCTGGATGCCTAACGACACCCTGTTCGAGAACGAGGTCGGTTATCACACCCGGCCCTACATTCTGACCGTCGGCACATCCGGTGCGGACACGCTCAACCTGGCGACGGCGCCCAACGGCTATCGGGTGTTTGGTCTCGGTGGCGACGATATCCTGCGCGGGGCCAACGGCAGTGACGATCTGGATGGCGGTGATGGCGCCGACATCCTGGACGGCGGCCAGAACAGCGACGTCCTGACCGGCGGAACGGGCGCCGACACCTTCCTCTACCACCCCGGGTCTGACTTCGAGACCATCACCGATCTCAGCGTCGCCGAGGGCGATGTGATCGAGCTGCGGGGCGCGCCGGGCTATTCGATGACCAGTGACGGGACGGGCGTCCGCATCCAGCTGCTCGACCATCTCAGCAGCTATGGCGCGGCCCTTGTGCTCAACGCCACGCTGGCGCAGGTTCAGGACTCGCTACGCCTGAAGCCGGTCACGCCGGTCAACGCCGCCATCTGGGGCACGGCGGCCGGGGAGCGGATCGACGGCACCGACACCGGTGGTGACCAGCTGATGGGCCTGGGCGGCAGCGACCTGCTGCGCGGTGGCGGCGACAGCGGCGGGACCGACGGCGACATCCTCAACGGTGGCGACGGAGACGACGTTCTTGATGGCGGCCTGGGGATCGATGACCTTACCGGCGGTGCGGGGGCGGACGTGTTCGTCTATCGTGGTGGCGACGGCCAGGATCTGATCCGCGACTTCAAGACGTCGGAAGGCGACATCCTCTTCCTCGATAACGCCGGGGCGACCTTCAACCTCACCCAGTACGGCGCGAATGTCCTCATCGGGTTCACAGGCGGTTCCTCGATCTTCGTACTCAACGCCACGGTCGCCGAAGTCCAGGCCGGCATCGTCGTGCAGCAGTGGGTGTTGCCGACCTTCACCTACACAAACCAGAAGGTCGGCGACAACAGCGGCAACACCTACAACGGCACGTCCGCCAATGACGCATTTGATGGCAGTGGCGGCAACGACACGCTGAAGGGCAACGCCGGCGACGACCTGCTTCTTGGCGGTCTCGGTAACGACAAGCTGGATGGCGGCGCCGGCATCGACCTGATCGCCGGCCAAGCCGGAACCGACACCCTGACCGGCGGTGGGGGCAAGGACTATTTCGTCGTCTTCGCGGGCGACGGGGCCGACACGGTCACTGATTTCAGCGTCGCCGAAGACGTCATCGATACACGCGGGTTGACGGTGGTCGCCGTCACCCAGGTCGGCGCCAATACCCAGATCTCGTTCGACACCGGCGACAGCCTGAACCTGCTGAACGTGCAGTCGATCAACCTGCGCCCACAGAACTTCCTCGGCGCCTGGATCACGCCGCCCTACGGGCCGCTGCTGACCGCGCCGTCGCCGCCGCCGCCTCCACCGCCACCCTCACCGCCGCCACCTCCGCTGCCCCCGTCACCCCCGCCACCGCCGCCGCCTCTGGTGCAGGTGAGCGGGACGGCGAATGGCGAGACGATAGACGGCCAGCAGACCGGGGACCGCATCCAGGGCCTGGACGGCAACGACACCCTGACCGGCAACGGCGGCGACGACACGCTGGAAGGCGGCGCCGGCGACGACATCCTCTATGCCCACACCTGGTATCAGACGGGTTACGATACCGACACGCTGCTGGGCGGCGATGGCGTCGATGAACTCTTCGCAGGCCCTGGCGACATCGTCGACGGCGGCGCGGGTGTCGATATCCTGCGCCTGGACCTGCGCGGGCAGGCCGGCGGGGCGGTGATCGATGTCGCCCTGTCGGCCGTGGGTCAGGTCCAGACCGACGGCTCCGGCGGCACCGTCGTCAACATCGAGCGCATCGTTTTCCAAGGGGGCAGCGGCGCCGACGAGGTCTATGGCGCGGACGGCTGGGACGAAATCTTCGGCGGCCTGGGCGATGACATCATCGAAGGGCGTGGCAACTACGACACCCTTTCGGGCGGCGGCGGCAACGACATCCTGCGCGGCGGCGCGCTCGACGACAACCTGAGCGGGGACGGGGACACTTCTGACGAGACTGTGGCCGGCGTTCAGGGCAACGATCTGCTCGATGGCGGCGACGGCAATGATTACCTCTTCGGCGGCGGCGGCGCGGACGAACTGATTGGCGGCGCCGGCGATGACGAGCTGTGGGGAGGAACCGGCCCGGACGAGATGCGCGGCGGCGACGGCAACGACAAGCTCTACGCCGAGTGGAACGCGTCGGTCGGACCGTCGGCCGACTTCCTCGACGGGGGGAGCGGAGACGACTATCTCCAAGGCGATCAACTCGACACCTATGTCGGCGGCGCCGGCATCGACACAATCTTTCTCAACGGCCAGGCCGCGACGGCGGACATTTCCGTCGACATCCAGGCGGCCGGGAGCCAGCCGATCACGGCCGGCGGCGGCAGTGTCAGCGGGATCGAGAAGGCCTGGCTGATCGGCGGATCGGGCAACGACGTCCTTCGCGGCGGCGCCCTGTTTGACTACATTACGGGCGGCGCCGGTAATGACGTGATCGAAGGCCGGGGCGGCGGCGACGAGGTCTCCGGCGGCGCCGGCGCAGACATCTTCGTGTTCGCCCCTGGGACCGGCGGGGCCACGATCAGCGACTTCGAGGACGGGGTCGACAAGATCGACATCAGCGCGCTCGGCGGCGCGGAGGTGATCTCGGCGATCGCCGCCGGCTATGAGAGCGTCCGCG
>JACRBD010000285.1 GCA_016234625.1 Caulobacterales bacterium | reverse complement strand
TGGGGACCCTGCCCGTCCGGGCGCTGGTGACCCTCGGCCCGGCGCTCGCCCCGGCGGCCTTCGAAACGCCCGGCAACGTACACGTCGTCCGAAGCGCGCCGCATGGGGCGCTGTTTGGCAAGGCGGCGCTGTTCGTCACCCATGGCGGCCACGGCTCTGTGATCCGGCCGCTGATGGCCGGCCTGCCGCTGCTGGTCCTGCCGGGCTTGCGCGACCAGCGGGACAACGCCATGCGCGTCACCGCCCGGGGCGCCGGCCTGATGCTGGAGCGAGACGCGTCGCCGGAGACGATCGCCGGGGCGATCAGCCGCCTGCTGGCCGAACCGGCCTTCCGCCAGGCCGCCGCCACGCTCGGCCAGGACATCGCGGCGAACATGACCGCCCGCCGCGCGGAGGCCGAGCTGGAGGCGATGCTTTAGAGTGTTGGCCGTTTGGAGCCCTCCTTCGCCAAGGCTTCGGAGGGCATCCTGCTTCGAATGAGAGAGCAAGGCTTGTCCTGCGAAGCCCTCGGGGCGAAGCAGGATGGTGGGCGGCGAGGGGTTCGAACCCCCGACCCCCTCGGTGTAAACGAGGTGCTCTGACCAGCTGAGCTAGCCGCCCGCAGCGCGGGTCATACCCGGCTCGCGCCAACTCGAAAAGCAAAGAGGCGGCCGCCTGTTGGGCGACCGCCTCCCGCAATTGTTGAGCCTTGAAGCAGCGCTTAGCTGTTCAGGGTGCTCTTGAGGCCTTCGCCGACCTGGAAGCGGGCGGTCTTGGAGGCCGGACGCTTCACGGTCTCGCCGGTGCGCGGGTTGCGCGCGGTGCCGGCGGCCCGGTTGACGGCCTTGAAGGTGCCAAAGCCGACAAGGCGGACATCGTTCCCGCCCTTGAGCGACGCGGTCACCGAGTCGACGAACGCCTGAAGCGCGGCGGCAGCCTGCGTTTTATTGAGACCCGCGCCATCGGCGATGGCGGCGACCAGTTCGGCCTTGGTCATTGAATTCTCCCAGCCAAGTGTTGTGCGGCGCGGCGTTCCCCCCAAGGGCGAGCCGTTCGCCTGCAAGGGATTATGGCCCATGGCGCCCCCGCGTCAAACGAAAGGCCGCCCGGGAATCACCCGGACGGCCCACATTATCGTTGATAACTCAGGATCAGTGGGTGATCACGGCGTCGTCGATGACCTCATCGACCTTCGCAGGTGCAGCAATCGATTCGTCGGCTTCGGTCCATTCGATGGGCGTCAGAGGACCGACGAGGGCCAGGGCGAGCACCTGATCGATGGTCGAGACCGGGATGATCTCCAGATCCCGCTTCACGTTCTCGGGCACCTCGGCCAGGTCCTTCTCGTTCTCCTGAGGGATCAGCACCGTCTTCACGCCGGAGCGCAGGGCGGCCAGCAGCTTCTCCTTCAGCCCGCCGATGGCGGTCACCCGACCCCGCAGGGTGATCTCGCCGGTCATGGCGATGTCCTTGCGGATCGGAATCCCGGTCAGCACCGAGACCATGGCCGTGGCCATGGCGGCGCCGGCCGAGGGACCGTCCTTGGGCGTGGCGCCGTCGGGCACGTGGACGTGGATGTCGGTCTTCTCGAACACCGAGGGTTTGATGCCGAAGGCCGGCGCCCGCGAGCGGACATAGCTGTTGGCCGCCGAGATCGACTCCTTCATCACCTCCTTGAGGTTGCCGGTGATCGACATGCGGCCCTTACCGGACATCCGGATGGCCTCGATGGTCAGGATGTCGCCGCCGAACTCGGTCCAGGCCAGCCCCGTGACGATGCCGACCTGGTCGGCTTCGTCGGTCTCGCCGTAGCGGTACTTCTTCACGCCGGCGTACTTGGCCAGCCGCTCGTCATCGATGGTGATCGACTCCACGCCCTCGCGGGACAGGTCGCGCACGACCTTGCGGGCCAGGTTGCCCATTTCCCGCTCCAGCGACCGAACGCCAGCTTCCCGGGTGTAGTAGCGAATCAGGTCCTTGATGGCCTGTTCGGGCACCACGAACTCGCTGTCCTTCAGACCGTGGTCCCTGGTCAGCCTGGGCAGGACGTGGCGGAGGGCGATCTGGACCTTCTCGTCCTCGGTGTAGCCGGGGATGCGGATGATCTCCATCCGGTCCATCAGCGGCTGAGGCATGTTCAGGCTGTTGGCCGTGGTGACGAACATCGTCTGGCTCAGATCGTAGTCGACCTCCAGGTAGTGGTCGGCGAAGGTCGAGTTCTGCGCCGGGTCGAGCACCTCCAGCAGGGCCGATGACGGATCGCCCCGGTAGTCGCTGCCCATCTTGTCGATTTCGTCGAGCAGGAAGAAGGGATCGACCGCCTTGGCCTTCTTCATCGACTGGATGACCTTGCCGGGCATCGAGCCGATGTAGGTGCGGCGGTGACCGCGGATCTCGGCCTCGTCGCGCACGCCGCCGAGCGACAGGCGCACGAACTCACGGCCGGTCGCCTTGGCGATCGACTTGCCCAGCGAGGTCTTGCCGACGCCCGGAGGGCCAACGAGGCAGAGGATCGGCCCCTTCAGGGCGTTGGTCCGGGCCTGGACGGCCAGGTACTCGAGGATGCGTTCCTTGACCTTCTCCAGACCGTAGTGGTCCTCCTCGAGGATCGCCTCGGCCCGGGCTAGGTCGATCTTCTTCGGCTTGGCCTTGCCCCACGGGATGGACAGCAGCCAGTCGAGGTAGTTGCGCACCACCGTGCTCTCGGCCGACATCGGGCTCATGTTGCGCAGCTTCTTCAGCTCGCCCTCGGCCTTGGCGCGGGCTTCCTTGGAGAGGCGCGTCTTCTTGATGCGCTTTTCCAGCTCGATGAGTTCGTCGCGGCCGTCGTCCTGGTCGCCCAGCTCGCGCTGGATCGCCTTCATCTGCTCGTTGAGATAGTATTCGCGCTGGGTCTTCTCCATCTGGCGCTTGACGCGCGAGCGGATTTTCTTCTCGACCTGCAGGACGGAAATTTCGCCCTCCATCAGGGCGAAGACCTTCTCCAGCCGCTTCACGATATTGAAGATTTCCAGCAGCTGCTGCTTGTCGCCGATCTTCACCGACAGATGGGCGGCGATCGAATCGGCCAGCTTGCCCGGCTCGACGATCTGCGGGATCGAGGCCAGGGCTTCCGGCGGGATCTTCTTGTTCAGCTTGACGTAGTTCTCGAACTGCTCGGCCACGGCGCGGGACAGGGCCTCGGCCTCGTGCTCCTCGCCGCCGTCCTCTTCGATCAGGGCCGTCTCGGCCTCGTAGTAGTCGTCGCGGGTGGTGAAGCGGATCACCGCGGCGCGATGCTTGCCCTCGACCAGCACCTTGACCGTGCCGTCGGGCAGCTTGAGCAGCTGCAGCACCGTGGCGACCACCCCGACGTCATAGATGTCGTCGGTGGCGGGATCGTCGTCGGCGGAGTTCTTCTGGGTCGCCAGCAGGATCTGCTTGTCGCCGCGCATCACCTCTTCGAGGGCGCGCACGGACTTGTCGCGCCCCACGAACAGGGGAACGACCATGTGGGGAAACACCACGATGTCCCGAAGCGGCAACACCGGAAGCGTACGGATGTCGGTCATACCATTCTCCTCAGCGCAGCCCTGCAACGTCGGCGCCGCGCAGGACGATCCAGAGTGAACGTCCTTTGTGAATGATATGTGGCCGCTTCGCCGCACCGTTCAAGCGGCGCACGGCCGCGCGGCGGCGGGTCGCAGGGTAAAAGCGGGGTTTTCCACGGGATTTCGCGCTTCGCCGTCATCGGGCGAGGTGGGGAGGTGCGGTGGCGCGCCGGGCCTCGCCCGGGACCGATTTGGTAGATGTGTGTTTCGGCAAGGCTTGCACGCGCCGCCGCGAAAGGTCTTCGGGGGGTCGGCCAGCGGGCATTCTCCGCCCCTTGGACCGTCATCCGGACGCGGGCTCTCATCTCCGCGCACCGCCGAAGCTCTTCACTCCGGCGCCCGGCGGGCGAAGACGGACCGACTCCGTCTCCGGGCCCCGCGGTTTTTCAAGCTCCCCGCGGGCAATCCCGCCCCTTCGCCCCCCCGCCGCCGCATCGGGCCGGTACCAAGCGCCCTCCCCCTGCGACGGGGACGGGGCAAAGGATAGGGGTGGTTAGACCCATGAGGCGGAGAGTGGGAATTCACCGTGCGAGAACGCGGACGGGAGCCGGGGAAATCAGCGGGTTACGCGCGGGGATCCGCCAAACGCGCCGCCGTAGAGCCCTTCCCCCTCGATGGGGGAAGGGTTGGGTTGGGGGTGTGCTTCAGGAGATGGCGCGGTCCAGAATGGCGGCCTTCACTTGGTCCGCGGCAAACCGGTGCCGCAGAGGCACCCCCATCCCCGGCCCTTCCCCCATCGTGGGGGAAGGGAGATCGCCCTTCGATCTCTTGCAAGCCAACGTGCCGAACGGTCCAGGACAGTCAAGGACGACGCTTCGCGTCGCCGTGCGCGGCGGGCCGCAGGCCCGCCCTTGAGTGACCTGCACCGTCCGGCGATCGTCTCGGCATGAGATGAAGGGCGGAGTGTGGGCGGGTCGACGGAACCCTACTCCACCGCCTCATGGCTGTAGCTGAACACCCGCGCCAGCCGCCACCCATCGGGGTTCAACCGCCAGACCTGGACAAAGTGGGCTCTTCCCACGAGTTTCTCCGGCCCGTCGCCCTTTCGTTCGTAGAACAGGTGGTCGCCTTCCTCGAAGGCGCCGTAGCCGGGGACCGGCTCGACCCTGAGGCTGCCCGCCACCAGCTCGCGGCGGGAGCGCCAGGCGTCGGGCTTCTTTCGCTCTTCGCAGGACTGGGCGTAGCCCCCGACCAACGGCGCAGCGCTGGTGGCCACCACGCCTTCACGGTCGTGATACATCTCGAAATCCGGTTCGAGCATGCCGGCGACCCTCGCCGGGTCGCAGCCGGTGAAGAACACCTCGAAGAACTCGGCGTCACGGGCCCGAATGGCGGCCGTCAGGGCATCGCCCTTCGGCATGACCGGCGCGGCGGGCGCGGTCTGGGCCGAGACCGGACCAGCCAGAACGGCGACGGCCAGGGCCGCGGAAATCAGACGAATCACCGCTTCTTGCCTAGATGGGCGGCGATGTCCCTAGTCATCCGTCCGGCGGCGCGGTGGGCGGCGGTCAGCTGCTCCCTGGTCACACCCCAGCGCTTCATCCAGTATTCCACCGCCTGGCGCTCGGAGAGGTCCAGCCGCTCGCGATCGATGAAACCGCGCTTGTCTTTCAGGCCCGCCATGGGCGCCTCCCTGGGTGTGGCCTGCTGGATAGCGCCAAACGCCGCGCGGGAACAGATTGCGTCCTTCGAGACGCGATCCTGAGGGATCGCTCCTCAGGATGACGAACACCTTTGCCCGTCACGGTGAGGAGCGAGCTTCAAGCGAGCGTCTCGAACCACGCACGTTGGCGCGCTCGCGCCCGAGGACTAAACCCTCGCCATGACCCAGCCCCTGCGCCGCCTGATCGACCTGCCCGGCATCGCCGAGCTCGAAACCCGGGCCCTGATGAAGCCGTCCCTCGCCGAGCCGGAAGCTCGAACCGAGGTTCCGGAGATCGACGAAGCCTGCCGCGCCAGCTTCGGCCTGACCCCTGACGAGGCCGAGGCGGTCGCCCTGCCCGCCGACTGGGACGGGATCGACGCCAGGCCGCCGGCGCAGCAGGTGTTCGCCTTCGAGGACGCCGGCTGGGACGTCACTGACAAACGCCGGCCCCTGCGGATGCTGGGCCACTACGCCCTGCCCCTGTGGCTGGCGATTCGCGGCGTCGCCGGCCAGCTGCCGTTCCAGGCGCCGCCGGCGGAGGAGAAGGACAGCTGGGCCAGCAGCCTGGCAGCGGACGCGAAGGCGTATCGGAAGCGGTAGCGGCAGGGGACAAGTACCGCAGGTACGTGTCCCCCAATCGAGCGACCGGGTTTAGGGGACACGTACCTTTGGTACATGTCCCCTCCGGCCCCCAATAAGCCGCAGTCGCGGCGTATCCGTGTCGCAACAGTCCCCGCCTCCGTGCGCGCCGTGACAACGCGGCGCCTCGCGCGACTCGTAGCGGGGCCTTAAACATCTCCGTCGCAATGTCGCGCCAGACTGCTCGTCAAGAAGCCGTCAGCGCGAGTCGGGAAGAGACATTGACCACGAACGCCTCCGAACCACGCGCCTGGCGCAAGATCCTCGCCGCCTACCAGCGGCCCAGCCACGGCCGGTCGATCCTCGAGATCGTCATGAGCGCCGCCCCGCTGGCGGCGATCTGGACCGCCGCCTGGGTGGCGGCGGTGTTCGGCCTGTGGTGGCTGGCGCTGCTGCTGTCGGTTCCGGCCGCCGCCTTCCTGGTGCGGCTGTTCATGGTGCAGCACGACTGCAGCCATCAGTCCTTCTTCCGCAATCCGGCGGCCAACGACTGGACCGGCCGGCTGATCGGCGTCCTGACCATGACGCCCTATCACTGCTGGCGCCGGTCGCACGCCATCCACCACGCCACATCGGGCGACCTCGACCGCCGGGGCCTGGGCGACATCGCCACCCTGACCGTGGCCGAGTATCGCGCCCTGCCGCTGTTCAAGCGGATCGGCTACCGCCTGTACCGCAACCCGCTGATCCTGTTCGTCATCGGACCGGCCTGGGTGTTCGTCATCGAGCAGCGCATGCCGATGGGGCTGATGAAGGAGGGCTGGAAACCGTGGCTGAGCGCCATGGGCACCAACCTGACCATCGCCGCCATCATCACCGCGGTGATCCTGCTGGGCGGCTGGAAGGGCCTGCTGCTGATCCACCTGCCGACCATCCTGCTGGCGGCCTCGATCGGCGTCTGGCTGTTCTACGTCCAGCACCAGTTCGAGGGCGCCTACTGGGCCCGCAAGGGCGAGTGGGAGCAGACCGAGGCGGCGCTGCGCGGCAGCTCGCATTACGACCTGCCAGAGCCCCTGCGCTGGATGACGGCCAACATCGGCGTGCACCACGTGCACCATGTGAACAGCCGCATCCCCTACTACCGCCTGACCAAGGTTCTGAAGGACCATCCGGAGCTGCGCAACGTCAGCCGGCTGGGCCTGCTGGAAAGCTTCAGGACGGTGTCATTGTCCCTGTGGGACGAAGGCAGCCGCCGGCTGATCTCCTTCCGCCAGCTGCGTCAGCTGCGCCGGGCGGAACGGGCGGCGGCCTAAAGCCACCCGGCCCCGATCCGTCAAACCTGACCACGGGCGGCCAGCCGGGCGACCTGCAGTTCCAGCCGTTTGATCTCGCGGATGATCTGGTTCTTGTGCATTTCCATGAAGAACCAGAGCTTGATCAGGCCGATGCCAATGAAGGCCATGACCGTCGCCGCCCCCCCCAGCGCCATCGCGTGGGGCTCTTCGGCCCGGTAGAATTGCCAGCCGGTGGCCACTCCAGCGCCGAACAGGCCGAACCCGCCCATCCAGCCCATCACATTGATCACCTGGTTTGGCCCGGCGGCCATTGTGGCGAACGCTTGCCGGATGAGGGGCTGTTCGCCGGAAAATTCCTCCAGCGCCCGGGCGTCCTCGGCGGACAGGGCCTGGCGGATGGCGTCATCGATATCGGTCATGAGGGACCTCCTTGCAGAAACAGCTTCAGGGCCGACCGCGCGTGGTGCAGCCGGGATTTGACGGTGCCGACGGGAACGCCGGCGACCGCGGCGATGGTCTCCAGGTCGAGGTCCTCGCCGTAGAACAGGCTGGCCACCAGCCGCTGGTCGGCCGGCAAGCGGGCCAGGGCGGCGGACAGGTCGAGACCGCTGTCGGCATCGGCCGGGGGCGGTCCCGCCGGTTCGACCCCCAGCCCCTCGCCGAGCCGCCGCGCCCGGCCGCGAGACCGGATCAGATCAACGCATTTGCGGGTGGCGATGGCGTACAACCAGGCCGGAAACCGCGCCGGATCGTCCAGCCGCGCCAGCCCCTTGAGAGCCGCCAGCCAGGTGTCCTGCACCACATCCCGGGCCGCCTCGCGGTCGCCCATGGTGCGGGCCGCGTGGCGCTGCAGCCGCGGCGACCAGCGCCCGACCAGCTGGTCCAGGGCCGGCCGGGACCCGTCCCGCGCCAGCAGAACGAGATACTCATCGAGCACCTGTTCGAGATCGCGATTCACGCCCCAGCCTCCGGCTTCCTGGGAGATAGTCGCGCCCGGCCGGGAAAAGGTTCAACGGCGCTGCAAAATTTCCCGCCGGCCCTGTCGGGGCGCGGCATACTCGTTCGTCCTGTGAGGAAACGAGGCTCCGCCCAATGCTCTACGCCATCCTTTGCTACAATGCCGAAGACGTCGTCATGTCCTGGTCCCAGGAGGAGGACGACGCGGTGATGGCGCAGCTGAACGTCACCCATGAGCGGCTGACCGCGGAGGGCAAGCTCGGTCCGTCCCTGCGGCTGATGCCGACCACAGCGGCCACCACCCTGGTCAAGAGCCAGGACCTGGTCATCGACGGCCCCTACGCCGAGACCAAGGAGCAGCTGCTGGGATTCTACATCCTCGACATCTCCGGCCTCGAGGAAGGCCTGGAGATCGCCCGCGAACTGGGAAAGGCCAATCCGGGCGGCGCCTATGAGCTGCGGCCGTTGCGGCTGTTCCTGCCGGGAGCGTCCATCGGGTGACCGAGCTGGCCTGGATCGACGCCGCGATCACCTCGGCCCGCCCCCAGGCCGTCGGCGCCCTGCTGCGCTATTTCCGGGATCTCGACACGGCCGAGGAAGCCTTCCAGGACGCCTGCCTGCGGGCGTTGAAGACCTGGCCGGTCAACGGCCCGCCGCGCGACCCGGCCGCCTGGCTGATCATGGTCGGCCGCAACGCCGGCATCGACGGCACCCGGCGGCGGGCGAAACAGACGACCCTGCCCGACGAGGCGGCCCTGTCCGACATCGAGGACGCCGAGACGCCGCTCGCCGAGCGGCTCGACGGGGCCGACAACCGTGACGATGTCCTGCGGCTGCTGTTCATCTGCTGCCATCCGGACCTGCCGCCGACACAGCAGATCGCACTCGCCCTGCGGATCGTCTCGGGCCTTTCGGTGAAGCAGATCGCCCGCGCCTTCCTGGTCGGCGAGAGCGCCATGGAACAACGCATCACCCGGGCCAAGGCCAGGGTCGCCGGCGCCGGCGTGCCGTTCGAGACCCCCGGCCCTGTCGAGCGGGCCGAGCGCGTCGCGGCGGTGGCGGCGATGATCTACCTGCTGTTCAACGAGGGTTATTCCGCCGGCGGACAGCAGGACGATCGCGCCCGGCTGGCCGACGAGGCAATCCGCCTGGCCCGGCTGCTGCTGCGCCTGTTCCAGACCGAGCCGGAGATCATGGGTCTGACCGCCCTCCTCCTGCTGCAGCATTCCCGCGCCAGCGCCCGCTTCGACGCCGCCGGCGAGATCGTGCTGATGGACGACCAGGACCGCGCCCTGTGGGACCGCCGGCTGATCGCCGAGGGCCTGGCCCTGGTCGACAAGGCCATGCGCCACCGCCGGCCCGGCCCCTACCAGATCCAGGCGGCCATCGCCGCCCTGCACGCCCGCGCCGCCCGGGCGGAAGACACCGACTGGGCCGGGATCGCCGCCCTCTACGGCGCCTTGGAGCGGCAGACCCCCTCGCCGGTGATCACGCTCAACCGCGCCGTGGCGGTCAGCAAGACCGACGGGCCGCAGGCGGCGCTCGATCTGATCGCGCCGCTGGAGGCGCGGCTGGCAGGCTATTTCCACTTCCACGGCGTGCGCGGCGCCCTGCTGAAGCAGCTGGGCCAGGACGCGGCGGCCCGGACGGCCTTCAACCAGGCCATCGCCCTGGCCAACACCCCCGCCGAGGCCGCGCATATCCGCATGCACCTTGACCAGCTGCAGGCGGGCGGGGTCGGGTGAAGAAAAAGCGCCGGACGATGTCGGAAAAACGCTCGCCCGTTCGTCCTTTGGACGATGCCATCGAGACGAAGGAAATCCGTGATGACCGCTGCCACCGCGCCCCAGAAGGGCGTCATCCCTTACCTCAACGTCGTGGGAGCCAGTGAGGCCTCCGAGCTCTACCAGAAGGCCTTCGGGGCTGTGGAGGTCCGCCGCATGCCTTCTGACGACGGCAAGCGCCTGATGCACTGCCACCTGGTGATCAACGAGGGCTCGCTGATGCTCAGCGACTGCTTCCCCGAGCACGGCTACGCGCACCAGCCGTCGCACAGCTTCACCATGCAGCTGGTGGTCGACGACATCGACAGCTGGTTCCAGCGGGCGGTCGACGCGGGGCTGGAGGTGGTCAATCCGGTGGCGCTGATGTTCTGGGGCGACCGCTGGGGCTCGCTGAAGGACCGGTTCGGCGTCCACTGGGCGATCAATGAACCGGCGAAGCAGGCCTGAGACGGCCGAAGGGGAAACGACCATGGATAACCTCGCCGCCTCGAAGGCCGGCCTCTGGACCGGCCGTGTGATGACCACCCTGTTCGTGCTGTTCATGCTGATGGATGCGGGAATGAAGCTGGTCCCGCTCACGCCAGTCGTGGAAACGATGACAAAAATGCAGCTGCCCGTCTCGATGGCCCGGCCCATCGGGATCATCGAGCTGGTCAGCCTGGCGTTGTTCCTCTGGCCGCGCACGGCGGTGCTTGGGGCGGTGCTGCTCACCGGCGTTTTCGGCGGGGCCATCGCCAGCCACTGGCGACTGGGCGACCCGCTGTTCAGCCATGTGCTGTTCGGGGTCTATCTGGGCATCCTGATGTGGGGCGGCCTGTGGCTGCGCGATCCCCGGCTTCGGGCGATCATGCCCCTGCGGAGCTGAGCCGGTTCATTTAACGACGGTCGCCTGGGAGGAGTCTCGCGGTGACCATCACGATCACCGCCTTTGAACGGTCGCCCGATGGCGGCAGGGGCCTGGCGCGGGACACGCGCGTCCGCTGGGCGCTGGAGGAAGTGGGTCAACCCTACGCGGTCCGCCTTGTCTCTTTCGAGGCGATGAAGGAACCCGCCCACCTGGCGCTCCACCCCTTCGGGCAGATTCCGACCTACGAAGACGGCGATCTTCGCCTGTTCGAGACGGGGGCGATCGTGTTCCACATCGCCGAGCGCCACGCGGGCCTGTTGCCGGACGATGCGAAGGCCCGGGCGCGGGCGATCACCTGGATGTTCGCCGCGCTCAGCACTATGGAGCCGCCGATCCTCGAGCTCACGACCGCGAGGTTCTTCGAGGTCGACAAGCCCTGGGCCGCGCAACGCATCCCGCTGGTCGAGGATCGCGTCCGGATCCGGCTGGACCAGCTTTCCCGTCGCCTCGGCGATGCCGACTGGCTCGATGGCGCGGTCAGCGCGGGCGACCTGATGATGGCGTCGGTGCTGCTCAGGTCGAGGTCGTCGGGCCTGCTGGACGAGTATCCAAACCTCGCCGCCTATCTGGCCCGGGCCGAGGCGCGGCCGGCCTACAGGCGCGCCTTCGAGGCGCAGCTGGTGGTGAACAAGCCGCCGGCCGCCTGACCGGTATCGGCCCCGAGGTCATCGTCCGCATCTCGCGCCCGGGCGTGACCTGGGCCGCGACTGCCGTTAAAGCCACGCTCCATGGCCTGGACCCGTCTCTACGAAGAAGCCGAACCGCAGCGGGTCAACCGTTGGCTCGCCCAGAGCGGCGTCTGTTCGCGGCGCGAGGCCGAGGCGCTGATCGGCAAGGGGCTGGTCAGCATCGACGGCGAGACGGTCGAGGACGCTGGCCGCAAGATTCTGCCCGGCCAGACCCTGACCCTGGCCGACGCGGCCACCGGCGCCCTGTCGGCCAGCCTGACGCTGATGTTCCACAAGCCGATGGGGATCGTCTCGTCCCAGCCGGAGGGCGACCAGATCCCGGCCGTGCGGCTGATCAACCGCTCGACCCTCTGGGGTCCCGGCACGGTGATCCCCGGCCGCGACAGCCGTCTGGCGCCGATCGGCCGGCTCGACATGGACAGCCGGGGCCTTCTGATCATGTCCGAGGACGGGGTGGTGGCCAAGGCCGTGATCGGCCCCGACTCCGACCTCGAGAAGGAATATCGCGTCCAGGTCCTGGGGGAGATTACGACGGACAAGATGGAGCTGCTGCGTTACGGGCTGACGCTGGACGGCCGGCAGCTGAAACAGGCCCAGGTCAACCTTTCGGGCCGCCAGACCCTAAGCTTCGTCCTCAAGGAAGGCCGCAACCGCCAGATCCGCCGGATGTGCGAGCTGGTCGGGCTGGAGGTCGTCGACCTGCTGCGCACCCGCGTGGGGCCGATCACGCTCGGCGCCCTGCCGGAAGGCCGCTGGCGGCCGCTGGCCCCCGAAGAGCGGGCGGCGTTGATCGGGCAGTAGGGGACATGTACCTTCAGGTACGTGTCCCCCAATCGAGCGCCGGGATGGGGGACACGTACCTGAAGGTACATGTCCCCTAGAACCCCGCCGGCTTCACGAACCCGCCGAATTCGCGTTCCAGCAGGCCGGCGAAGGCGATGGTGGTGCGGTCCTCGAGATACGGCCCGATGATCTGCGCGCCGATGGGCAGCCCGGCCTTGCTGAGACCGATCGGCGCGGCGGTGGCCGGCAGATGCCCCAGGGTGGCGAGGCCCGACCAGGCGAGCTGGTTGAAATAGGGCGTCTGCTCGCCGTTGATCAGCAGTTTCCGCGCGCCCATGTCCGGGCTGTCGTCGTGCGGAAAGGCCAGGGTTCCCAGCGAGGGCGCCAGCACCACGTCGAAGCCCTCGAACAGCTGCGCCCATTGCCGGCGGATGAACAGCTGGCGGGTCAGAAGCATCATCCATTCATGGGCATTGGGCGGCCGGGCGCCGGGCTGGCCCATGGTCATGGCGGTGTTGAGGATGGCCCCGTAGACATCTTGCACGTCGACCAGGTCCGGCAGCAGATCGGTCTGCCGGTCGACCCGCGCGCCCAGATCCTCCAGTCGGTCGCCGAGGGCGTTCAGCGCGCCCGCGATCTCGTCGTCGGTGGCGGCCAAGGGGTGCTGGTCGAGGATCAGCACGCGGTAGTCGGCCAGCCGTTCGTGGCGCGGCGCGCGGAACGACAGGCTGTAGGCCACCGCCTCGCTGTCGTCGGGGCCCGCCAGCACGCCCATGGCCAGGTCCAGATCGGCGGCGGTGCGGGCCATCGGACCGATCACCGCCAGTGCGATGTCGACCCCGTCGAGGCCCGGCGGCGTGTGGCCGCGCAGGGGACCGACGCCATAGCTGGGCTTGTGGCCATAGACACCGCAGAAGCCCGCCGGGATGCGGATCGAACCGCCGATGTCCGAGCCGAACTCCAGCGGGACCATGCCGGCGGCAAGGGCCGCGCCGCCGCCGCCAGAAGAGCCGCCGGGCGAGCGGGTGAGGTCCCAGGGATTGTTGGTCCGGCCGTAGACGGGGTTGTTGCTCTGGAAGTCGCTGAGCATCGGCGGCACGTTGGTCTTGCCCAGAATGATCGCTCCCGCCGCCTTCAGCCGGGCGATGCCGATACCATCGACAGGCGCCCTCCAGTCCTTCCAGTGTTCCATCCCCCAGGTCGTCGGCAGCCCGGCGACCCAGTTGGCCTCCTTGACGGTCATGGGGACGCCCAGCAGGGGCCCGCGCTCTCCCCGGGCGATGGCGGTGTCGGCGGCCTTCGCGGCCTCGCGCGCCCGGTCGAAGTCCCGCACCACCACCGCGTTGACCGCCCCGTCGCGGGCCTCGATACGGGCGATCGCGGCGTCGGTGGCTTCCAGCGCGCTGATCTTGCCGGCGGCGATCGCCCGGACAGTTTCACCCGCGGTGGCGTCGGCGAGGTCCCTGGTCAGCGTATCGGTCATGGCTGTCTCCTTGTTCCCTGAATGAAGGGTGGCAAACCGGAGACGCGGGAGTCCAGCCCGTCATGACAGCGTGCTGACAGAACGCTGACAGCTATCACGCTTGGGGACTGCTTCGGGCGGAGCCCGTAGCTGTCACTGCCGAAACATGATCGGGGACAGCTACACTTCGCGAAGCAGTCCCCGTCCGGCGCTAGGCCAGCGCCCCCTCCACCCAGTCGAGCCGGTCCTGGCCGAAGTACATCTCGTCGTCGACAAAGAAGGTCGGGGCCCCGAAGGCGCCGCGGGCGATGGCGGTCTCGGTGTTGGTCTTGAGGGCGTCCCTGGCCTCCGGCGTCTCGGCTATGGCCATCAGGGCGGCGGCGTCAAACCCGGCCCCGGTCAGCACCTCGGCCAGCACCGCCGGGTCGCCCATGTTCTTGCGGCGCTTCCACATGGCGTCGAACAGTACGTCGACCACCTGGGGGAACGGGTCCTCGCCCACCAGGCCGGCGAGGATACGCATCATGGTGATGGTGTTGATCGGGAAGTGCGGGTTCATGTTCAGGCTGACGCCGAACTTCTTGGCGAACCGGGCCATGTCGGCGCCCATGTAGACGCCCTTGGCCGGCACCATCACCGGCGAGGCGTTGCCCGTGGCCTTGAAGATGCCGCCAAGCAGGACGGGCACATAGATCACCTCCGCGCCCGTCCGTTCGATCAGGCCCGGCATGCGCTTGTGCGCCAGGTAGGTGGTCGGGCTGCCGACGTCGAACAGGAATTCCAGGGTCTTCGTCGCGGTTTTCGGGGCCATCAGAAGGTCTCCATCCAGGGCCGCAGGTCGAGCTCGTGGGTCCAGGCGTCACGCGGCTGGCTGTGCAACATCCAGTAGGCGTCGGCGATGTGGTCGGGGTCGAGGATGCCGTCCTGGTCCTTCAGCGCGTGGCGCTGCGGGAAATTCTCGGCGATCCAGGCGGTGTCGATGGCCCCGTCGATGATGCTGTGGGCCACATGGATGCCCTGCGGTCCCAGCTCGCGGGCCATCGACTGGGCCAGGGCGCGCAGGGCGAACTTGGCCCCGGAGAAGGCCGAGAAGCCCTTGCCGCCGCGCAGGGAGGCCGTCGCCCCGGTGAACAGGATGGTGCCCCGGCCGCGCGGCAGCATGGCCTTCGCCGCCTCCCGCCCGGTCAGGAAGCCGGCGAAAGCGGCCATCTCCCAGACCTTGGTGTAGACGCGGGCGGTGGTCTCGGTGATCGGGAAATTGACGTTCGCGCCGATGTTGAACACCACCGCCTCGAGTGGCGCGATGTCCGCCTCGATCCGGGCGAACAGGTCCACGACCTGGTCCTCCTTGCGGGCGTCGACGCCGAACGGGTGGACCTCCCCGCCCTCGGCGAGGATTTGTTCGGTCAGGGCGGTCAGCTTCTCGGCGTCGCGGCGGACGATGACTGCGGCGTAGCCCTCGCGGGCGAAACGGCGGGCGATGGCCCCGCCGGTGGCGTCCCCGGCGCCGATGACGAGCACGGCCTTCTTCGACATCGTTGCCTCCCTTAGTCGGTTTTATTTAGATACTGACTTGACTGCCCTGGCAAGCCGGCCGCGGCCCTGGCTGGGTCAACAGGTTGTCCCGGCGGCGGAGTTTGCCCTGATGTCTTGACGGCCAGTTTTGCTCCGGCGGGAGACCTGCTCAAGGACCGCCTTCGGCGGCCGCGAAGCGGCGGCCCTGAAAGGGCCGTCCTTGACCAGGACTCCCGACCGGAGCTCCAATTCCATCAAGGTCTTCAGGGACAATCATCATCAGGTCGACCGTGGACGTCCTGATGAGCGTTGACAGCTAGATGTCGTGGCCGCAACGCGAACACCTGGGTGGGCCAAACAGGCGCATCCGATAGCGGACCAACGGGCCAGCGCCCTCGATGTAGTCGAGCCAGACTGGCAGGCCGCAGCGCGGACACCGCGAGACAATGAGAACGACGGCCATGAACGCGAGCCAAAGCAGAAGATGCGCGCCGAAGGGCATAACGCGCCAGTACCCGGGAACGAACGTGGCCCCGAACAGGAAGACCGCGCCGGCGACGCCGCCGAGGAAGCAGCGGGTCGTCGGTCTCATGACCTGTAAAGCGCCGCGTGCTGGCGGCGCAGAAGCGCCTTCTGCACCTTGCCCATGGCGTTGCG
>JACRBD010000284.1 GCA_016234625.1 Caulobacterales bacterium | reverse complement strand
TGCCCTCCGAAGCCTTGGCGAAGGAGGGCCGAGTCCGGCGCGGTGAAACTCGCACTTGGCCCCCAAACGCCCGCGTGACATAAGGGCCCCCGCTTTGCGCCGCCCCTGATCCGGGCGGCGGATCCATTTCCATACCTGGCGGATGATCACGGCCCCGGCCGCTCGTCCGAGACTCTTGAGAATGTCGATGCAAATCGTTGAAAAGTCTGGCGAAGGCCTCAGCCGCGTTTACGGCGTCACTGTTCCGGCGGGCGAGCTCGCCGCGCGGCTCGACGCGCGGATCGCCGAACTGGCCCCGCAGATGAACCTGAAGGGCTTCCGCAAGGGCAAGGTCCCCGCCGCCCACGTGCGCCGCGTGCACGGTAAGGCGCTGATGCAGGAAGTGGTGCAGGACGCCCTCAACGAGACCACCCAGAAGGTGCTCGACGACAACAAGCTGCGTCCCGCCTCGCAGCCGGACCTGAAGCCCGAGTCCGACATGAACGCGGTGCTCAAGGGCGGCGTCGACCTGGCCTACGAACTGGCCGTGGAAGTGATGCCCGACTTCGAGCCGCTGGACGCGACCAAGCTGAAGCTTAAGCGCCCGGTCTATGCCCCGACCGAGAAGGAAGTGGACGAGGCCCTGGCCGATCTGGCCAAGCAGGCCGGCACCTTCGCGCCGCGCACCGGCAAGTCGGTCAAGGCCAAGGACGGCGACCAGGTGCTGATCGACTTCCTCGGCAGCGTCGACGGCGTGCCCTTCGACGGCGGCAAGGGCGAAGGCTTCGAGCTGACCCTCGGCTCGGGCCAGTTCATCCCGGGCTTCGAAGGCCAGCTGGTCGGCGCCAAGCCGGGCGAAGAGGTCACGGTCAAGGTGACCTTCCCCGAGCAGTATCAATCGGCCGATCTGGCCGGCAAGGCCGCTGAATTCGCCGTGACGGTGCATGAAGTCCGCGCCCCGGTCGACGGGGCCGCCGACGACGCCCTGGCCCAGCGCCTGGGCCTGTCGGACCTGGCCACCCTGCGCGAGACCCTGACCAAGAACCTGCAGCAGGGCTACGACAACCAGTCCCGCTTCAAGCTCAAGCGCGCGCTGCTCGACGAGCTGGACAAGGGCCACGACTTCCCGCTGCCGCCGCGCATGGTCGAGGCCGAGTTCGCGGGCATCTGGCAGCAGGTCGAGGCCGACAAGACCGCCGGCAACCTGCCGCCGGAAGACGCCGCCAAGTCCGACGACGAGCTGAAGGGCGAGTACCGCAAGATCGCCGAGCGCCGCGTGCGCCTGGGCCTGGTGCTGGCCGAGATCGGCCGCAAGGCCAACGTCCAGGTCACCGACCAGGAACTGAACCTGGCGATGCAGCGCGAAGCCATGCAGTACGGCCAGCAGGCCCAGCAGGTGTTCGAGTTCTTCCGCACCAACCAGCAGGCCCAGGCCCAGCTGCGCGCGCCGCTTTACGAGGACAAGGTGGTCGAGCTGATCTCCGGTCAGGCGACAATCACCGACAAGAAGGTGTCCAAGAAGGAGATCGAGGCCGACGACGACCTGCCCGAGGGCTACTAGCTCCGGGCGCCGTCAGGCCAATCGGTCGAACGGGTCCGCGACCCTCCTACCGCGAGGCTGACGGGAGTTCGCGATCACTGCTAGGATCGCCATGACGCCTCAGCGAGGGCGCGTTAGTCTGTCGGAGTGCGCATGAGACGCGGATTATCAGGTTGGGTCGCCGCCCTGTCGGCTGGGCTGCTGCTGGTCGCGCTGCCCGCCGGCGCCGCGCCGAAAGGCCCCAGGACCACGCCGGAAGGCAATCCCGTCGGGACCGTCGTCGCCGCGCCGCCCCCGCGCGAGACCGCGACCCCGCCGCCCGCGCCGCCGCCGCCGACCCCGGTCGAGGGACTGGTGATCCAGGCCCGGCCCGCGGCGCCGCCGGTGGACAGCGTGACTGCCTTCGTCGACGACATCTCCGCCCCGACGGTCAACGGCCGGCTGGCCCGCTGGGACCGCAGGATCTGTCCCGGGGTCATCGGCATGCAGCCGGCCTACGCCCAGAAGATCATTGACCGGATCGCCCTGATCGCGGTGACCATTGGCCTGCGGGTCGGCGAACCGGGCTGCAAGGCCAACATGGTCATCGTCGCCACCGACGATGGCCAGGCCATGGCCAGGATGGTCGTCGACCGCAACAAGCGGGTGCTGGAAGGCGGCGTCGACGGCAGCAGCCGCGGCCGCAAGGCCCTGAAGGCGTTCGTCGAAACCCCGCGCGAGGTGCGCTGGTGGCACGTCACCCAGACCACCGGCGTTGACGGGTTCGGTTATCAGCGGGACGCGCAAGATGGTCCTGGCAGTCTCGCCGTTCGCTCGCTTGGCCGGATCCGCGCGACCACCCGGGACAACTTCCTTGGCGTGATCATCATGGTCGATGTGTCCCGCGTCGGCGTGATCCGCTTCGACGCCCTGACCGACTACATCGCCATGGTCGGCCTGGCCCAGATCGATCCCGACACAGACCCGACCG
>JACRBD010000283.1 GCA_016234625.1 Caulobacterales bacterium | reverse complement strand
TCCACCAGTCCCGCCGCCGCAGCCGACCCTTGAAACCAAGCAGCTTTTGACTCAGCGTCATCGCCCAATTCCCTACAACCGTAGGGAAGCTATCGCGGCTAGCCAAACTCGACCAGCACCTCGTCGGCGGCCACGCTGTCGCCGCCCTTGGCGGAGACCAGCTTCACCACGCCCTCGCGTTCGGCGCGGATGATGTTCTGCATCTTCATCGCCTCGATGACGCAGACCACCTCGCCCTCGCGGACGGTCTGGCCGACCTCGACATCCATGCTGACCACCAGGCCGGGCATGGGCGAGATGATCATCTTGCTGGTATCGGCCGGTTGCTTCTCGGGCAGCTTGCCGTGCAGCTCGGCCGAGCGCGGGCTGAGCACCAGCACCTTGGCCTTGGCCGCCCGGTGGCGGATGACGAAGCCCTCGGCCGCCGCCGCGACGCTGACGGTGAAGGCCTTGCCGTCCAGCCGGCCGCGGAACAGCGCCTTGCCGGGGCGCCAGACAACGTCGGAGAGGGTCAGGACCCGCGCGTCGTCGAAGGTCAGGGTCAGGGTCTCACCGGATTGCGCGACCTCGACCGCGCGGCTGTCGTGGCCGACGAAGACCATCCAGTCGGGGCGGTCCGACCCGCCGGCCCGGCGGGTCAGGACGCGGTGCATGGCCACGCCCGCGACAGTCAGCAGGTCGACCTGATGCGGCGTCGGCGTCGTGCCGTCGAAGCCATTGGGGAACTCGTCAACGATGTAGCTGGTCGACAGCTTGCCTGAGCGGAACCGCTCCTGGTCCATCACCGCGGCGAGGAAGGGGATGTTCTGGCCCAGGCCCTCGATGTGGAAGTCTTCCAGCGCCCGGCCCATGCCGTCGATCGCCGCCAGTCGAGTCGGCGCCCAGCTGCACAGCTTGGAGATCATCGGGTCGTAGAACATCGAGATCTCGTCGCCCTCGCGGACGCCGGCGTCGTTACGGACGACATAGCCCTCGTGCTGGCCCTCGACGGGCGGCTCGGAGCGGACCAGACGGCCGATGCTGGGCAGGAACTTGCGGTAGGGGTCCTCGGCGTAGATCCGGCTCTCGATGGCCCAGCCGTTGATCTTAAGGTCCTTCTGGCCGAAGGCCATCGTCTCCCCGTAGGCCGAACGGATCATCTGCTCGACCAGGTCCAGGCCGGTGATCAGCTCGGTGACCGGGTGCTCCACCTGCAGGCGGGTGTTCATCTCCAGGAAATAGAAGCTCTTGTCCTGGCCGGCGACGAACTCGACGGTGCCGGCGCTGTCGTATCTTACGGCCTGCGCCAGCGCTACGGCCTGGGCGCCCATGGCGGCGCGGGTCTCCTCGTCCAGCAGCGGGGAGGGGGCCTCCTCGATGACCTTCTGGTTGCGGCGCTGAATCGAGCATTCGCGCTCGAACAGGTGGACCACGTTGCCGTGCTTGTCGCCCAGCACCTGGATCTCGATATGCCGGGGCGAGGTGATAAACTTCTCGATGAAGATCCGGTCGTCGCCGAAGCTCGACTTGGCCTCGGCGCGGACCGCCGGGAAGCCCTCCTCGACGTCCTGGCGGCTGTGGGCGACGCGGATGCCCTTGCCGCCGCCGCCGGCCGATGCCTTGATCATCACCGGATAGCCGATCTCCTCGGAGATTTTCACGGCGTGGGCGGTGTCGTCGATTTCGCCGATGTGACCGGGCACGCAGCTGACGCCGGCCTTCTCGGCGAACTTCTTGGACTCGATCTTGTCGCCCATGGCCCGGATGGCGCCGGGGTTGGGACCGATGAAGACGATGCCCTCGTCCGCGCAGCGCTGGGCGAAGCCTGCGTTCTCCGACAGGAAGCCGAAGCCCGGATGCACGGCCTGGGCCCCGGTGGCGTTGCAGGCGGCGATGATCTTGTCGGCGACCAGATAGGACTCGGATGCCGGGGCCGGGCCGATGAACACGGTCTCGTCGGCCATTTCCACGGCCAGGCTGTCGGCGTCGGCCTCTGAGTAGACGACTACCGTCTTTATGCCCATGCGACGGCAGGTCTTGATGACCCGAACCGCGATTTCACCCCGGTTGGCGATCAGAATTTTCGAGAACATCGGCCTGGCCACGCCCCTCACGCACGATTTTGCCGGGCCGGGTTAGCCCGCGAGGGCCACCTTGGCAACGGCGCCGGTGGGGAAGGGGAGCGAGGCGTGACTCGTGGCTCGTGATTGGTGAGTGGCGAGTGCGCGAATAGTCGTGTGGCGGAATCAGCATTCCGCCCGCACGCCGGTAGAGGTCGGATTCCGCGCTCTCACCACTCACGAGTCACGAGTCACGACCTCGCCCTACCCCAGCTTAACCGCCGTCCCCGCCGCCGTGACCATCAGCATGCCGTTGTTGGCGCCCAGGGTCTCGTAGTCGAGGTCGACGCCGACCACGGCGTCGGCCCCCAGGCGGGCGGCCTGCTCGGTCATCTCGCGCAGTGCCCCTTCACGAGCTTCCCGCAGGACCTCTTCGTAGCTGCCCGACCGGCCGCCGACGATGTCGCGGATGCCGGCGAACAGGTCGCGGAAGATGTTGGCGCCGAGGATCACCTCCCCGGAGACAACGCCGAGCGTCTCGCGAATGGTCCGTTCGGCGATCGTGGGCGTGGTGGCGGTGAGCATGTCAGGTCGTGTCCTTTCCCTTCCGGCCGGGCCGGTCCGGTCTTACATTGGGCGCCATGAGCCACTCCGCAATGTCCGCCGCCGGTTTCGACCTGACCCCGCCCACCGATGCCGAGCGCGCGCGTCTGGAGGCCGACCTGACCCGCGAAGAGGCGGAGGTCCTGCTGCACCATGGCACCGAGGCGCCCTTCTGTGGCGGCCTGCTGGGCGAGAAACGGCCGGGGGCCTACTGCTGCCGGCTGTGCGGCCTGCCGCTGTTCCGCTTCGAGACCAAGTTCGAGAGCGGCACCGGCTGGCCGAGTTTCTATGCGCCCATCGACCCGGCCCACGTCGCGGAGGTGCGCGACACGAGCTATGGCATGCTGCGCATCGAAACGACCTGCGCCCGCTGCGGCAGCCACCAGGGCCACGTCTTCCCCGACGGCCCGCCGCCGACCCGGCTGCGCTACTGCATCAACTCCATCTCGCTGACCTTCGTCGGCGACGGCGAGGCGCTGCCTGATCCGCTGGGACGGGGGGATCACTTCTGACCCATCTCCCCTTGCGGGAGAAGGTGTCGGCGGAGCCGACGGATGAGGGGTTGACGGCTCTGTCCCGAACCCGAGACGCCCCGAACCCAACACCGTTGTGAGACCCCTCATCCGACCTGCTTCGCAGGCCACCTTCTCCCGCAAGGGGAGAAGGAGATATGAGGACTTCCCATCCCGCCCGGCTTTTGCTACCCCCCGCGCCTCACCACGGGCGGTCGTGGCGGAATTGGTAGACGCGCAGCGTTGAGGTCGCTGTTCCCTAACCGGAGTGGAAGTTCGAGTCTTCTCGACCGCACCATCCTGCTTCGCGCCTTCGGCGCTTCGCAGGACAAGTCATGGTGATAAGGCCCGGCTTGGCCAGGAGTTTGTGGG
>JACRBD010000282.1 GCA_016234625.1 Caulobacterales bacterium | reverse complement strand
GTTCAAGCCGGATCATTCCCGGTACTCGGCATCGAATCCTTCTCCCCTTGTGGGAGAAGGTGTCGGCGTAGCCGACGGATGAGGGGTTCCCCAGGTCCGTCGGCACGACCCCTCATCCGACCTGCTTCGCAGGCCACCTTCTCCCACAAGGGGAGAAGGGAAGCTTGGGGCTACCCAACCAGCGCCGCCTCCGCTAATCCCTCGGCATGCCCATGGCGCTCATCATGTCGAGCCACGTCGCGGGGAGTCGGGTTGGCGGCTCCGCCCAGGCGCTGGCCCTGACCCAGTTCAAGATTGATCCGGTGGTCATCCCCACCGTGCTCTACGGCCGTCACCCCGGCTGGGGCGCGCCCGGCGGGGCGCAGGTGCCGATCGAGGCTTTCGAAGGGATGCTCGACGGGGTCGAGGCCAACGGCCTGTTCGGCATGACCGACTTGGTCCTGACCGGCTATTTCGCAAGCGTCGAACAGGTCAAGGCCGCCGCCCGGGCGATCGACGCGGTCAAGGCCGCGCCCCGCGACGGGGCCTTCGCCCGCAAGCCGATGATCGTCGTCGATCCGGTGATCGGCGATTCCGGCAAGGGCCTGTTCGTGCCCGCCGAGGTTGCCCAGGCCGTGATCGACCACCTGATTCCCAAGGCCGATCTGGTGGCGCCCAACAGCTGGGAGCTGCAGCGGATCACCGGCGCCGACGCCCGCAGCCCCGAGGCCGCCGTCAAGGCCGCCCGCCTGATCGGCAAGGCGGTGCTGGTCTCCTCGGTCATCCGCGGCAATGAGATCGGCGTCGTCTACGCCGACAAGCGCGAGGCCTGGCTGGCCGCCCACCAGAAGGCGGGCGAGACTGTGCCCAGCGGAACCGGCGACCTGCTGACCGCCCTGTTCGCCGCCGCCCTGCTGGAGGGCCAGACGCCGTCCTACGGCCTGGCCCGCGCCGTCGGCGGCCTGGCCGAAACCATCGCCTCGGCCGGCATCTGGGCCTCGCCCGAGCTGCCGATCGTGGCCATGGGCGGCCGGATCAAGCAGGCCAGCCCCACCGTCCGCATCGAGAGACTGGCGTGAGCCTCGAGATCCACGGTCACTGCGACGCGCGCTTCGCCGCCATCCGCGACGCCTTCGCCGCCAATTTCGAGTCCGGCCAGGAACTGGGCGCCCGGTTCGCCTTCTCCGTGGACGGAGAGATGGTCGTCGACCTGTGGGCCGGCTGGGCCGACCGCAAACAGACCCGGCTGTTCGACGACAGGACTCTGACCCTGGTCTTCTCGACCACCAAGGCCGTGGCCGCGACCATGATCGCCCGGCTGGTCGAGCAGGGCCGCCTCGCCTGGGACCAGCCGGTGGCCGAGGTCTGGCCGGAGTTCGCCGCCGAGGGCAAGGGCGCGATCACCGTGGAACAGGTGCTGTCGCACCAGGCCGGCCTGCCGGGCTTCGTCGAGCCGATCGACCCGACCCTCTGGTACGATCCGGCGACCATCGTCGCCATGCTGGCCGCCAAGGCGCCGATGTGGCCGCCGGGCAGCGCCAGCGGCTACCACGCCCTGACCGTCGGCTATCTGGTCGGCGAGATCTTCCGCCGCGTCGATGGCCGCAGTCTGGGAGCCGCCTTGCGCGAGGACATCACAGGTCCCGCCGGCCTGGACCTGTGGATCGGCCTGCCCGACAGCGAGCACAGTCGGGCTGCCGACCTGAAGCCGCCCGGCGCCCTGCCGGCGTTCGGCGAGGTCACCGCTCCGAAGAGGGCCGCCTTCCTTTCGACCTGGGCCGGGCCCAGCGGCCGCGCCGGCGGCGACTGGCGGCGGATCGAGGTGCCCTCGGCCAACGGCCACGCCACCGCCGAGGCGCTGGCCCGATTCATGGGCGCCCTGGCTGCCGACGGCGAGATCGACGGCGTGCATGTGCTGTCGCCGGCTTCGGTCCGCGAGATGAGCCGCCAGCGGATCCGCGGCCAGGATCTGGTGCTGCCCTTCGAGATGAGCTGGGCCGCCGGCTTCATGCGCAACGAGCCGAACCTCTTCTTCGGTCCGACCCCCACAACGATCGGTCACGCCGGTTGGGGCGGCAGCTGCGCCTTCGCCGACCCGGAGCGCCGCGTCGCCGGCGCCTATGTGATGAACCGCCAGGACGTCCACCTGATCGGCGACCCGAGGAGCCGGCGCCTGATCGAGGCGGGGTACGCGAGCCTGTAGGCCGTTCCGCCATCGCGGCGGAATTCGTCCTGATGTCTTGATGAGCATCCTTGCTCCGGCGGGACCTTCGTCAAGGACGAGCCCGAAGGGCTCGCCGCTGCGCGGCCGCCGAAGGCGGTCCTTGACCAAGGTCGCCGTCCGGAGCGAACCATTCCATCAAGGCCTTCAGGGCGGATCAGCATCAGCCTATGTAGAGGCCATGACCGACCCCGCCGATCGCGCCCACGAGACCCAGGCCCGCGCCGAACTCGCCGCCTGGCGCGCGGCCATGCTGGCCGAGCCATCGGCCTTCGCCAGGGCGGCCAAGGGCCTGCAGATGCGGGTCAACCGGATGATCCCGGAAAAGATCCACGCCGCCGTCACCCGGGTCATCGAGCAGATGACCCGCGGGATCCTGGTCGGCTCCGATTTCGTCAGCGGCCCGCCGCTGACGACGGGGTCACTGCGGGAGCGGGAAATCCGCGTGCGCAAGGCGATCAGCGGCTACCGCAACGTCGCCACCCTCGAAGGCGGCGCGACGGGCGCGGGCGGTTTCCTGCTGGCGGCGGCCGACTTCCCGGCCCTGATCGCCATCAAGATCAAGCTGCTGTTCGAGATCGCCGGCCTCTATGGCCATGACGCCGGCGACTGGCGCGAGCGGCTGTACATCCTGTCGATCTTCCAGCTGGCCTTCTCCGGCGCCGACCACCGCAAGGATGTGCTGCTGGCCATGACCGAGGGCCGGCAACCCGCCTCCCCCGAGGACTTCGACTGGCGCAAGTTCCAGCAGGAGTATCGCGACTACATCGACCTGGCGAAGCTGGCCCAGCTGCTGCCGGTGGTCGGGGCGCCGATCGGGGCGATCGTCAACTACCGCCTGGTCGAGCAACTGGGCGAGACGGCGATGAACGCCTATCGAATGCTGTGGTTCGCCGGCCGCTAGGCGAGGCCGAACACCTCGCCGAACTTCCGCTCGCCGGCCTCGGTGAAGGCCACCACCCGCTCGCCCTCGACCCGCCTGGCCCAACCCAGGGCGTAGAGCCGCCCCAGCACCGCGGCGCCCAGCGCACCGGCCAGGTGGCTGCGGCGGACGCTCCAGTCGAGGCAGGCCTTGCTCAGCGGGCGGCGGGCGGCCTGCAACACCGCCAGGTCAATTCCCAGCGCGGTGAAGAAGGCCTCGCCATAGGCTGTCGGCTGAAGATCGGCGTCGAGTCGGCCGGCGGCGACCAGACTGTCGAGCATCCGCACGCCCAGGTCACCCGCCAGATGATCGTAGCAGACCCGGGCGTGGCGCAGCGCCGGTTCCTTCGGTCCCGGACGGGTTCGGGCGTGGCCGGTGCGGGCGGCCAGGCTCATCAGCCCCTCCAGCACCCCGGCCACGTCGTCGCCGGACAGGGCGAAATAGCTGTGCCGGCCCTGTTTGCGACCGGTCACCAGCCCGCCCTTCTCCAGCCGCGACAGGTGTGAGCTGGCCGTCTGGGGCGTGACCCCGGCCTCCCGCGCCAGCTCGCCGGCGGTCAGGGCCTGGCCGGCCATCAGGGCGGTGAGCATGTTGGCCCGGGCGGGATCGCCCAGCAGGGCGGCGACCAGGGCGATATCGGGTCCGACTTTCATAGTGCGATCGTGAGCGAAACGTCAGCGCGAGGCAAGCGGCTACAGTTCGCTGGACATCGAACCATACCGGAGCCCTTGCATGGCCATCGTTTGCTTTATCCGCTACGTCATCGATCCTCACCAGCGGGAGGCCTTCGAGGCCTATGCCCGGAACTGGCTGACCATCATCCCGGCCTGCGGCGGCGACCTGATCGGCTATTTCATGCCGCACGAAGGGACCGACAACATCGCCCAGGCCCTGATCGGCTTTCCCAGCCTGGCCGCTTACGAGACCTACCGCGCCCGCCTGAAGAGCGACCCCGTCGGCGCGGCCAACTTCCGGATGGCCCGGGAGAAGCGGTTCATTCTCAGCGAGGAGCGGACCTTCCTGCGGCCGGTGACGGCGTGATCGCGGTGATCTTCGAGGTCCTTCCGCGCGAGGGCCTGCGCGAGGACTACCTGGCCACCGCGGCGGGGCTGCGACCGCTGCTGGACGGCGTCGACGGGTTCCTGTCGATCGAGCGGTTCGAGAGTCTCAGCCGGCCGGGCAAGATCCTGTCGCTGTCCTTCTGGCGCGACGAGGCGGCGGTGGCGGAATGGCGGACGCTCGGCGAGCACCGGGCGGCGCAGGCGGACGGGCGGACGCGGATCTTCGAGGACTACCGTCTGCGCATCGCCGGGGTGGTGCGGGACTACGGGATGTTTGAGCGGGCGGAGGCTCCCGATGACCTGCGGTGATAGCGTTGCGTCCTTCGACACGGCGCTTCGCGCCTGCTCAGGATGACGTGCATTTGTGTTCGTCATGCTGAGCAGCGCTCGAAGAGCGCGTGTCGAAGCACGCACTACCCTTCCACCGTCATCTGGGTCTGGGTGATCAACGCCACCAGCCGGCCGCCCTCGCCCTCGAGCCTCGTCTGCCAGACGCTCGACCTCCGGCCGACATGCAGCGGCGTGGAAACCGCCGTCACCACCGTCCCAACCTTGGCCGACCCGATGAAGTTGGTCTTGCTCTCCAGCGTGGTGGTCCGCACGCCGGGCGTGATGTTGAGGAAGGCGCCCACCGCGCCCAGGCTGTCGGCAAAGGCCATCATCGCCCCGCCGTGCAGGATGCCGCCGGCGGTGCAGAGGTCCTCGCGAACCTCCAGCCGGCCCTCGACCCGGTCCCTGGCCGCGGCGGTGATCTCCACCCCCATCAGTTTGGCGAACGGCAGGGCGGAGATGTCGAAGGTCATGGCCGAGCTCCGGTGGCGATGGCGGGCCAGCATGGCAGGAATTGTCGCCACGGACGATCACCCGCGAGGTGGGACCTGTACATGACCAATTGGTAACTTGCCGCTGTCCGCGCCAAGTTCATGGTCGTGGACCGGAGACTGCTCCCGATGACCGATCCCGTTCCCCCCGATCCCGCGCCGCCGCCGCCGCCCCCGTTCAGCGGCCCGGCGGGCATCGCCCTGATCGGCGCCGGGATCGCCCTGATGGCCGTCGGCCAGACGGTCCTGCGCAATCCGGCCATGGCCTACGCCGGGCTGGCGATCCTGGCGGTGGGCGTGGTCCTGGGCGTGATGAGCCAGCGAGGAAAATGATGAAGGCGACTCCACTCCTCCTGACCATGGCCCTGCTGGCGGCGGGACCGGCCGCCGCCCAGACCACGACCCCGACCACGACGCCGCCGGCCTGCGCGACGCCGGAATACCGCCAGTTCGACTTCTGGGTCGGCCGCTGGGACGTCTATCCGACCGGCCAGGACAAGCTGGTCGCCCACAGCCTGATCGAGCGGCTCTACGGAGGCTGCGCCATTCGCGAGAACTGGATGCCGGTCCAGGGCGGCGGCGGCGGCAGCCTGAACAACTACGTCGCCGGCGAGAAGGGCTGGCGGCAGACCT
>JACRBD010000280.1 GCA_016234625.1 Caulobacterales bacterium | reverse complement strand
GAACTGGCCCGCGCTCCGCCGGCGCAGGGTTGCGGCGGCTGATCAGGCAATCAGGGGACAACTTACTCATTTCCAGCGCCTGATCCCCCGCTCGTCGGGAAATGAGTAAGCTGTCCCCTGATTGCGGCGCGGTTAGGCGGCGTCCCGCGACCGCTGACCCAGGCCCTTCCCCCTGGAGGGGGAAGGGTTGGGATGGGGGTGGAGGTGGTCGAAGCAGCAAGATCGACGTCATGGTGAGCAGCGGTCGAAAGCCGCGTGTCGAACCACGCAAACTGGTCGTGCGTCCTTCGACACGGCGCTGCGCGCCTGCTCAGGATGACGTGAAGTGTGGGTTGCCCAGTCGCCTCCACCCCCATCCCCGGCCCGTCCCCCCTCCAGGGGGAAGGGAGACCAAGGACTACGCCGGGCGCGGCCCCGTCAGGGCGCCGTAGAGGTCCGGCCGGCGGTCGCGGAAGAAGCCCCAGGCCGCCCGGTGGGTGGCGAGGAAGTCGAGATCCACCGTGGTCTGCACCAGGCCCTCGTCGGCCCGGCCGAGCTCCGAGACCAGGTCGCCGCGATGGTCGGCGATGAAGGACGAGCCGTAGAAGGTCTGGCCGCCGTTGGGATAGCCCTCCCACGGTTCGAAGCCGATGCGGTTGGCCCCGACCACCGGAATGATGTTGCTGACCGCGTGCCCCTGCATCGCCCGCCGCCAGGGCAGGGCCGTGTCGAGGCTGACGTCATGCGGTTCGCTGCCGATGGCGGTGGGATAGAGCAGCGCCTAGGCGCCCATCAGGGTCATGGCCCTTGCCGCTTCGGGGTACCACTGGTCCCAGCAGATGCCGACGCCGAGGCGGCCGTGCTTCGTGTCCCAGACCCGAAAGCCGGTGTCGCCCGGGCGGAAGTAGTATTTCTCCTGATAGCCGGGACCGTCGGGGATGTGGCTCTTGCGATAGACGCCCAGCAGGGCGCCGTCGGCGTCGGCCATCACCAGGCTGTTGAAATAGTGCGGGCCTTCCTTCTCGAAGATCGAGATCGGGATAACCACGCCCAGCTCGCCGGCCAGCGGCGCCAGGGCCTTGACGGCCGGGTGGTCGCGCCAGGGGTGGGCGGTGGCGAACCAGCGCTCCTCCTGCGAGACACAGAAGTAGGGTCCCTGGAACAGCTCCGACGGCAGGATCACCTGAGCGCCCCTGGCCGCGGCTTCACGGATGAAGCCCTCGGTCTTGCTGATGTTGGCGGCCAGATCCATGCCGTAGCTGGTCTGGATCGCCGCGAGGCTGAGGGTGCGAGCCATCAGGCCGGCTCCTGCTGTGTGATGCAGTGGAACGAGCCGCCGCCGGTCAGGATGGCGGTGGACGACAGACCGATGGCCTTGCGCTCGGGAAACAGGCTCTGCACCGCGTCGACGGCGAAGGCGCCGGCCCGGGCGTCATCATAGAGCGGCACGATCACCGCCTCGTTGGCGACGATGAAGTTCATGTGGCTGGCCGGGGCCGGCTGGGCGCTGGTCTCGCCATCGATCCAGCCCGGCGAAGGGATGCGCATGACCTGTAGCTGGCCGCCGCGGGCGTCGGTCATCATCGACAGCTGGCGGGCGGTCTCGTCGTAGAGGTCGGCGTTGGGGTCGGCCTTGCCCCAGGGGATCGGACAGGCGACCACGCCCGGCGCGACGAAGCGGGCCAGGTTGTCGACGTGGCCGTCGGTATGGTCGTTGCGCAGCCCGTCGCTGAGCCACAGCACCTTGCGCGCTCCCAGCGACGCGGCCAGGGCGGCCTCGGCGGCATCCTGGGTCCAGCCGGGATTGCGGTTGGGGTTGAGCAGGCACTGGCGGGTGGTCAGAACGGTGCCCAGGCCATCGTGGTCGACCGCCCCGCCCTCGAGGACGAAGTCGTTGACCGCCAGCGGCGCGCCGGAGGCGGCGGCGATCTGGGCGGCGACCTGATCGTCTCCCTCCAGCGCGTACTTGCCGCCCCAGCCGTTGAAGCGGAAGCAGGCGGCCTGAAGGGTGCCGGTGCCGTCCTTCACGAAGATGGGCGCCGTGTCCCGCAGCCAGAT
>JACRBD010000279.1 GCA_016234625.1 Caulobacterales bacterium | reverse complement strand
GCCATCTTGCAGCCGCCGCCGATGCCGGCGGCCTGCTTGCAGCTCAGCACTTCCATGGGCGTGTCCGAGTTCGGGCCGTAGTTGAGCACCCAGCCCGGCAGGCCGTCGGCGCAGGACACCTCGATGAAGCCGTCCCCCGTTTCAGTCTTGCCGATGATGCGGGCGTCGTTGACCACGCAGGAGCCCTTGCCGAGGGCCTTCAGGTCGGCGCTGATCTTGATCACCGAAGCGGCTCTTGGCGTGAACGAGCAGGCGTAGCCCTGCAGCTCGGCGATGATGCAATTGTAGACCTTGCCGCCGTCGGCGGTGAACACCGCCACGCCGCCGTCGGGACGGTCCGAGCACTTCAGTTCGACCACCTCGGTCCGCGCGACGCGGGCCGGGAACAGGGCGTATTTCTCGACCTGACAGGGGAAGCCGGCCTTGGCGGCCAGGCGGCTGTAGAGGCCGGCCTGTTCGGTCTTGGCTTCCCGGGCGTCGGTCAGGGTGCATTCGGCGCCGCCGGGAGCGTTGGCGCAGTCGATGGCCCGGGCCAGCGAGCCGTTGGCGGCGCGTTCGAGCACGTAACCCTTGCCGTCGCCGCAGGCGACCTCGAAGTACATCGAGCCGTTGGTCGAGGTCAGGATGTAGCGCTTGCCCGTCACCGCGCAGTTCTTGCCCGAGGCGGCGGCCAGGGTGTCGACCATGGCCAGCTGCGATTCGCGGGGCGTCAGCTGGCAGTACAGGTTTCCGGCGGGATCGTCGTAGGCGAGGCAGGTGTTGGCCTTGACCTCAAGGTTGGCGTCGGCCGGGTAGGAGGCCACGACGATGAAGCCGTAGCCGCCCTGGCAGGCGACCTCGAAGAAGGTGTTCCTGCTGCTGGCGCCGATGGAGCGGGCCTTGTCGATGGCGCAGGTCACGCCGGACTTCGCGATGAAGGGCGCGATCGCCTGCACCGGATCGGCGTTGGCGGGCAGCTTGCAGGCCAGCGGGCCGGGCTTGCCGTCGGCGCCGGGCTTGCCGGTTTCGAGGCAGGGATAGTAGGCCGGCTTGGGATCGTCCTTCTTGACCAGCAGCACGCCGCCCAAACCCGGGTTGCAGGCGACTTCGTAGAAGCTCTGGCCGGTCTTCTTGTCCTCGCCGATCCAGACGGCGTCCGCCACGGTGCAGTTCAGGCCGGCGGCGGTGACCAGGGCCGGCGTGTCGGCCATGCCCTTCTCGCGATACTTCGGGTCGATCGCGCCGGCGGCGGGTGGCTTCTTGGCCGCGGCCACCATGGTGGCGGGCGCCATCACGACGAGCGCTAGAGCGGCCGCCAGGCCGATCCTGATGATCTTCATTGTCCAACTCCTGGCAGAATCCTCGCGCGGACTTAAACGCGCGCTTTTTTCGGGGGTCAAGATCACGCAACCCACCGGCGGAATTGCGGCGCGGGGCTGAACGGCCGATGATGGCGGCGTTCATCGGGAGTGCGGCAAGTTGCGGGACGGTATTGAAGAGACGGCGACGGAAATCCGTCGTCCGAAACTGGACTATCCGTTCGAGTCCGGACCGACCGCCGGCGCCGGGGACGCGGTGGATGTGGCGCCCGGGGTCAAGTGGCTGCGCATGCCGCTGGGCGGCGCCCTGCAGTTCATCAATGTCTGGGCCATCGAGGACGGCGAGGGCTGGTGCGTGGTCGATACCGGCATGCAGACCCGCGACACCTCCCAGGCCTGGCGCACGGCGTTCAAGGACGCCCTCGGCGGCCGGCCGATCACCCGGGTGATCGTCACCCACCTGCATCCGGACCACGTCGGCCTGGCCGGCTGGATGACGCGCAAGTTCCAGTGCCGCCTGTGGATGACCCGGCTGGAGTACCTGCAATGTCGCATGCTGGTGGCCGACACCGGCCGCGAGGCGCCCGAGGACGGCATGCGCTTCTACAAGGCCGCCGGCTGGGACGAGGATGCGCTGGAAAACTACCGCGCCCGGTTCGGCGGTTTCGGCAAGGCGATCTACCAACTGCCGGACAGCTATCGCCGGCTGGACGACAGGGAAGAGTTCCAGATCGGCGCCCATACCTGGCGGATCGTCACCGGCAACGGCCACTCGCCCGACCACGCCTGCCTCTACTGCCCTGAGCTGAAGCTGTTGATCTCCGGCGACCAGGTGCTGCCGCGCATTTCGTCGAATGTCTCGGTGTTCCCGACCGAGCCGGACGCCGACCCGCTGACCGACTGGATGACGTCCTGCGCCAAGGTCAAGCGCGAGGTGCCCGACGATGTGCTGGTGCTGCCGGCGCACAACGACCCGTTCCACGGCCTGCACGCCCGCCTCGATCACCTGATCGCCGGGCACGAGCGGTCTCTGGGCCGGCTGGAGAAGACCCTGGCCGAGCCCAAACGGGCCGTCGACGTCTTTGGCGCGCTGTTCGCCCGGCCGATCGGCCCCGAGCTGGTCGGCATGGCCACCGGCGAAAGCCTGGCCCACATCAACTGCCTGATCGAACGCGGCAAGGCGGTGGCGCAGGCCGATGAAGACGGCGTGATCTGGTACCGGGCGGGGTAGAATAGGTTCTTACCTCCCCGCGAAGCCGGGGAGGGGGACCGCCCGAAGGGTGGTGGAGGGGGCAGCACCGGCGTTAGCCGACTTGCCGGATTCTCGCATTCGGCCGCGCGGCTTGTACGATCAGCGCCAGAGCGCTGGCGAGATCATCGATCACCAGGCCGTTTGGTATTCTCAGAATTCGCAGACCCTGAGCGGCAATCCACTGATCCCGTCGCGCGTCATGAGCCTGCGCGTCCTCATCCGCGTGCGCACCACCGTCGAGTTCCACGACCAGCCGACTCGCGGCGCAGAAGAAGTCCACCACGTAAGGTCCGATCACCTGTTGTCTGCGAAACTTGAGGCCTTCGAGTTGTTTGCCGCGAAGGGTTTGCCAGAGGGTGATTTCGGTGCGGGTCATTCGCCGCCGGAGGAGTCTGGCCTGCGTGAGGGTTGAGCGGATTTCCATGCCTCAATTATAACGAGTATTCATATCCATGGCAATCTAAGAGGTCCGCGCTGCCCCCTCCACCATGCTCCGCATGGTCCCCCTCCCCGGCTTCGCGGGGAGGAAGGGAAATTGATTTATTTCACATGCGAACTTGATCCTTCGTATGTGAAGTATATGCTGGCGTTCGATGAGCGACCGCCCGACCTTCTATATCCTGCTGAAGACGGCCTACCGGCGCATGGAGCGCTGGATCGAGGCGGAGGCGGCCAATGAGGGCCTTTCTTCGGCCCAGGCGGGACTGGTGCTTTATCTCGGCAAGTCCGACGGGGCCGCCATCGGCGATGCGGCCGAGGCGCTCGATGTCGCCCCCTCGGCCATGACCGGCCTGGTGGATCGCATGACCCGCGCCGGTTTGGTCGAACGGCGCCCCGACCCCCGGGACGGGCGCGGCCAACGGCTTCACCTCACCGCACAGGGCTGGGCCGCGCGCAACGACGCCGTCCGCGTGCTCGGCGAGCTCAATGCCCGCATGGGCGAGGACCTGTCCGAGGCGGACGCCCGGACGATCGCGCGCTGGCTCGAGTCCGTCACAACGAAACTCACGAAAGAGGATTAGACCATGCCCGACCGCATCACCTCGCCCTTCGGGGCCTTCACGCCGGCGCGCGAGATCGTCGCCGGCCACGACCTCACCGGCAAGACCGTCATCGTCACCGGCGCCGCCACCGGCATCGGCATCGAGACCGCCCGCGCCCTGGCCGAGGCCGGCGCCGAGGTGGTCATCGCCGCCCGCAAGCCCGATCTGGCGGCGGAGGCCTGCGCCGAGATCAACAAGACCGCCAAGGGACCGGGCGCCCGGTTCGAGATGCTCGACCTGTCGGAGCTGGCCTCGATCCGCGCCTTCGCAGGGCGGTGGGGCGACAAGCCGCTGCACATCCTGATCAACAACGCCGCCGTCATGGCCTGTCCGCTGGACCGGACGAAGGACGGCTTCGAAATGCAGATCGGCACCAACCACTTCGGCCACTTCCTGCTGTCGGTGCTGCTGGCGCCGGCGCTGGAAGCCGGGGCGAAACAGGCCGGTCGGCCCTCGCGGCTGGTGGCCCTGTCCTCGATCGGACACCGCCGGTCGGACATCAACTGGGACGACGTCAACTACATCACCCGGCCCTACGACAAGTGGGAGAGCTACGGCCAGGCCAAGACCGCCAACAGCCTGTTCGCCGTCGGCTTCCACAAGCGCTTCAAGGATCGCGGCATCACCGCCAACGCGGTCATGCCCGGCGGCATCATGACCCCCCTGCAACGGCACATGCAGCACGAGGAAATGGTCGCCATGGGCTGGATCGATCCTGAGACCGGCAAGATCCGCGACGGCTTCAAGACCCCCGAGCAGGGCGCCTCGACCAGCGTCTGGGCGGCGGTCGGACCGGAGCTGGAGGGGATCGGCGGGCTCTATCTCGAGAACTGCAACCAGGCGGAGCCCTGGACCAAGGAGGCGCCCTTTGTCGGCGTCCTGCCCCATGCCCTGAATCCGGAGAGCGCCGATCGGCTGTGGGCGCTGTCGGTGGAGACGGTCGGCGCGGGGTGAGCATCCCTGCGTCCTTCGACACGGCCCTGAGGGCCTGCTCAGGATGACGTAGCTTGAGCGCACGTCATGGTGAGCAGCGCCGCAGGCGCGTGTCGAACCACGCAAGGACGCACCTCCCCATGACGCGGAGGGCGGTTTAGGCTCAGCGCCGTGATCAGGGGAGACGCCGCGTGAGCTTGACCATCAGACCCGCCCGTCCCGGCGACGCAGCGACCATCCTCCGCTTCATCCTCGCCCTGGCCGACTACGAGAAGCTGCGGCACGAGGCCGACATCAGCCTGGTCGAAGTCGAGGCGGCGTTCTTCGCCCCGGCCCCACGGGTGTTCTGCGACATCGCCGAGGTGGACGGCCGGCCGGTGGGCTTCGCGGTCTGGTTCTACAGCTACTCCACCTTCCGGGGCCGACACGGCATCTATCTGGAAGACCTGTTCGTCGATGAGGCGGCGCGAGGCCATGGCGCCGGCAGGGCCCTGCTGGCTGGTCTGGCCCGCCGGTGCCGGAATGAGAACCTTCCGCGCCTCGACTGGGCGGTGCTCGACTGGAACGCCCCCTCGATCGCCTTCTACGACTCCCTGGGCGCTGAGTCCCTTGACGGCTGGACCACCCGGCGGCTGACCGGCGCGCCGCTCGAACGCCTGGCGGACGCGGCATGAGCGCCCCGCCGGTCACCGTGCTCGATGTCCCGCCCGAGGAAGCGGCGGCGATCCGGGCGGCGGTGCTGTCGGCGGACCTCTCGACCCTCGGCATGGGCCGCGCCCTGGCAGGCCCAGCCGACGCCGCCGACCTGGCCGCCTTCCTCGCCGACCCGCCGGTGTCCGACGCCATCTACGACCTGCCCCGGCCCTTCACCGAGGCCAACATGGCCCGCTGGATCGCCGAGTCCGAGTCCCTGCGCCAGGAGGGACGGCGGCTGCTGATCCTGACCCGCGACGAGTTGGGGATGATCGCCGGCTACAGCTGCGTCAGCATCTGGCCCGACCGGTCGGCGGCGGAACTGGCCGGCGCTCTCCGCGCCGACCGGCAGAACGGCGGGCAGGGGGCGGCCGGCGCCCTGCACACCTTCGGCTGGATCTTCGACGCCCTGGGCGTGCGGATGATGGGTCTGACGGCGGCCACCGACAACGTCCGGTCGGCCAAGCTGATCGACGCCGCCGGCTTCGTGCGCATGGGCACGCGCGACGCGATCCGTCCGGACGGGACGATTCGGGTGTCGCTGTACTGGGAAGTCACCCGCGACCAGTGGCGGGAGCGCTGGGGCTAGACGCCCGGCTTGCCATTGGCCCTTTGTCGGATCACGCTGGTCGCCGACGGAACGGGAGACCCCCAAATGATCAAGCCCTCGATCGCCGCCCTGGTCCTGTGCGTGTTGCTCGGCTCGCCGGTGATGGCCCAGCCGGTCCAGACCATCACCCCTTCGGACGGCCCGCCCGCCCCGACCCAGACCTCGGTCGCCAAGGACGGCAAGATCTGCAAGATTCTGGTGGTCACCGGCAGCCGGGTGCCGCAGCAGAAGATATGCCTGACCAAGGCCGAATGGGACGCCAAGTCCGACGGCGCCAAGGAAGGTCTCGACAACCTGACCCGCAACGGCCTGAGCCGGAACTGCGTCGGCCTGCCTGGCGGGGCGTGCGGCCAATGATGCGCGCGGCTCTCATGGCCCTTGCAATCGGCGGCCTGATGTCTTCGGCGGCCCTGGCCCAGGCGCCGACCGCCGCGTCGGCCCCGCCCGCGCCGGCTGCGGCGCCGGTCAAGCCGGCTGACCAGATCGTCTGCAAGCGCGTCGATGTCAGCGGCACCCGCATCCAGCTGCCGAAGAAGTGCATGACCCGCAGGGACTGGCAACGCATGGACGGCCCCGGCAAGGACGACATCCAGTCGATCGTCCGATCGAACCTGACCCGCAACAGCACCGGCGGGTAGGCGGCCCGACCCTTAGCCGGCTTGCGGAGGCGTAACCATCCAGGTCGCCAGGTAGTCGGGATTCTCGATCACGTCGCCGGAGCCCTTCATGCGATAGGTTCCTGGTTCGGCGGGCTGCAGGGCAGAGGTCTGCGGCGGCATCCAGTAGATTTCGCCGAGTCCCGCGCCGCGGAGTTCGAGGGCGATGCCCCGCTGACGGTCCGCCTCGATGATCACGCCATGCTTCTGCTCGAGGCGTTCGCCGCCGGAGCTCTGCCAGGTCAGGCCGACAATCACGTACTTGCCGGGCAAGCGGACCGCCAGTCGCTCATCCCAGAAGGGCGGCTTCAGTCCAAACGCCTTGCGAATGAACGCGCCGACCATCACGCCCGCTCGAACACCGCGGCGATGCCCTGGCCGCCACCGATGCACATGGTCTCCAGGCCGTACTTGCCGTCCCGGCGGTGCAGTTCGCGCAGCAGGTTGGCCAGGATCCGGCCGCCGGTGGCGCCGATCGGGTGGCCCAGCGAGATGCCGCTGCCGTTGACGTTCAGCCTGTCGCGGTCGTCCCAGCCCCAGCCCTTGAGCACCGCCAGAACCTGCGGCGCGAAGGCCTCGTTCAGCTCGACCAGGTCGATGTCCTTCCAGCCAAGGCCCGTGCGCTTGAACAGCCGCTCGACGGCCGGCACCGGGCCGATGCCCATGCGCGAAGGATCGCAGCCGGCGGCGGCCCAGCTGTGGAACCAGCCCATCGGCTCCAGGCCCAGCTCCTCCAGCTTGTCCTCGGCGACCACCAGGCAGGCGGCGGCGGCGTCGTTCTGCTGGCTGGCGTTGCCGGCAGTGACCACCCCGTCCTTCTCCAGCGCGCGCAGCTTGCCCAGCGTCTCCATGGAGGCGTCGGGGCGATAGCCCTCGTCGTGGTCGAAGATGACCGGGTCGCCCTTCTTCTGCTTCACCGCAACCTTGACCAGCTCGTCGTCGAACCTGCCGTCCGCCCAGGCCTTCGTCGCCCGCTGATGGCTCATGACGGCGTATTCGTCGGACTGCTCGCGAGTGATGTTGTAGTCGCGGGCCAGGTTGTCGGCGGTCTCTATCATGCCGCTGATGACCCCGAAGCGCTCGATCGGCTGGCTCATCACCCGGCCGCGGGAGAGGCGGTCGTGCATGGTCACCGAGCCCATGCGGGCCCCGTTCCGCATGTCGGTGGTGTAGTATTCGACGTTGCTCATGCTCTCGACGCCGCCGGCCACGACCACGTCGGCCGCTCCGGTCTGGACCATCATCGCCGCGTCGATGATCGCCTGCAGGCCGCTGCCGCAGCGCCGGTCCAGCTGGTAGCCGGGGACGCTCAGCGGCAGGCCGGCGGCCAGCGCCGACCAGCGGGCGATGCAGGGCGCCTCGCCGTTGCCGTAGCCCTGGGCGAAGATCACGTCGTCAATCCGCTCGGGATCGATCTTCGTCCGCTCGACCAGGGCCTTGAGGATCACGGCCCCCAGCTCCCCGGCGGTCATGCTGGCGAGCCCGCCCTGGAACTTGCCGACGGCGGTGCGGATCGGCGTGACGATGGCGGCGCGGCGCATGGGTTTTCCTCAGATCGGGTCGTAGGGGAACACGGAGGCCGAGGCTCCCGCGTCGAAGAAGCTGTTCTTCATCGCCGGCAAGGCGACGTCGAGCAGAGAGCGGGGGGTCCAGCCTTGCAGGTTGGCCATGTTGCGCACCGGCCGGGGCTGGTCGAACAGGATCACCTCGTTGCCGCGCACGGCGAAGATCTGGCCGCTGACGTCTTTGGCCTCCGGCGAGGCGAGGGCCACGGCCAGCTGGGCCACCTGGTCGGCGCGCATGGCGTTCTTCATCCGCTCGACGCGCTGGGCCGAGGCTTCGTCCTTGACCGGGATGGTGGCGATCATGCGGGTCCAGGCGAACGGCGCGATGATGTTGGAGCGCACGTTCTTCAGCGCCCCTTCCATGGCCAGGATCCGCGAGAGGCCCATGACCCCCAGCTTGGCCGCGGCGTAGTTGGCCTGGCCGATGTTGCCGATCAAGCCGCTGGTCGAGGTGAAGTGGACGTAGGAGCCCTCCTGCTGGTCACGGAACAGCTCCACCGAGGCGCGGGAGACGTTGTAGGCGCCGCGCAGGTGCACCTCGATGACCTTGTCCCAGTCCTCGTCGTCCATCTTGTGGAACATCTTGTCGCGCAGGATGCCGGCCGGGTTGATGATGGCGTGCAGGCCGCCGAAGGTGTCCTTCGCCTGTTCGATCATGCCCCTGACCGAGGCCATTGAGGTGACGCTCTCGGAGTTGGCCACCGCCTCGCCGCCGGCCGCCTTGATCTCGTTGGCGGTCTGCTGGGCCGGGCCCGCGTCGCCCTCGTCGCCGCCGCCCACGCTGCCGCCCAGATCGTTGACCACCACCCTGGCGCCTTCGCGGGCCGCCAGCAGGGCGCACTCCTTGCCGATGCCGCCCGCGGCGCCGGTAACCAGAACAACCTTGCCCTCAAGCACGCCCATGATGGCTCTCCCTTGGATGATTTTTGCGAGTTTCCCGTCGTCTAAGCGGCATACGCAGCGTTAGGCAAGGTGCGTCCTTCGACACGGCCCTGCGGGCCTGCTCAGGATGACGCGTATTGGTGGTCGTCATCCTGAGCAGCGCGAAGCGCGTGTCGAAGGACGCACCATGCTCACTCAAGCAAGCCTGTCGGCCTTGCGAAGTTCCGGGAACAGCTTCGCCCACAGGCCGGTGACGATCAGGGCGCCCACGCCGCCGAACACCGCCGCGCCCACAGGGCCGAGGAAGCGGGCGACGACGCCGCTCTCGAACTCGCCCAGCTCGTTGCTGGCGCCGATGAACAGGGACGAGACCGTGCCGACCCGGCCGCGCATGTGATCCGGCGTGGCCAGCTGCACCAGGGTCTGGCGGACATAGACGCTGATCATGTCGGCGCCGCCGAGCAGGATCAGCCCGCCCATGGAGACCCACATCAGCTTCGACAGGCCGAAGATCAGGGTGCCGACGCCGAACAGGGCCACGGCCGAGAACATGATGATCCCGGCATTCTTGCGGATCGGGTTGCTGGCCAGCCAGAAGGCGACCACCGCCGCCCCGATCGCCGGCCCGGCCCGCAGGATGCCGAACCCCTGCGCGCCCACATGCAGCACGTCCTTGGCGAACACCGGCAGCAGCAGGGTCGCCCCGCCCAGGATCACCGCGAACAGGTCCAGCGAGATGGCCCCGAAGACGATCTTGTTGTTCCACACATAGGCCAGCCCCTCCTTCATCAGCGCCCAGCGTGAGCCCGGCTGCACAACCGGCTGGGCGTTGCCGCGGATCAGAAAGACGCAGACTCCGGCGACCAGATAGAGGACGGCGGCGACCGCGTAGGACAGGGTCGGGGAGGTGGCCACCAGCACCCCGCCGAGGGCCGGGCCGGCGACCGAAGCGGTCTGCCAGGCCAGCGACTGCCAGGCGATCGCCCTCGGCAGCAGGGGCCTGGGCACCAGCATGGGTCCCAGCGCCGTGCTGGCGGGTGAGAAGTACGACCGCGCCGCGCCGAACAGGGCGGCCGCGCCCAGCAGCACCGGGATCGATGCCCAACCCAGGAAGGTCACCGTCGCCAGACCGGCGGCCACGACGATCTCGGCCAGGTAGCAGCGCAGCAGGATGCGGCGGCGGTCGTGCCGGTCGGCGGTCTCCCCGGCGGGCAGGGCCAGCAGCAGCACCGGCAGGAACGAGACCAGCCCGATGAGGCTGACCACCAGTGCGGCCCGCTTGACGTCCATGCCCTCGACGTCGCGGGCCACCGCGTAGATGTGCCAGCCCAGGGCCACACCCTGGACCTGCACGCCGAGTACGGCGACGAAGCGCGACAGCCAGAACAGCACGAAGTCGCGCTGGCCCAGCAGGGCGCGGAAGGAGGTGTCGGGTTCGGGGAGATCGGCGGAGTCGGACATGGGGCGGCGCACAATCGCCCGCGCGCCACGCTATCGCAACAGCCGTTGACGCGGCAGGCGGCCGGCCCTAAGTCGCGCGCCTCTGTGGCGATGAAGGACGAGGGCGCGATGCGCAGCCTCCGACGAACGATCCGTCGCGCTGGATCAGCGCGCGTTTAAGCCCCCCGGCCGAAAGGCGCGGGGCCGTTCCCGCCTTTTCGCTTCGAGCCTGAAATGACCGCCATCACCTATCGCCCCGAGCAGCCCGCCGACGCGCCGCTCGTCGCCGCCCTCATCGACCGCGCCTTCGGCCCGGGCCACCACGCCAAGGCGGCTGACCGCCTTCGCGAGAACAATCGCCTGATCCCCGACCTGTCGTTCACCGCCTGGGAGGGCGATGTGCTGGTGGGGTCTGTGCGCCTCTGGCCGGTGACCATCGGCGGCGAGCCGGTGGTGTTCCTGGGGCCGATCGCCGTGGAGGCCGAGCTGCGGAAACACCGGATTGGCCAGACCCTGGTCGAGCGGGCGTGCGACGCGGCGGCGAAGGCCGGCTGGCGGGCCGTGCTGCTGGTCGGCGACGCCCCGTATTTCGGCCGCGTGGGCTTCGAGGCGGAGCCGGCGAAGGCCGTGCGGATGCCGGGGCCGGTCGATCAGCGCCGGGTGCTGCTCAAGCCCCTGCGCGACGGCGGCGCGGACGGGCTGGCGGGGCTCGTGACGGCCGGGTGACGCGGGACTACTTACGGTGTCCCCTGGGACATCGTTGGCTGTCCCCGCGCCGGGGTGACGGGGACAGGAAATCGTGTCCCGGGGGACACGAAATCCAGTCCCCTTTGACACGCCATTGCTTTCCCCGGCGCGAGGGGCATCTACACTGTCGCCATGAGTGATGCGAAACCCGGTCTGGAAGGCGTGATCGCCGCCGCCAAGCAGGCGCCCGGTCGCGGCCTGCCGCCGGTGCATCTGTGGCATCCGGAACATTGTGGCGAGATCGACATCCGCATCCGCCGGGACGGGGTCTGGTTCCACGAGGGCACGCCCATTGGCCGCGAGGCCCTGGTGCGGCTGTTCTCCACTGTCCTGCGCAAGGATCCCGACGGCTTCCACCTGGTCACCCCGGTGGAGAAGATGAAGATCGTCGTCGAGGACTCGCCCTTCATCGCCATCCGCGTCGATCGCGAGGGCGAGACCCTGAAATTCCAGACCAACGTCGGCGATGAGGTCGAGGCCGGCCCGGGCAACGCCATCCGCGTCGAGATGGACGGCAGGACCGGCGAACCACGGCCCTATCTGCATGTGCGGCGCGGGCTGGAGGCCCTGATCGCGCGGCCGGTGTTCTACGAACTGGTGGAGATGGCCGTCGAGCGCGACACGGCCGAAGGGCCGGTGATGGGCGTGGAGTCGGGCGGCGCCTGGTTCCCGGTCGGCCCCGCCGGGGCGCATCGCCTGTGAACCCCAGGGCCTCGCCGGACGAGCTGCGCGACTGGATCGCCCGGCATCTGGACCCCATCGGCGACGCGGCCGGATCGAGCCGCCCGCACAGGTCGGATTTCGACATGAACCCGGAGATGGCTCCCCCTGTCCCCGAACCGGTCAAGCCGGCCGCGGTTCTGGTGGCGCTGGTGGAGCGCAAGGCCGGCCTGTCGGTGCTGCTGACCCGCCGGTCCGACACCTTGCGACGGCACACCGGCCAGGTGGCCTTTCCCGGCGGCCGCATGGACCCCGGCGAGACCGTGCACCAGACGGCCCTGCGCGAGGCGGAGGAGGAGATCGGCCTCGGCGCCCACCACGTCACGCTCGCGGGTCTGTCGACGCCCTACCGCACCGGCACCGGCTATCTGGTGACCCCGGTGGTCGGGTTCGTGCCGCCGGATCTGCCGCTGATCCCCAATCCCGACGAGGTGGCCGAGGTGTTCGAGACGCCGTTCGGCTTTCTAATGGATCCGGCCAACTACGAGCGGCGGCACTACGACATGCCCGACGGGCAGCGGAGACACTTCTACGCCATGACCTGGGAGAACCAGCTGATCTGGGGGGCTACGGCCGGGATGCTGCGGGCCCTCTACGACCGGCTGTACGGCGCGGCCATCGCCTGAACCCGTCGGCGACCGGGGATACGCCAAACTGCGCCTTTTCACCGCCGGGTCGGCGCCCTAAGTCCTTGGCTATGTCATCGTTTGAAACTATCGGCGTGCGCCCCTGGATGGAGCTTTCCGCGACCCGCGCGGTCATGGAGGCGCTGGAGGCGCGCGGCTACGCCGGCTGCGCCCGGTTCGTCGGCGGTTGCGTGCGCAATACCCTGCTGAACCAGCCCATCGACGACATCGACATCGCCACCACCCTGACCCCCGACCAGGTCACCGAGGCGCTGGAATCGGCCGGCATCAAGGTCGTGCCCACCGGCGTCGACCACGGCACGGTCACTGCGGTTAGCGAGGGCAAGCCCTACGAGATCACCACCCTGCGCCGGGACGTCTCCACCGACGGACGCCGGGCCGTGGTCGCCTTCACCCAGGACTGGAACGAGGACGCGGTGCGCCGCGACTTCCGCCTGAATGCCCTCTACGCCGACGGCGAGGGCCGCGTCTTCGACCCGACGGGCGAGGGGGTGGCCGACGCTCGGGCCGGTCGCATCGTCTTTGTCGGCGACGCCATGACCCGCATCCGCGAGGACTATCTGCGGATCCTGCGCTTCTTCCGCTTCCAGGCCTGGTACGGCCGGGGCGACGCCGATCCGACGGCGCTGGCGGCCTGCAAGGCGCTCAAGGGCATGCTGTCGGGCCGCGCCGCCGAGCGGACCCAGAAGGAGCTGCTCAAGCTGCTGGCCGCGCCCGATCCCGGCGCCGCCCTGCGGCTGATGGCGGCGACCAGCGTCCTGTCGGCGGTTTTGCCACAGGTGAAGGCCCTGACCCGCTTCGAGAACCTGGTGCGCATCGAGTCCGAGCACTTCTTCGACGTCGATCCGGAACTGCGGCTGGCCAGCCTGCTGCCCGACGACGCCCAGGTGGCGCAGGACACCGCCGAGCGGCTGCGCCTGTCCAACGCCCTGAAGGACCGGCTGGTCGCCGCTGTCGGGCAGGAGCCGCGCATCGTCTCCTGGATGAGCCCGCGCGAGACCCGCCGCGCCGTCTATCGCCTCGGCGGCCGCGCCTTCGCCGACCGGGTCAAGCTGGCCTGGGCGGCGTCGGATCGTCCGGCCGCCACCAACCAGTGGCGCGCGCTGCTGCCGCTGGCCGATACCTGGATTCCGCCGGTGTTCCCTCTGACCGGCGAGGACGTGATCAACGCCGGCGTGCCCAAGGGCCCGCGGGTCGGCCAGGTGATGCGGGAGGTCGAGGACTGGTGGATCGACCTGGACTTCATCGACGACAAGCTGGCGGCGGTGGAGCGGCTCAAGGCCGTGGCCCAGGGGATGGCGTATTAGGCGTCGCTCGGTGGCGACAATTCGGTGACAGTTTACGAATTCGCGGTCCGACCAATCCTGTCGGCCCCGCCCTGGGCGAATTCGTAAACTGTCACCGAATTGCCTAAGGCCACTTCACCACCGGTGGCATCGAGCTCAGAATCGACTCCACGTTCCCGCCCGTCTTCAGTCCAAACGTTGTGCCCCGGTCGTAGAGCAGGTTGAACTCGACATAGCGGCCGCGGCGGATCAGCTGTTCCTCGCGCTCCTCCGCCGTCCAGGGCTCGGCCATGCGGCCACGGACGATGGCCGGGTAGATCTCGGCGAAGGCCTCGCCCACGTCCCGGGTGAAGGCGAAGTCGCGGTCCCAGTCGCCGCTGTCGTGGTGGTCGTAGAAGATGCCGCCGATCCCGCGCGGCTCATTGCGGTGGGGCAGGAAGAAGTACTCGTCGCACCACTGCTTGTATTTCGCGTGCCAGGCCGGGTCATGGGCGTCGCAGGCGGCCTTCATCGCGGCGTGGAAGGCCACGGCGTCGGGGAAGGCCTGCTCGCGCTGGTAGGCCAGCAGCGGCGTCAGGTCGGCCCCGCCGCCGAACCAGCCCTGGGTCGTGCAGATAAAGCGGGTGTTCATGTGCACCGCCGGGACGCGCGGGCTGGTCATGTGAGCGATCAGGCTGACCCCCGTGGCGAAGAACCGCGGGTCGTCCTTCGCGCCAGGCATGTTGGCGGCCATTTCGGGGGTGAAGGTCCCGAAGACCATCGAGGTGTGCACCCCGACCTTCTCGAACAGGCGTCCGTGCATCATCGACATGACGCCGCCGCCGCCCGCCTCGCGCACCCACGGCTTGCGCTCGAACCGTCCCGGCGCGCCCGGATAGAGGTCGGCGGGCGCCTCGTCTTCCAGGGTTTCGAAGGCGGCGATGATCCGGTCGCGCAGCGATTCGAACCACGCGCGGGCGGCGGTCTTGCGGTCTTCCAGCAGGGCGTTCTGGGTCATGTCGCGGGTTTTACAGCCCAGATCATCGGCGTCCATCCGGCGTCGATATCCATATTCCGCCGATGGTCAGTTGAAAAAGGACGAGACGCGCACTAATCGGTCCTGCCACGGGGCCTCTTCGGGGCGGCGACCAACCCAATACGGGTAAAGCCGCGCGTCGGAACGGGCGCTCCGCCAGCATTTGCGAGCCGCGCCCCGTCGGCGCGGCCTTTACGAAGGGTGATCTCAAGGTGGCCCACACCGCCGTGGACGCAACGAATCCCGCAGCCGGGGACGATCCCTCCCGGCGCGACTTCATCCATATCGCCGCCCTTACCGCCGCCGCCGGCGGCGGACTCGCGGCGATCTGGCCTTTCGTCGCCCAGATGAATCCGTCGGCCGACACCCTGGCGCTCGCCAGCGTCGAGTACGACCTGACCAAGATCGAGCCGGCCCAGCAGGTGACGATCAACTGGCGCGGCAAGCCGCTGTTCATCCGCAACCGCACGCCCGAGCAGATCGCCGCGGCGGTGAAGGACGACCACGCCGCCCTGCGCGACCCCCAGACCGACGCCGAGCGTCACAAGGAGGGCAAGGCCCAGTGGCTGGTCCTGGTCGGCTCCTGCACCCACCTGGGCTGCGTGCCCACGGTCGGCGGCGGCGAGTACGGCGGCTGGTTCTGCCCCTGCCACGGGTCGCACTACGACACCTCCGGCCGCATTCGCAAAGGCCCGGCGCCGAAGAACCTCGCCGTGCCTGACTACGCCTTCCTTTCCGACACCAAGGTCAAGATCGGCTAATCGATGAGCGGACATTCGACCTACGAACCGAAGAACGGTTTCTCTCGCTGGCTTGACGCGCGCCTGCCCGTCGGCCGTCTGGTCTGGGACAGCTTCGTCGACTACCCGACGCCGCGGAACCTGAACTACTGGTGGACCTTCGGCGGCATCCTGTCGCTGTGCCTGGCCGTCCAGCTGATCACCGGCATCGTGCTGGCGATGCACTACACGCCCAGCGCCGCCACCGCCTTCAACTCCGTCGAGCACATCATGCGCGACGTGAACTACGGCTGGCTGCTGCGCTACATGCACGCCAACGGCGCCTCGATGTTCTTCATCGCCGTCTACATCCACATGCTGCGCGGCGTGTACTACGGTTCCTACAAGTCCCCGCGCGAGGTCCTCTGGATCCTAGGCTGCGTGATCTACCTGCTGATGATGGCCACGGCCTTCATGGGCTACGTCCTGCCCTGGGGCCAGATGAGCTTCCACGGCGCGGTGGTGATCACCAACCTGCTGGGCGCCTTCCCGGTGGTCGGCGACGCCATCACCACCCTGCTCTGGGGCGGCTTCGCCGTCGATGAGCCGACGCTGAAGCGCTTCTTCTCACTGCACTACCTGCTGCCATTCATGATCGCCGGCGTGGTGATCCTGCACGTCTGGGCGCTGCATGTGGTCGGCCAGAACAACCCCACCGGCGTCGAACCCAAGTCCAAGGCCGACACCCTGCCCTTCACCCCCTACGCGACGGTGAAGGACGGCTTCGCCATGAGCCTGTTCGTGATCCTCTTCGCGACCTTCGTGTTCTATCTGCCGGACGCCCTGGGCCACGCCGACAACTACATCCCGGCCAACCCGCTGGTGACGCCGTCGCACATCGTGCCGGAGTGGTACTTCCTGCCGTTCTACGCAATCCTGCGCGCCATCCCGGACAAGCTGATGGGCGTCCTGGCCATGTTTGGCGCCATCGCCTGCATCTTCGCCCTGCCGTGGCTCGACACCTCCAAGGTCAAGTCGATGCGCTACCGGCCCCAGGCCAGGCTGTACTTCTTCATCTTCCTGGTGGCCTGCGTGATTCTTGGCTTCTGCGGCGCCAAGCTCCCGGACGACCAGGTGATCCCGGGCCTGGAGACGTTCCAGCTGCTCGACTCCAAGCTCAACAGCTGGGTCTGGCTGTCGCGGGTCGCCACCCTCTACTACTTCGCCTACTTCCTGCTGGTGATGCCGCTGCTGGGCCTGTTCGAGAAGCCCCTGCCGACGCCCGAAACCATCTCCTCGCCGGTTCTCGGCGGCGACAAGAAGGACTGAGCCCCGATGCTGCGCAAAGTCACCCTGCTCGCGGCGGCCCTGCTCCTCGTCGGCGGTCCGGCCCTGGCCAACAGCGGCGTCGAGAAGCCGATGGCCGTCGACTTCAGCTTCGAAGGACCCTTCGGCCGCTTCGACCAGGCCCAGCTCCAGCGGGGCTACAAGGTCTATCGCGAGGTCTGCGCCGCCTGCCACAGCATGAGCATGGTGGCGTTCCGCAACCTCGGCGATCCGGGCGGTCCGTTCTTTGATCCGAAGTACTCGGCGGCGACCGGCCAGACCTCGAACGACAACCCTGTCGTCAAGGCGCTCGCGGCGGATACCCAGGTGCCGGACATCGACGGCGAGACCGGCGACGCCATTACGCGTCCGGCCACTCCAGCCGACTATTTCCCCTCGCCGTTCCCGAACGTCATCGCGGCCAAGGCCGGCAACGGCGGCATCGCGCCGCCCGACCTGTCGCTGATGGCCAAGGCGCGTGAAGGCGGCCCGGAATACATCGCCAGCCTGCTGCAGGGCTTCGGGCCGCCGGCGCACGGTGTGACGCTGGCTCCGGGGCAGCACTACAACAGGTACTTCCCCGGCGGGGTTATCGGCATGGCGCCGCCGCTCGCACCGGACAAGGTGACCTTCGACGACGGCTCGAAGTCGACGGTAAAGCAACAGGCCGAAGACGTCGCCGCCTTCCTGATGTGGGCCGCCGAGCCGCACATGGAAGCCCGCAAGCAGATGGGCTTCTCGGTGATGATCTTCCTGATCCTGTTTTCCGGTCTGCTCTACGCCAGCTACCGCCGGGTGTGGCGGGGCGAGAGCCACTAGGCTCTTCGACCGCTGACAAGACTGAAGGCCCGGGAGCGATCCCGGGCCTTCTTCATCTGGGGCTGAGCAGCAGCCGGCCGCGGCGGATGTCGAGCCTGACTCGCCACCGCGACCACAGGTCCGTGCCCAGCGCCCCGGCCAGGGGCGGATCGATGTCAGGCGCCAGGGCGGCTGTCTGTTCCTCGTAAAGATCGCCATCCAGCGACAGGGCCCGCAGCCGGCCCGGCGCCACACCGTGGGGCGCCTTGACGGCCGGCTCGTTCAGGGGATGGAAGCGGGCGCTGGTCAGACGCACCGCCGCCCGCGAGCTGAAGTCGATCGCGAACAGCCCGGCGCGGGCGCGGCGGTCGTCGGACACGGCCGCCGCGACCGTTGGAACGCCGCCGGCCAGGGTCAACCGAAGCAGCCGCGCGCCGCGCGTAGGCCGCCGCCAGGGACCGTCGGACAGCCGTACCCGGCAGGGGCTGAAGTCGAGGTCCACCGTGAACCGGGCCAGCACGTCGGCGCCCAGCACCCCGGCGATGGGCGTGGGAAAGCCCGGCGCCCGGCCGTCCAGATCGGCTACCGTCACCCGCACGCCGGTGAGCGGCGTCCCGGCTACATGGGCGGTGGCGACAAAGGCCTCGGGCAGGCCTTCCATCTGGGCCCGGGTCTCGTGCAGCAGGGTGTGGGGCGCCGATGGATCCAGCAGCCAGTCGCCGGCCACGCCGCCGACCTCGGCCGGGACCACCACCGCCCCGTTCTCGAACCAGCAGGCCGACTCACCGGCCCACGCGGCCGGGGCCAGCAACAGGCCGAGGGTCAGACCCAGGGCGAGGGGGGGGCGCCTGTTCACCCCGCCAGCCTGCGCTCCGAATCCGAACATGACCAATCGCTAAGTTGCGAAGATCGCCGGTCGATGAAAAAGGGGCGCCGCCGGTGGCAAGGCCGGCGGGGAATGCGGGGCGACTATGGACCGGACTCAAGGACTGCGCGGCTTGCTGCCCTGGGCGTTGGGTTACCTGATGGTCTGGGGCGCGGCGGTCTACGTCCGCCTGCAGTCGGGCGACGCCATGGACGCCATCGTCTGTGGCGTGGTGTTTGCCGGTGTACTGCCGCCATTGGTCTGGCTCTTCACCCGCAAGGCAAACCCCGTCGAGATCGCGGTCGCGCGGCCCGGGCCGGAGCTGGCTGCGGTGCTGGCCTGGCTGGCGGTCTACGCCATCGTGGTGCTGGGCTGGCTGTTCACCTGGATCAAGCAGACCTGGGCGCCCCAGACCCAGACCTACGAACTGGTCATGCTGGCGGTGAAGCTGGCCGTGCACGTGGTCATCCCGATCCTGATCCTCAAGCTGGTCGGGGCGAGGGTCGCGCCACTGCTGGCCCTGCGGCCGGGCGCGAAGGGGTTTCTGCCGCTGCTGCTGATCCTTGGCGGCTTCGTCACCCTGCTGATGATGGTCATCTCGCCGAGCCTGAAGGAGATCTCGGGCATCAAGGCCACGGCCCTGACCTTCGCCTGGGCCGCGCCGGTCAGCTTCCTCTGGCTCGCGGTGGTCGCCGGCTTCTGCGAGGAATTCCTGTTCCGGGCGGTGCTGCAGACCCGGCTGTCGGCCTTCCTCAAGTCCGAGGCGGGGGCCATCGTCATCGGCGCCCTGCTGTTCGCCCTGGCTCATGCGCCCGGCCTCTACCTGCGGCCGGATACGGCCGGCGACCACCTGACCGGCGGCCTGCCGCAGGTCCTCGCCTTCACCGTCGGGGTGCTGTCGCCGATCGCGGTGCTGTTCGGCCTGATCTGGGCGCGGACGCGGAGCCTCGGCCTGCTGATCCTGCTGCACGCCGCCGTGGACTTCCTGCCCAATCTGTCGGAGTTCATGAAAGTGTGGGCATAGCGACTTGGGGGCGAACATGGCGGGCTGGACCCTTGGGATTATCGGCGGCTCGGGCCTCTACGACATCGAGAGGCTGGAGGATCGCGCGACCCTGCGGATTGACAGCCCGTTCGGCGCGCCGTCCGGCGACCTGACTACCGGCCGGATCGGGACCACCCGGCTGATCTTTCTGCCTCGCCACGGTCCCGGTCACGCCGTCCCTCCCGGGGAGATCAACGCCCGCGCCAATATCGACGCACTGAAGCGGGCCGGCTGCACCGACATCCTGTCACTGTCGGCGGTGGGATCGCTGAGGGAGGACCTGCCGCCCGGGACCTTTGTGGTGGTGGACCAGTACATCGACCGCACCGCCGGCCGGCCGTCGAGCTTCTTCGGAACGGGGCTGGTCGCCCATGTGTCGATGGCCGATCCGGTCTGCCCGCGCCTGTCGGGGCTGGCGGAGGCCGCCGCGCGCGCCGACGACGACCGGGTGACGCGGGGCGGGACCTATCTCTGCATGGAAGGCCCCCAGTTCTCCACCCGCGCCGAGAGCGAGCTCTACCGGTCCTGGGGCTGCGCGGTGATCGGCATGACCAACATGCCCGAGGCCAAACTGGCCCGCGAGGCGGAGCTGCCCTACGCGTCGGTGGCCATGGTCACCGACTACGACTGCTGGCGCGCGGGCGAGGACGCCGTCGAGGTGGGCCAGATCCTGGCGGTGCTCCAGGCCAACGCCGCGAGGGCCCGGACGCTGGTGCGGCGACTGGCGGAGGCACTGCCCGCGGAGCGGCCAGCCTCGCCGATCGATACCTGCCTCGACGGCGCGGTCATTACCGCGCCCGAGGCCCGCGACCCGGAGATGATGGCCAGGCTGGGCGCCGTGGCCGGTCGGGCGTTTTGCGCTTGACTTAGAGAACTTTGAAATACAGAGTTGCGGCGTTCAACAGGGAGAGCGCCCATGCGCCGTTCGTTCCTCGCCGCCTTCGCGGCCCTGTCCATCGCCTGCGCGGCGCCCGCGCTGGCATTGGCCCAGCCGGCTGATCCCGCCGCCCTGATCGCCGCCCAGAAGGCGGCCCTGGCCCCGCTGGCGATCATGGACGGCGTCTGGCGCGGCCCCGCCTGGACCATGGACCGCACCGGCAGGAAGCATGAGGTCACCCAGACCGAACGGATCGGCCCGTTCCTCGGCGGCGCGGTGAAGGTCATCGAGGGCCGCGGCTATGACGCCTCCGGCGCGGTGACCTTCAACGCCTTCGGCGTGATGTCTTACGATCCGGTCGGCAAGACCTTCAGCTTCAAGTCCTGGGCCCTAGGCCGTCAGGGCGATTTCCCCCTGACGGTGACCGCCGATGGCTACATCTGGTCGACGCCGGCCGGGCCGAACGCCAGCATCCGCTACACGGCGGTGATCAAGGGCGACGCCTGGCGCGAGATCGGCGAGTACATCGCCGAGGGCCAGCCGCCCCGCCAGATCTTCGAGATGAACCTCAAGCGCATCGGCGACACCGACTGGCCGGGCGGCGGGGCCGTGCCGAAGGATTAGCCGCGAGGGGACAGGACTGGCTGTCCCTTGGGACTGCTTGTCCTGTCCCCGCCAGCACCGCCTGGGGACAGGCTATCCAGTCCCGAGGGACAGGAAAGCCAGTCCCCGCTTCAGACCTCCCCCTTCGTCCCCCCGCCGCGCTGGAAATGCTGCAGGGTCCGCAGCATGGCCAGTTTCGCGCTGTCCTCATGATAACCGGCCGTGGGCGCCACGAAGGCGTGACCGGCGGGGTAGAGCCAGATCGGCAGATCGGGATGGGCGGCGGTGATCGTCGCCACATCTTGCGGCGGAATGCCCTCGTCCTGCGTCCCGAAATGCAGGATCGTCGGGACCTTTGGCGTTTCGTCGACGCGGTTGACGATGTCGCCGCCGTAGAAGCAGGCGACGGCGGACAGGCCCTCGCAGCGCGCGGCGGCCAACCAGGCGGTGCTGCCGCCGAAGCAGAAGCCGAGCAGGAAGACCGGACCGTTGAGGGCGTCGATCGTCGCCTGGATGACGTCCATGGCCGCCGCGCCCCAACCGGACGCTTCGCCCATGGCCAGCCGCTGGGCGAGGATCGGAAAGTCGGTGTTCAGGTCCGGAAACGCGTTGGTCCCATCGATCAGGCTGGGGGCGATGACCTCGTAGCCCTGGGCGGCCAGGCCGTCGCTGAACTCGCGGATGTGCGGCGTCACGCCCCAGATGGGGTGCAGCACGATCAGTCCGCCGCGGCGGGCGTCCCCCGGCGCCGCGCGCCAGGCGGAGAAGGGCTTGCCGCCGGTCGTCGCCAGGGCGATGCGCTCGCCCATCTCAGCCGGCTCCGTTGGCCTCGAACAGGGCCACCGTGCGCCGGCGAGCCAGTTCTGCGTCGGCCAGGTCAGACTCCGGCCGGCCATCGTTGTTGAAGCCGTGGCCGCTGGCTTCGTAGATCCACACCGGGACCTCGGGATGGGCGGCCTGCACCTTCGCCTTTACATCGTCGGCAGGGATGTGGCCGTCCTTGCGGCCCAGGTGCAGTTCCACCGGGCAGGAGAGGGGCAGGCCGGCCATCCCGGCCACCTGGCCGCCGTAGTAGCTGGAGCCTGCGCTGAGGCCCTTGCACCGCGACGCCGCCAGCCAGACCATCGTCCCGCCGTAGCAGTAGCCAACGATGAACACCGGCCCGCGATGACTGAGGAAGTCGATGCAGGCCTGGATGTCGCTCATGGCGTTGTCCGGTCCGTTGGCCATCGCCAGCTTCACCGCCGCCTGGACGCCGGCCTCGTCGTGTTCGGCGAGGAAGCCGGGCTCCTGCCGGTCGTACATTGAGGGGGCCAGTACCTCGAAGCCGCGGGCCTCCCAGCGCGCAACGTCCGCCTGGATGTACTGGTCCAGGCCGAAGATCTCCTGGATGACGATGACCCCGCCCTTACGCGGGCCCTTCGGCTGGCCGTGCAGGGCGGCGAACGCGAAGCCGTCGTGGCCGGAGGTGATCTTGATCATGTCAGCCATCGCGGGTTCCGGAGCTAGCGGGGTTTGAAGACGGCGCAGGTGCGCGGCGGCCGCGGCCCGCTGCTCGGCGAGCCGAAGAAGAAGCCGGTGAACCGCAACAGCCCGTCCGGGCCGATGGCGGCCTTGCCGTCCAGGTCGGCGTCGGCGGGGACGTGATTGCCGCCGGTGGGCTTGAGAACAATCGCGCCGGTGGCCGCATCGAAGCTGTAGTCGCCCCAGTAGTCGATGTACCGCTCGAACGGCATCCATGTAGCCTCGAACTTGCCGCCGGCGATGAAGTGGAGCTCCCGGAGGACCGGATCGCCGGCCGGGCAATCGGTGTCGCCGACCTCCGACCAGTAGCCGGTCAGCACGACGGCGTCCTTCGCCACAACGGTGAACTCGACGGCGGCGGTCTTGCCGTCGAACTCGGCCGTCAGTTTGACCAGCGTCCCGGGAACGGCCGTGTCGGCGATGACCAGCCTGCCGTGGTCGGCCGACAGGGTCGCGGCGGCCGGGACCGACAGTCGCCAGTTCTTCAGGCAGGCCAGGGGCAGGGGGCCGCCCCAGGGGGCGTTCGGGCCGATCATCACGGCCTGGACGGCCAGCTCGGCGCCCTGCCGTGTGACTTCCGGCGTGACGAACAGCCGATAGGCGTCCCCCTTCGCCTCGTGGCAGGCCGCCCTTAGCTCGGCGCCGGTCAGGGGTTCCGCGGCCTCGGCGGGCGTAACGGCGACGAGCGCCGCGACGGCGGCGAGGTCGAACAGGGCGTGGCGCGGCGTGGACATTCCTCATTGTGGCAGGCCGCCGGCCGCCCCCGCAACCGGCGCTAGGCCAGCGGCGGCACGATCTGCGTCATCACCGCGCCGATCTCGTCGTGCAGCACCAGGTCGGCGTAGCGATCCATGTCGGTGGCCTCGCGGTTGACGATCGCCAGCATCGCCCCGTTGCGCTTGGCCAGCAGGGGAAAGCCAGCCGCGGGGAAAACCACAAGGGACGAGCCCAGCACCAGGAACAGGTCGCAGGCCAGGGTGGCCTCCTCGGCCCGCTCCATCTGGTCCTGGGGCATCGGCTGGCCGAAGGAGATGGTCGCGGTCTTGACCAGCCCGCCGCAGGACCGGCAGGCCGGGATCTCGCCCCGCTCGACGAAGCCGGGCTTCAGGTGATGCAGCTCATGCCGCAGGCCGCAGCTGAGACAGGTGGCGTAGCTGGCGTTGCCGTGCAGCTCGACGATCAGCTCGTCGGGGATGCCGCTGTCCTGGTGCAGGTTGTCGACGTTCTGGGTGACCACGCTGAACGCCTTGCCGGTGGCAACCAGCCGAGCGACGCCCTCGTGGCCGGCGTTGGGCGCCCGGCCGGTCCAGCGGGCGGTTCCGTTGAAAACCCGGGTCCAGGCCTCGCGGCGCCGGTCTTCGCGGGCGACGAAGTCCTGGAACTGGATCGGCTGCATCTTCGACCAGACCCCGCCGGGGCTGCGGAAGTCGGGGATGCCGGACTCGGTGGAAATGCCCGCGCCGGTGAACACCACCACCCGCTTGGCATAGTCCAGCATGCTGGCCAGCTCGCCGCGTCTGCTCATGGAGCGTAGCTCGAGCGGGCCTTCACGCCCCAGTGGCCGTTCTCGCAGGTGACGACATAGATGGAATCGAAGCCGCCGATCACGCTGCCGTCGGCGCGAAACCGGCTGAAGCGAGTGTCGAAATGAACCTTGTCCGGGCCCGCATGGATCACCTCGCGCCGCTCCCAGGCGGAGTGATGCCAGTCGCTCAGGGCCCCCTGATCGAACATGCCCGGCTTGTGATAGCCCGGCTCGATGATGGTCAGCGTGTTGGAGGCCAGCCGCACGCTGGGGAAGTTGAAGGTCTTCTCCCAGGCGGCCAGGTCGCGGGCGTTGAACGCCGCCATGAAGGCGTCCAGGACGGCCTGCGCGGCGGCGATGGCGTCGGCGTGATCGGTGGTCATGCCGCCAGTCTGCGGGATCACGGTGGCGAGCGGAAGGGGCGGCCACCCCTCGGCCAAGGGTCAGGAAACCGTGCGAAGGCGAGCGAGCGCCAGGTCGACATCTTCGTTGGAGGGCAGATCGTTGCCAATTCGACGCCAGAGGAAACCGTTCAGCGCCTGCACATACTTCCCACGCGCGTCGTCATCCAGGGACGCGATGGATCTTCCCTCAGCCTTCTCGATGTCGTCCGCGAGGCCCAGGACCGCGCGTTCAACCTTTCCATCACCTTGTGAGTCGAGCTCGATGATCCGCTTGAGAGCCTCACGGCTGCGAACCTCGAAGAGGTGTCGGATCAGTAGATGAACCGTTTCGACCACCTGCGCGCGGTCCAGGTCTTTGAGACGCGGCTTCACATCCATCGCTCAATCCTCTTCCAAACGAAGCACATCGAATGCCGCCCGTGGCAGCGCTTCAATGATGTATTCGCTCGACGAGACTCTCGCTCGGTCATCAATATCGGCTGACCGAACCAGACCCCTCACGGCATCATACGGCATCACGAGAAGAAGAGGCCGAAAATCTCCCAATGGCGCCCTCTGGGCGATGCCTTCGATGTGTGCGTGCTCGTCTGCGTCAATGACTCCGCTCGCTGCCTTGGCCCCCGCGCCGCGAACAATCCCAAGGCGTTGACGTGCGATCAGGTCGCTATGTTCATCACCCCGGTCGATGTCTCTCTTGTATCGCCAGTACAGGCCGATCGGATCCGAGGACGGCGGGTTTTGCACAGCGAAGGCGTCTGGACTTCGAGCGGGTGCGCACCAAGCGTAGTGAACTTGAGCGTAGAACTGCTGAGCGACGTGATAGGCGAGTTGGGTCGTCGTTGAATAGAGAACGAGCGGTTCGGCCACGTCTGTCTGCATCCAGCGCCCCAGGAGATGGAAGCTTAGCGTCGGGTCTCCGGAAAAACAATCAGACGTTGAACCGGAAGTGCATCACGTCGCCGTCCTTGACGATGTACTCCTTGCCTTCGGAGCGCATCCTGCCGGCGTCCTTGGCCCCCTGTTCGCCCTTGAAGGCGACGAAATCGTCGAAGCCGATGGTCTCGGCGCGGATGAAGCCCTTTTCGAAGTCGTTATGGATCACGCCGGCCGCCTGGGGCGCGGTGCAGCCGACCTCGATGGTCCAGGCGCGGGCCTCCTTGGGGCCGACGGTGAAGTAGCTCTGCAGACCCAGCAGGGAATAGGCCTCGCGGATCAGGCGATTGAGGCCCGGCTCATGCAGGCCCAGGGTTTCGAGGAACTCGGCCCGCTCCGCCGGATCGAGCAGGGCGATCTCGCTCTCGATCTGGGCCGAGATGACCACGCTCTTGGCGTCGTCGGCCTTCGCCCGCTCGGCGACCTTGTCGGAGAAGGCGTTGCCCTTGTCGGCCGAGCCCTCATCGACGTTGCAGACGTACAGGGCCGGCAGCGAGGTCAGCAGCTGCAGCATGTGCCAGGCCTTGTAGTCCTCGGGCGCGACCTTGGCGGCGCGCGCGGGACGCCCGTTGCCCAGCTGCTCGAGCGCCAGCTTGACCAGACGAAGGGTCTCGGCGCTGTCCTTGTCCTGGCGCGCGCGCTTCTCGAGGTTGGGCACGCGCTTTTCGAGGCTCTCGAGGTCGGCGAGCATCAGCTCGGTCTCGATGATGTCCAGGTCCGACAGCGGGTCAATGCGGCCTTCCACGTGGGTGATGTCGCTGTCCTCGAAACAGCGGGCGACGAAGGCCACGGCGTCGCAGTCGCGGATATTGGCCAGGAACTGGTTGCCCAGGCCCTCGCCCTTGCTGGCGCCGCGCACCAGGCCGGCGATGTCGACGAAGTTGATCCGTGAGGGGATGATCTCCTTGCTGCCGACGATGCTGGCCAGCACCTCCAGCCGCGGCTCGGGCACGGCCACGTCGCCGGTGTTCGGCTCGATGGTGCAGAAGGGATAGTTGGCGGCCTGGGCGGACGCGGTCTGGGTCAGGGCGTTGAACAGGGTCGACTTGCCCACGTTGGGCAGGCCGACGATCGCGACTTTCAGGGCCATGGAATTCTCGAACGAAAGGGTGGCGCGCGACCTACCACACATGCGTCGAACGGCGAAACTGGCGGGATCCACAGCTTCAGTCGCTGACCGGACCGGGGCCCATGAAACTAATGATCCTGGCGGCGAAGTCCGCGGGTCGCTCGACGTACATGAAATGGCCCGCCGACGGGACGATCACCAGCTTGCCGTTCTGGACCCTGTTCGCGATCTCGGTGGCCTGGACGCGGACGGCGCGCATGTCGGACGCGCCGACCAGCACCAGAGTGGGCGCGCGGATTTCGCCAAGTCTCGGCCTGGCAAGGAGGGTGAAGCGTTCGGCGGCGCCGGCCGTGACATTGCCGGGATTGGCGCGGAGCCAGACGACCACCTGGGCGCGGGCCGCATCGGCGTCCCGCGTCAGGATGTAGGGGTCCCGTACCGCCCGATCGAGAAGGCCGGCCCGGAACAGCGCCAGCAAGGTGAGGTTGCGGAGGGTGAAGCCGAGGGTGGGCTTGAACCCGGCGATCCAGGGGCCGGCCAGCACCAGTCCATCAACCGACTCGGGATGGGTCAGCGCGAAGTCCACCGCGAGCCCTCCGCCGGACGACGCGCCGACGAAGGTCGCGTGGGTGACGCCCCGGGCCTTCAGCACCGCCTCCAGATCGCGCACGGGGGCGTAGGGTCCCGAGGCCGGGTCTGACGCGCCGTAGCCGCGCCGATCGTAGCGGATGACGCGAAACCGTTCGCAGAGCGCGGGCCAGACGGCGTCATAGGCGGCCGAATGGAGGATGCCGTCATGCAGCAGCACGATCGTGCGCGGTCCAGCGCCGCAGGATTCGACCGACAGACGACTTCCCGGGACCTCCATCATGTCCGCTCGCGCGGGGGTCGCTCCGCTCCAGAGCAACAGGCACAGGATCGCGATCGCCCGGGCGGGCGTGAACGGCAGGCGCATGGAGGGTCTCCGGTCTGGAAGGTGGTCAGCCGACGCGGCGCAAGGCCTGGACGCCGTCCTCGGGCACGTATTCGAGAAGGTCTGCCGGCTGGCAGTCGAGGGTTCGGCAGATGGCGTCGAGCGTCGACAGCCGCAGGCCCCTGACCTTGCCGGACTTGAGCAACGAAAGGTTGGCTTCGGTGATGCCGATCAGCCGGGCCAGGGTGTTGGAGCGCATCTTGCGCCGGGCCAGCATCACATCGAGGCGCAGGACGATGGGCATCAGACGAACGCCTTCTGGTCTTCCTCAATCTCGTGGCCGACGGCCATCACCTGGGCGATGACGAAGACCAGAAGGCCGAGCACGAACGCCTGGATGCTCGACAGGTGCATCCAGACCTTGTCGATTTCGTACCCCGTGGCGGACAGCACCAGATGGCAGACGAACGGACTGATCGCGTAGAGGCATAGCCAGGCGCCGATGTGGGCCAGTCGCTGGCCGTTGCGACGTCCGAAGACCTCGCCGTTGGCGTACAGGTCAAAAAGTCCGCGCAGGTGCCAGAAGATCATCAGCGTCGGCGCGATGCGCGCCACGCCGACCGCGGCATAGACCAGGCGATGAGGCAGGGTCAGGGTGTGGAAGGCCACCGAGTCCGGCGATCCTTGGCCGATCCAGACCGCCCCCGCGCCGATGCGATAGTCTTCGCCGCCATAGTAAACAATGCCCGCGATGAGGACCGCCGCAACCAGCCCGACAACGCCGATCAGGCCGGTGAACAGCCACGACAGGGCCCGACTGCCAAGCCGCAAGCGCCGAAGGTGGGGCGGCGTCGGCGGCGTATCGGGGACAGGGAACTGGACGACGGCGGACATGCGCACCTCACGCCGTCATGATTTCAACAGAAAAAACTTTCTGTCAAACGATAACGATACGGTGGTCGTCAGGTCAGGGCTGCGGCGGCGAAATCGCGCCACATGCGGGCTTCCTTGCGGAAGTGGCTGGTCGTCTTGGCCGCCCGCTTGTCGATCTCGGCCAGGGCCTCCTCGGCCTCGGCGCGACGGCCCATCTCGGCGAGGAAGACAGTGTAGCGGGCCAGGCCCTCGAGCCCCGGCAGCCGGCCGGCGGCCCACTGGTAGGCGGTGTCGGCCTCGCTGGTGCGGCCGAGCGCATGGTAGGCGCGGCCCATGGCCAGGGCGGCCGGAGCGGTGCGGCCAGCCTCGCCCTGCTCGCCCAGCCTGTCCAGCAGGGCAAGGGCTTCGGCCGGGCGGTGCAGCTCGATCAGCGCCCTGGCGCGGCCCAGCAGCAGGGCCGGATCGTCGGCATGAATGCCCTGGGCCGCTTCGCCGTATAGCCGCTCGGCCTCGTCGAACCGGCCCAGCGACGCGGCGGCGGCGGCGAGCCTCATGCGGTTGCCCACAGTGGGGCTGTCATCGACCGCCTCCTTCGCCGCGCGGTGCTCGCGCTCGGGATCGAGGGCCTGACGTGCGGCCTGGCCGATGCGTCGGGCGGTGGAGCCGCCGATCAGCTCGGGCAGGACGTTGGCCGCGAAATAGACCAGCCCGCCCAGCGGGTGGAAGGCCAGGATGATGAAGATCCAGTACATCTCCCGGCCCGTGCGCACGACATGGACGCTCAGGGCGATGGCGATCAGATAGGAGAGACCGAAGGCGGGAAGCATGGCGCTACTCTGACGCGAGACCGCGCGCCGTCAATCGCTGTCGCGAGCCTGTTTGCGGGGATCGGCCTTCGGCGCCGGGGCCAGGCGCATGACCTCGGCCTGGTAGCGCTCGTCATCGCCCGCGGCGGCGAAGGGCAGGGCCTCGGCGATGGCCTCCAGCATCGGCTCCAGCCAGACCCGGTCGGCCTTGGCGAGGTCGCCGAGCACATAGTGCATCACCGCGTCCTTGTCGCCGGGATGGCCCACGCCGATGCGGGCCCGGCGGAAGTCGGCCCCGACCTGGGCGGTGACGGAGCGGATGCCGTTGTTGCCCGCCGCCCCGCCGCCGGTCTTCATGCGGAAGCGGCCGGGGGCCAGGTCGATCTCGTCATGGAAGACGATCACGTCGGTGGGTTTGAGCTTGAAGAACCGCGCCGCCTCGCCGACCGCGCGGCCGGTCTCGTTGTAGTAGGTCTGGGGCTTGAGCAGCAGCAGTTTCACCGGGCCGTCCGGCGTCGAGACCTCGCCCTCGCAGGCCAGGCCCTGGAACCGTGCGCGCCAGGGGCCGGTGGCCCACAGCCGCGCGATGGCGTCCATGGCCAGGAAGCCGACATTGTGGCGGTTCTTCTCGTATTTGGGCCCGGGGTTGCCCAGACCGGCGAGGATCAGCGTCACGACGGTCTCCTTGGGGGGGCTAAAACGAAAACGGGCGAGCCAATGGCCCGCCCGTCCCAAATCAACGATGCGCGGCCAGGTCAGCCTTCGGCTTCGCCCTCGGCGGCTTCAGCGGCCTCGGACATGCCGGCCGAGGAGACCTTCAGGGTGGCCAGCACGAAGTCGCGGTCGGCCACGACCGGGGTCACGCCCTTGGGCAGGGTGATGTCGCCGATGCGGATGGTGTCGCCCAGCTGGCTCTTGGACAGGTCGAACACCAGCTCTTCGGGGATGGCGTCGGCCGGGCAGTTCAGCTCGACGTCGTGACGCACGATTTCCAGCGAGCCGCCGGCCTTCAGGCCGGGGCAGATGTCCTGGTTCTTGAAGTGCACCGGGATGGCGATGCGGATCGTCGAGCCGGCTTCGACGCGCAGCAGGTCGAAGTGCATCGGCTCGTCCGTCACCGGATGGAACTGGATGTCCTTGGCGATGACCGGCTGGCTCTCGTCGCCGTACTTCAGCGTCACCAGGTGGCCGTGCAGCTGACCGGTGTTGAGCGACTTGCGGAACTCGTTCGCCTTGACCGCGACGGCCACGGGACCCTTGGGGCCGCCGTAGAGGATCCCGGGCACCTTGCCGGCGCGGCGGGCTTCGCGGGCGCCGCCCGTACCGGTGCGGTCGCGGACTTCGACGTTCAGGACGATCTCGGCCATGGTCTTGCGTTCTCAAAACGAAGTCGCCGCGGCAGAGAGTTCCGCGCGGCGACGGTCGGTGAATTCAGGGTTGCGCTCGATACACGCTTTCAGCGGACGGCGCAACGCCGCCCGCCGAGACTCTTGCGGTAAGTGTTAACGCCGGACCGGGGGCTTCTGCGGCTTTCTCGGTCCCTCGGTGATCGAGGTCTTTTTCGGCGGGGCGCGCACCAGCTGCGGCGGAGGCGGCGGTTCGGCCGGCATGGTCGCGCCGGTCCATTTGACCATACAGGCGCCGGTGTCGATCAGGATGTGCTGGCCGAGGCAGAAGATGTCCTCGTATTGCGGCTTGGACACAGCCAGGCACTGATACAGGTTCAGCTTGGCCATGTTCAGGCAGTAGGCGGCGTTGGGCTCGGCCGACAGGGTGGTGATGGCGTCGAAGTTGGCGTCGCCGCCTTCGCCGATGGCGGCCAGGGCGGCGAGGGTCAGGCCGCGAACGACGATCGGCGACCAGGGCGGCGGGGCGGCGGCGGGGGTCAGGCCCAGCGGCGTGGCCGCCGCCGGACCCGTGCTGGCCTGCTGCAGCAGCATGACGTCGGCGGCGTCGCCGAGCATCGGCGTGGCCGACAGGGACTTGGCGGCGATCAGCCGGCCCTCGCGGTCGGGCACGGAGATCTTCGACCAGGCGCTATGCTGGACCGTGTAGGCCGCCTGTTTCACCGCGCGGCCATTGACGACCATCCGGGAACCCTCGTTGCCGAGGGCCTGCATGATCAGGCCGGCGGCGCTGTCGGCGCCGGGCAGGATGGTGGCCATGTTGGGGTTGGCGATCAGTTGATCGCGCATGGCCAGGCGCGCGGCCGGATCGGCGGCCACCTTGCGCAGCTCGGCCACGAAGGTCGGGTCCTGCAGCGCCACGATGGCGGCCCAGGCCACGGCCCCGCGCAGGAACTGCTTGGGCTCATAGGCCGCGGCCGTGCGCAGCGAGGTCTGGATCTGTTCGCCGTTCTGGAAGTCGGGCGAGATGGCGTTGGCGCGGGCCATATAGCCGCGCCAGGCGCTGGCTTCCTCGATCAGGCGCGGAGCCAGGGTGATCGGCGGCGGCGGCGGCGGCGGGGGCGGCGGCACATAGGGCGCGGGCTTTTCAGGTCCGCAACCGGCCAGGACGGCGGCGAGGGCAAAGGCGGCGAGCGCCGGCGCGAAGCGCGCGGAAAGGAGAGATTTCATTTCGGCAGCTTCCCCGTCTCACCCCGACAAAGTCAATACAACCCGCCTGAGGGGCGAGAATGTGACGCGGGGGCGTTAAGGGAGGGTGACGGGGGCGGGGCGAGGGCGGTTGGTGATTCGTGAATCGTGATTCGTGAAGGCGCCGCCGCCATCGTCAATTTGCCAAGCGCCGCTCTCTGCATGCGCCACCAATCACGACTCACGACTCACGACTCACGATTCACGTCTCAGTCGAACAGCTTCGACACCGACTCCTCGTTGGCGATCCGGCGGATGGCTTCGCCGATCAGGGGGGCGCAGGAGACGGCGCGGATCTTCTCGCAGGCCTTCACCGGGTCGGACAGTTCGATGGAGTCGGTGACCACCAGCTCCTTCATCACCGAAGCGGTCACCCGGTCGGCGGCGGCGCCCGACAGGACCCCGTGCGTGACATAGGCGCTGACCTCGACCGCCCCGGCCTCGCTCAGCGCCTTGGCGGCGTTGCACAGGGTGCCGGCGGAATCGACGATGTCGTCGAACAGGATGCAGCGGCGGCCGGAGACCTCGCCGATGATGTTCATCACCTCGCTCTTGCCGGGACCGGAGCGGCGCTTGTCGACGATGGCCAGGTCGGCGATGAGGCGGTTGGCCAGGGCGCGGGCGCGGACCACCCCGCCGACGTCGGGCGAGACGATCAGCAGATCGTCGGTCTTGCCGTAGTGGGCGCGAATGTCCTGGGCCAGCAGCGGCACGGGCAGCAGGTTGTCGGTGGGGATGTCGAAGAAGCCCTGAATCTGGCCGGCGTGCAGGTCCCTGGTCAGCACCCGGTCGGCGCCGGCCCGGGTGATCAGGTTGGCCACCAGCTTGGCCGAGATCGGCGTGCGGCCGCCGGTCTTCCGATCCTGGCGGGCGTAGCCGAAATAGGGCATCACCGCCGTGATCCGCCGCCCCGACGCCCGCTTCAGGGCGTCGATGCAGATCAGCAGCTCCATCAGGTTGTCGTTGGCCGGATAGCTGGTCGACTGGATGACGAACACGTCCTCGCCGCGGACGTTCTCGTCGATGGTGACGAACACCTCGTTGTCGGCGAACCGCCGCACCTGGGCCTTGGTCAGGGGGATGTCGAGGTACTCGGCGATCGCGGTCGCGAGCGTGCGGTTTGAGTTGCCGGCAAGCAGCTTCATTTCGACGACTCTTCGCGCTGGGAACGTTGGGCGGCTTCTAGCAGGGGACGGGCGAGGGGCAAGGCGGATTCGCCGGGTGACGGTGGGGGATGTCTCGTGAATCTCGGGGGCGCGGGGAAAACGGGATTTGGAGGACTGAAAACGGGGCGATGCGCTGCAGGGGGACTGCTTCGCCCGCAGGGCGTAGCTGTCCCCGTGATTGGGGCATTGCAGGGGACAGCTACGCTGCGCGAAGCCGTCCCTTGATGCTGCTGAACCCTGCTCATGCCGACAGGATAACCCCCGTTCAGAGGCGCGGGAGGTCGCGGCCGTCATTTCGAGCGCGGGAGTCCCGCGAATGTCCCGCCTTGTCCCGGGAGTATGCGTCTCGGGAGTCTTTACAAAATACGCGCATAAATAGTATATTTCTTCGATGCCACCCCAGCGCGGGCGATGGAATTGATCCTCATAACGTTATGCGATATAGGAGGGCGAATTGATCCAGACGTTTGGGGATCGGGAAACGGAGCGTGTCTGGCTCGGCGGGCGTTCGCGGCGGTTGCCGCTGACCATCCAGGCGACGGCGTTGCGAAAGCTCCGGTCGCTGGATGTGGCGAGGCGCCTGGCCGATCTGCGCGCGCCACCGAGCACCCAACTGGAGGCGCTGACCGGCGACCGGCGCGGCCAGCATTCGATCAGGATCAACCAACAATGGCGGATCTGTTTCCGCTGGATCGACGGGCATTCCCATGATGTCGAAATCTGCGATTACCATTGAGCCGGTGGACTGGCTCCACAATCCCACGCCGGGAGACGTGCTGCTTGAGGACTTCCTCAAGCCGCTGGGCATGAGCCAGAACGCCATGGCCCGGCTCATCGGCGTGCCACCCCGGCGGATCAACGAGATCGTGCTCGGCAAGCGCTCGATCACCGCCGACACCGACCTGCGCCTGACCCGTTACTGGGGCCTGACCGAGGGCTTCTTCCTGCGCCTGCAGAACAGCCACGACCTGATGGAACAGCGGCGCAAGATGGGGGCGGAACTGCAGAAGATCACGCCGAGGTCGGCGTAGGGGGCCTTCCTTCTCCCCTTGCGGGAGAAGGTGTCGGCGCAGCCGACGGATGAGGGGTCTCTCAAATATCGCCGGCGCGTGGAACGGCGATGGCCGCCCGGATCGCGTCCAGCACCCGCTCCGGCCACATCTCGACCTCGGCGTTGGGGAACAGCAGCACGCGAAACCCCTGGGAGGCCAGCCAGGCATCGCGCTCCACGTCATGCAGGCTGTCGATGTGCGTGGGCCCGTCGGCTTCCACGATCAGGCGATGCCGCAGGCACAGGAAATCGACGATGTATTTCCCGATGGGAACCTGGCGCCGAAACTTGAGGTCTTCCAGTCGCCGGTCGCGAAGCAGCTTCCACAGCCGCCGCTCATTCACCGTCGGCTCGCGCCGCATCCGCCTAGCAAAGGCGAGTTTTTCCATATTGCGCGTCATGAGAGCAGGATATCCCTTCTCCCCGTGCGGGAGAAGCTGGCCCGCGAAGCGGGTCGGATGAGGGGTCGAAGACCGGGTCCGCTCCGGAAAAATCGAAGCGCCAACCCGACCGACCGGCGCGACCCCTCATCCGTCGGCTACGCCGACACCTTCTCCCGCAAGGGGAGAAGGGGAACGCCCATTCATCTCACGCCGAGACGATCGCCGGACGGTCCAGGTTGCTCAAGGGTGGCCCCTGCGGGCCATCGCTCCGCGACGCGCAGCGCCCTTGACCAACCTGGCCCGTCCGGCACGCTGGCCTGCATGAGATGAAGGGCGGGGTGTGGGCGTTTTCAGCGCTTCAAAACGGGCGTAGCGTCAATAGATCGGAAGGCGGGGACGGTCGTCATGTTCGCAGGTCTGGTCAGCGCCTTGGCGCTGCTGTTCGCGCAGGAACCAGCGGTTCCAGCGCCACTGGTGAGCCTGGACATGCCGCCGGACGGCGGGTTCGGACGCGAGGGTTGCCTGCCAATCTGGGTTCACCTGGACAAGGACGGGGCGATCACACTGAGCAAGGGTGGGTATAGTTCGAACGGGGTTCGGATCGAGCGCAAGAAGCTCGGTGCGGCGCTCGTAGCGCTCCACGCCGAGCCGGACTCCTGCTGGCGAGTGGCGGTCACTGGCGAGTACGACACGCCCTATTCGGACGTGCTAAGTGTCATCTCGCTGATCAACTACAACGGACTGGAAGGCATCGCCCTCATCAGTCCGCCCGACGAAGAGTTGCCCTAAGCCACCTTCACCCGCGCCGCCGACTCCGGCAGATCCTCCCCGAACGCCCGCTGATAGAACTCCGCCACCGTCGGGCGCTCCAGTTCGTCGCACTTGTTCAGGAAGGTCATCCGGAACGCCAGGGCCAGGTCGCCGGCGAAGATGTCGGCGTTCTGGGCCCAGGTGATCACGGTGCGGGGGCTCATGACGGTGGAGATGTCGCCGTTCATGAAGGCGTTGCGGGTCATGTCGGCGACGCGGACCATGGCGGCGATGGTGCGGCGGCCCTCCGGGGTGGCGTAGCGCGGGTTCTTGGCCAGCACGATCTCGGCCTCGGCGTCGTGGTCGAGGTAGTTCAGCGTGGTGACGATCGACCAGCGGTCCATCTGGCCCTGATTGATCTGCTGGGTGCCGTGGTAGAGGCCGGTGGTGTCGCCCAGACCGATGGTGTTGGTCGTGGCGAACAGGCGGAAATACGGATTGGCGCGGATGACGCGGTTCTGGTCCAGCAGGGTCAGCTTGCCGCCGGCCTCGAGCACGCGTTGGATGACGAACATCACGTCCGGGCGGCCGGCGTCGTATTCGTCGAACACCAGCGCCATCGGCCGCTGCAGGCACCAGGGCAGGATGCCTTCGCGGAACTCGGTGATCTGCTTGCCGTCCTTCAGGACGATGGCGTCCTTGCCGACCAGGTCGATGCGGCTGACGTGGCTGTCGAGGTTCACGCGGACCATCGGCCAGTTCAGCCGGGCGCAGACCTGTTCGATGTGCGTCGACTTGCCCGTGCCGTGGTAGCCCTGGATCATCACCCGCCGGTCGAAGGCCAGGCCGGCGACGATCGCCAGGGTGGTCTGCGGGTCGAACCGGTAGGCCTCGTCCAGGTCCGGCACATGGGAGTCCCGGAAGCTGAAGGCCGGCACCATCATGTCGGAGTCCACGCCGAACACGTCGCGGATCGAGACCTGCTTGTCGGGAACCAGAGCCTGCAAGGCGTCGGCGGCGGGGGCGGTGTCGGGAGAGTCAGCCATGATGAAAATCCGATAGCGCGTAATCAGCGATCAGGAAACGGCTGTTTGAAAGTGCGTGGTTCGAGACGCTCGCTTGAGGCTCGCTACTCACCATGACGAAGAGTTTTGCAGCCCACCCCTGCCCGTCATCCTGAGGAGCGATCCCTCAGGATCGCGTCTCGAAGGACGCAGTCAGGCCAGACCCATCTTCTTCAGCGTCTTCCACGCCTTCAGCACCCGCTGCAGCTTGTGCTCGGCGCTGCGGTCGCCGCCGTTGGAGTCGGGGTGACACTTCTTGACCAGCTCCGTGTAGCGGTGGCGGATCGCCGCCCGGTCGGCGGTGTCGGGCAGGTCCAGGTCGGCCAGGGCGTTGCGCTCAAGCTTGCCCAGCTGGCGGCCGTCGGCGCGGGCCTGAGGCGCGTCGACGCCGGAACGGTCGGCGCGGCCAAAGCCGAACAGGCTGAACGGATCGTTCCAGCCCATCGGGCCCTTGGCCTGGGCGGCGGCCTCGCGGGAGCGGTTGGAGGCCTTGAAGCTCCAGGTCGGCCGCTCGCCGGTGAACCGTTCGGCCTGGGCGCGGGTGATGGCGTCGTCGGTCATGCCGGCGAAGAAGTTCCAGGCCTTGTTGTACTCGGCCGCGTGCTGCTGACAGAAATGATAGAACTGCCCGGGCATGTTGCGGGCCTTGGGCGCGCGGGCCGTGGCCACGCTGATGCAGTCGGAATGTTCACAGCGGCGCTCGCCCGGTTTGAGGGCGTGCACGTCCGCTTCCGCCTCGGCCTCCCCGGGCTTGGGGGGGCGGACGCGGATGTCTACGAACCGGGGACGGTATTGAAAGGCGTTCGCCATGCGCCGAAGTATGGCCCCCAACCTTTCTCATTCAAGAATTGACCTTCGGAAAATGACCTCCATATCG
>JACRBD010000278.1 GCA_016234625.1 Caulobacterales bacterium | reverse complement strand
GTCGCTGGATGATCTCCGCTCGTTTCCCATCGCCGCGCGGCGTGAGGCGGGGTTTCAGCTCGATCAGGTGCAGCACGGCCACGACCCCGACGACTGGAAGCCGATGCCGACCATCGGAAGAGGCGTTCGGGAAATACGAATACGGGATGCGGAAGGCGCGTTTCGGGTGATCTATGTGGCGAAATTCGCTGATGCCATCTTCGTTCTGCATTGCTTCCGCAAGACGTCGCAGAAGACCAGCCGTGAAGACATCGCGCTCGCAACGCGCCGCTACAAGGACTTGCCGGGAGTTTTGAAGCCGTGAGCAACGAACGCCATACCAGCGTCTGGGACGCCATAGAGAACACGCCCGTCGAGGCGCAGAACATGAAACTGCGGTCGCGACTGATGATGGCGGTGAAGGATCATATCGAGCGTGGCGGCTTGAGTCAGGCGCAGGCGGCCGCGCTGTTCGGCGTCACCCAGCCCCGCATCTCCGACCTGGTGCGCGGCAAGATCGATCTGTTCAGTATCGACACCTTGATCAACATGCTCGCGGCCGCCGGCCTGCAGGTGGAAATGCGCATCGCCAAAGCGGCGTGAACGGAGGCGGGAACCCGCCCCCCATTACGCCGAATTAACCGCCCCCCGCGTTGCCGCGCGGGCGACGGCGGAATACCCCTTGGCGCAATTCATCAGCGCCTGGGAGGGCCTGCCCCGTGCAAAGCCGTCGTGAACTGCTCTTTTCCGCCGCGGCCGCCGCCGCTCTCGCCGCCGCCGTGACGCCGAAAGACGTGTTCGCCGCCGCCGCTTCCGCCAGCGATCCGGCCGAGGCGGCCAAGGCTAACGCCCTCTATGACGACATGGTGGCCCGCCAGCTGCGGCGCTCGCCCGAGACCGCCACCAGCCTGGGCATCGACAGCGGCGACATGGCCTGGACCAAGTCCCAGCTGTCCGACTTTTCCCTCGCCGCCCTCAAGGAGAACGCCGAGACCAACGCCCAGCAGCTGAAGGCTCTGCGCGCGATCGACCGCGACAAGCTCGCGGGACTGGAAAAGGCCAGCTACGACACCGTCGAGTTCGTGGTGGCCGGCGGCCAGGCGTTCAACGACAACTTCGCCTATAATGGCGCCTACGGCGGCGCGCCCTACGTTATCTCGCAGCTGACTGGCGCCTATCAGTCGATCCCGGACTTCATCGACAGCCAGCATGTCATCGAAACCAAGGCCGACGCCGACGCCTACATGTCGCGGGTCGAGGCCTTCGGCCGTTTGCTCGACCAGGAGGTCGAGGTCGCCCAGCATGACGCCGCCCTGGGCGTGATCCCGGCGGACTTCACTCTCGACAAGGCCCTGATCCAGTTCAAGACGATGCTCGACGTCGCGCCCGACGCCTCCCCGCTGGTCACCTCGGTGGCCCGCCGCGCCAAGGAAAGGGGCATCGCCGGCGACTACGCCGGCGTGGCCGCCAGGCTCTACGCCGAAAAGGTCCGCCCGGCCCTGGCCCGCCAGGCGGCCCTGCTGGAAGGCTGGCGGCCCAAGGCGGTCCACGATGCCGGCGTATGGCGCCTGCCCAAGGGCGAGGAATACTATCTGGCCTCGCTGAAGAGCTACACCACCTCCGGGATCACCCCGGACGAGATCCACAAGACCGGCCTCGACATGGTCGCCAGCCTGGGCGCCCAGTGCGACAAGCTGATGCGCAAGGCGGGCTACACCTCCGGCACGGTCGGCGAGCGTTTCCGCCAGATGTATTCGGACCCCCGGCAGCACTACCCCAACACCGACGAGGGCAAGGTCCAGCTGATCGCCGACCTGAACAAGAAGGTGGAAAAGATCACCCCGCTGCTGCCGAAATACTTCGGCCAGCTGCCCAAGGCGCCGCTGGAAATCCGGCGGGTGCCCAAGGCCATCGAGGCCGGCGCCCCGGGCGGCTACTACAATTCGCCGACCCTGGATGGCTCGCGCCCCGGAATCTACTGGATCAACCTGCGGGACAGCGCCGAACAACCGCGCTTCACCCTGTCGACCCTGACCTATCACGAGGCGATTCCGGGCCACCACCTGCAGCTGTCGCTGAGCAACGAGGCCGGCGACCTGCCGCTGATCCGCAAGATGATCGGCTTCTCAGGCTACAGCGAGGGCTGGGCGCTCTACGCCGAGCAGCTGGCGGTCGAAATGGGAATGTACGAGGGCGACCCGGAAGGCCAGATCGGCATGATCCACGACGCCATGTTCCGCGCCGTGCGGCTGGTGGTCGACAGCGGCATGCACCACAAGCGCTGGAGCCGCGAGCAGGCGGTGAAGTACTTCGTCGACAACATCGGCGATCAGGAGGCCAGCGCCATCACCGAGGTCGAGCGCTACGTCGTCTGGCCGGGCCAGGCCTGCAGCTACATGGTCGGCAAGATCGAGTTCCTGCGGCTGCGCGACAAGGCCAGGAAGGCGCTCGGTCGCAAGTTCGACATCCGCAAGGTCCACGACGCCTGCCTGCTGTCCGGCGGCGTGCCGCTGACGGTGCTGGAACGGGTGGTCGACGGCTACATCGCCGGCGCGAAGTAGGGCGCGCGGGGACATGTACCGAAGGTACGTGTCCCCTTCTTCCGAAGTGAATAGCTGGCAGGGGACACGCACTGAAGTGCATGTCCCCGCGCCTAGCCGCCGCCAGGCTTCCAGAAATGGAACAGCTCGTAGCCCAGACTGATCTGCTGCCGGTCGATACCCAGCAGGTCGGCCAGTGTCAGCGCGCCGATGAACAGGAAGTCCGAGGCGCCGGGCAGGAAGAAGACGATCGCGATCAGGCCGAAGATGGCGATCTGCTCATAGGGCGCGATCTTCGCCTGCAGGGCCGGCGGCAGGAACGGGCGGATCACGCCGTAGCCATCAAGGCCGGGAACCGGCAGCAGGTTGAAGATCAGCGCCATGGCCTGGAACAGGGCCAGCAGGGCGATGGCCGGGGTGACCCGCGCCAGCCACGGGGCCTCGCCGGCCATGACCAGCACCGCGCCCAGCAGGATCAGCACCAGCAGGGTCCCGCCCGGGCCCGCAAGCGATGAGGCCGACCGCCAGAGCTTGCTCCGCATCAGGTCCGGCCGCAGATAGACCGCGCCGCCGGGCAGGGCGATGCCGCCGATGGCCAGCACGATCACCGGAATGACCACGCTGGTGGCCAGGTCGGCGTATTTCAGCGGATCGAAGGTCAGGTAGCCCTGGGTCACCACCGTATGGTCGCCGGCCTTCCAGGCGACCCAGGCGTGCCCGAACTCGTGGACCGCCAGCGCCACCACCCAGCCCACCATCACGAACAGAAAGGTGAGGACCCCCGTCAGCACCGGCGGCGCGACCATCAGCGCCACGCCGGTCAACAGCCAGCCGCCCAGCAACAACACCCCGTTCCGACTCATGATGGCCTCCACCCGAGCCGCCACTATGCGCGGGCCCGCCGTTCGGGTGTAGCCTCGCGTCATGCTGATCCCGATCCTCGCCGTCACGGCCCTGGCTGTCGCCCCCCACTGCGATCTGGAGCGGCCCTCCGGCGCGCCCGGCTGCACGCGGGAGGCGGTCGACGCCCTGCCGATGACCCGGATGCAGGCGGTCGGCACCCACAACAGCTACAAGCAGCCCATCGCACCGCCGGAGATGGCCCGGCTGGCCCTGACGGCCAGGGCGATCGCGCCGACCCTCGACTACAGCCACCCGCCGCTGGACGCCCAGCTCGACGCCGGCGCCCGACAGCTGGAGCTGGACCTGCTCCACGATCCCGAGGGCGGCCGTTACGCCGATCCGCTGGGCCGCAAGCTGGCCAAGGTCACCGGCGCCGCCCTGCCGCCCTGGGACCCGACGCCGATGGCCCGGCCGGGCCTCAAGGTCATGCATGTGCAGGACATCGACTACCGCTCCTCCTGCGCCCTGTTCATCGACTGCCTGAAGATCATCGCCGCCTGGTCGGCCGCCCATCCCGACCACCTGCCGGTCCTGATCCTGATCAACCTGAAGGAGGACAGCTTCTCCTTTCCCGGGGCGACCAGGGCGCTGCTGTTCGACGCCGCCGGCATGGACGCCGTCGACGCGGAGATCCGCTCGGTGTTCGGCGAGGACCGGTTGATCACCCCGGACCAGGTGCAGGGCCGGTTCCCGACCCTGCGCGAGGCGGTGCTCGCCGGCGCCTGGCCGACGCTCGGCGCGGCGCGGGGAAAGGTGCTGTTCGCCCTCGACGCTCCGCCGGACCAGGTGGCCCGCTATCGCGGCGCCCGGGCGGTGCTCGAAGGTCGGGTGATGTTCGTCAACATCGAGGAGACCTCGCCGGCGGCCGGCTACATCACCCTTAACGATCCGGTGGGCGAGGGCGCCCGCATCCGCGCCGATGTGGCCGCCGGCTTCCTGGTCCGCACCCGCGCGGACGCCGACACGGTCCAGGCCCGGACCGGCGACACGGCGATGCGTGATGCGGCCCTGGCCTCGGGCGCCCAGTACGTCTCGACCGACTACATGACGCCGGATGGGCGCTGGACAGCCTACCGCGTGAACCTGCCGGGCGGCGTCATAGGGCGGGTCGTGGAGTAGGGGTCAGGGACGGGAGCGACCTGGTCAGCCGCTCGAGGCCGCCGCGAACAGCCTGAGCTGTCGGGGCGCGATCCGCACGGTCAGGCCAGGTCTGGCGACGTCCGGAACCTCACTCGCCGGCAGCAGAAGTTCGATGGGTTCGCCAAGGGCCTCCAGATCCAGCCGGGTGGCGGGACCACGCTGGACCATGCCTTTCACGACGGCCAGGAAGCCTTCTCCCTCCGCGCTGTCGATGACGGCCTGGTCCTGGCGGAAGTAGGCGTCGACCGCGCCCTGCGGCGCATCGACCGGGGCGGGCGTGCGCCAGTCGCCGATGGTCAGAACGCCGCCCGCCACATGGCCGTGCAGCCGGACAGCGCCGCCGAGAAAGTCATGGATGAATGCGTCGGCCGGGGCGTTGTAGACCGCCTGTGGCTCGCCGATCTGCACCAGCCGGCCGTCCTTCAGGATGGCGACACGGTCGGCGAGGTCCAGCGCTTCCTCCTGGTCGTGGGTCACGAAGACGGTGGTGACGCCGGTCTCGTCGTGCACGCGACGCAGCCAGCGACGCAGGTCGCGGCGGACCTTGGCGTCGAGCGCTCCGAACGGCTCGTCCAGCAACAGCATGCGCGGTTCGATGGCCAGGGCCCGGGCCAAGGCGACCCGCTGGCGCTGGCCGCCGGACAGCTGCGAGGGGTAGCGCGTATCGAGACCCTCCAGCTGCACCAGTTTCAGCAGGTCATCGACCCGGCGGCCGATATCGGCCTTCGAGGGGCGGGTGGCGCGGGGGCGCACGCTCAGGCCAAAGGCGATGTTCCGGGCCACCGTCATGTGCCTGAACAGGGCGTAGTGCTGAAAGACCATGCCGACCCGGCGTTCGCGGGCCGGGAGGGCGAGCAGATCCTCGTCGCCGAAGGTGATTGCGCCGCCGTCGGGCGTTTCCAGTCCGGCCAGGATGCGCAGCAGAGTGGTCTTTCCCGACCCCGAGGGACCCAGCAGGGCCAGGAACTCGCCCTGTCTGGCTTGCAGCGACACCTCCGCCAGGGCCGGGAAGCGGCCGAACGCCTTGGAGACGGAGTTGACGATCAGGGACATGGGGAAACGTCTCAATCAGTGGCGGCGCGTTGCGGCGATCTCGCCTGCAAAACGCCATTCAAGGAGGGACTTGGCCAGCAGGGTCAGCAATCCCAGGCCCGCGAGCAGGGTGGCGACGGCGAAGGCGCCGACGAAATCGTGCTCATTGTAGAGAATCTCGACATGCAGCGGCAGTGTGTTGGTCAGGCCGCGAATATGGCCGGAGACCACCGACACCGCGCCGAACTCGCCCATCGCCCGTCAGGATCGACGCCGCCGACGGCTATCGGCCTGAGGGAGTCCGGGGGAGGTCGGCGAGGGTGGTTCCCGTCAGCCCTATCGCCACTCCTTCGTCGCCCCGGCCCGGCGGGCCACGATCGGCGCGATGGCTTCGTGGTTGATCGCCGGCTCGGGCCGGTCGGCGGGGCGGCCGTAGTACCAGCCCTGGCCGTAGTCCACGCCGGCCTTGCGAGCGGCGTCCTCGATCTCCGGGGTCTCGATCATCTCGGCCACGGTCTTGACCTTCAGCTCCTTGCACAGCTGCACCAGGTGCCGCACCAGGGCCCCGTCTCGGCCGCCGCTGGCCAGGTCGCGCACATAGCGGCCGTCGATCTTGACCACGTCGACGCTCAGCCGTTGCAGATAGGCGAACGAGGCCGCCCCGGCGCCGAAATCGTCGAGACAGACCACGCAGCCCAGCCCGCGCAGGCACTGGATGTGACGATTGGCCAGGTCCAGGTCGTCGATGGCGGCGCTTTCGGTGACCTCGAAGATCAGCTTGTCCTTCAGTCGGGGGTCCGACTTGATCAGCCGCTCCAGGCCGGCGACAAACACCTCGCTGCCGATCGAGCGGCCGGAGATGTTGGCCGCCAGCTTCAGTTTGCCGGTGCGGTCGCCCTTGATCTGGCGCACCACCTGTTCGACCACGGCCTGGTCGAGTTCCTCGATCAGGTCGAACTCCTCGGCCATGCGCACCATGGTGAACGGGCTGCCGCCGTCCTCGAAGCGCACCAGCGCTTCATGGTGGTGGGCAAGGCCCGTCTGGATGTTGACCACCGGCTGGTAGGCGAGGGTGAACCGCCGCTGGCTGACCGCCGCGCCCAGTTCTCCGGCCTTGGCCAGGGTGCGGCGCACCGACCGGTCCATGGCCTGGCTCAGCGAGGCCGGCGGCGCGTCCTTCAGCCCCTCGGCGATGAAGTCGTCCAGGGCGTAGCGCAGGGCGCGCGCCAGCCGCGCGGGCGAGCCGGACTCCAGCGGCACGGCATGGGCCGCGGCGCCCAGGCTCTGGCCGCCGGCGCAGGCGGCCACCACCCGGGTCAGGCGCTTGATCATGGTGGCGGGGTTCTCGCCCTGCTCGCGCAACAGCACGAAGCGGTCCTCGCCCAGGCGGGCGGCGGCCGATCCCTGGTGGGACTCGGCGCGCAGGGCCCCGGCGACCTGCCGTTCAAGGGCCTGGCCGGCGGCCCCGCCCAGGGCGTCGCGGGCCTCGCCCAGGCCGGCCATCTCGACCATCGCCAGCT
>JACRBD010000287.1 GCA_016234625.1 Caulobacterales bacterium | reverse complement strand
GTGCGTTTTCCCAACCGCGTTCTCGCCTCGACGAGCTTTCGAACGTTGCGGAGGACCAGGTCCAGCTTTCCGCGTCTTCGAAATCGCTCGTAGACCGGTTGCGTGGCGCCGTCGACGGTCTTGAACTTCGGCGGCAGGCCCAGGCCGGCGTACCAGGCCTCGACGGCCTCGAGGGCCTGGTCCACCGGCCGGTCCGGGGCCTCCAGCGCCCAGCAGGTATTGGCCCGGCCGGTATGGCCGGTCGAGGCGTTCAGCCGCCAGCCGCCGATCCGCCCGGTGTGCAGCGCCGGCCAGGCCCGGGCCGAGACGTCTTCCAGCGCGATGATGTCCACTCTCGCCCCCTGAGCGCATTTCGGCCCTATACGCGCCGTTAACCACAAATCTTCAGGGTCACCCCGTCTCACGGAGGGGTTCCCATGCTTCGGCTAAACGGGATTGTGCTGTCGATTGCAACACTGCTGGTCGCGGGCCCGACCCTCGCTGCCCCGACTGGGTCGATCGCTGACCCCTTCGAGACGATGGCCCCCGAAGCGGCCTTCAGTCGATATCCCGATCTCGTCCGCTTCCGGACGATCGGGTCGCCGGACGGTCGGACCTTTGCCTCGCTGTCGGATGAAACAGCGGCGGCGATCACCCGCGTCGAGACCATGATGCGTGACGTGGACACCGGATGGTCCGAGGTCATCGAGCTGCGGATCCTGACCGCCTCCGAGGCCGACCGCACCGAAACCGCGGCCCTGATCGCCGCCGACCCGCGCCTCTCGGTGCTGCCGGTCAGCTATCGGGTGGTGGACCGCCTGCCCGCCGACCGGGCCAGGGTGGGCCTCGACGTCCTGGTCAGCAGCGCCAGCGCCGCCCGGTTGGTGGGTCATTGACGCTGAAGGCTTGCCCGATGCCGCGGGATGACGCTCGATAGGCGGTCGAAGATCGGAAGACCGCCCATGACCGCCAAACCTGACGTCCAGAGCGCGCAGCCAGTCCTGCGGCAACAACGGGCAGGCGGCGTCGTCACCCTGACCCTCAACCGCCCCGACCAGTTCAACGCGCTGTCGGAAGACCTGCTGGACGCCTTGGCGGCCGCCCTCGCGGACCTGGCCGCCGACGACAGCCTGCGCTGCCTGGTCATCGCCGGGGCCGGACGAGCCTTCTGCGCCGGCCATGACCTGCGGCAGATGCGCGGCAAGCCGGACGAGGCCTACTACCGCGCCCTGTTCGCGCAGTGCGGCGAGGTGATGCTGGCCATCGCCCGCTTCCCCGTACCGGTCATCGCGCGGGTGCACGGGATCGCCACCGCCGCCGGCTGCCAGCTGGTCGCCGCCTGCGACCTGGCCGTGGCGGCCGAGAGCGCGCGGTTCGCGGTGTCGGGCATCAATGTCGGCCTGTTCTGCTCGACGCCGGCGGTGCCGCTGTCGCGGGCGGTGGGGTCGAAGGTGGCGCTGGACATGCTGTTCACCGGCCGGTTCATCAACGCCGCCGAGGCCCTGGCGCACGGCCTGGTCAGCCGGGTCGCGCCGGACGCGGACCTCGACGCCGCCTTGGGCGCCCTGACCGGCGAAATCGCCGCAAAGAGCCCGGTCGCGGTGCGCACCGGCAAGGCCATGTTCGCCCGCCAGGCCGCCCTGCCGTTGGCTGAGGCCTATGCCTTTGCCGGCGAGGTGATGGCCCGGAACATGATCGCCGAGGACGCCGCCGAGGGGATCGACGCGTTCATCGAGAAGCGCAAACCGGTCTGGAAGGGGCGGTAGGGCGAGGGGACTGGATTTCGTGTCCCTCGGGACACGATTTCCTGTCCCCGTCGGCGCTGAAGGGGACAGCCTATCCAGTCCCAAGGGACAGGAAAGGCAGTCCCCGTCACTCCTTCAGCAGCGCCTCGATCAGCCCCCGGGCTTCCTTGCCGTTCCAGTCGGCGTCGCCGCTCAGGCGAGCGCGTTCGCGGCCCTGCTTGTCGAAGATGATGGTGGTGGGGAAGCCCTGGGCCGGCGGCTTGAGGCCGAAGGCGAACTTGTAGCCCGGGTCGCGGTAGAGCTTCAGGGGCGCATTCCTGGCGATGTCGGCCTTCGCCAGATTGAGGTCGGCGTCGCGGTCGACGCTGATGGCCACCACCTGCACCGGCTGGGTCTGGTAGGCCGCCTGCAGCCTGGCCAGGGTCGGCATCTCCAGCTTGCACGGCGCGCACCAGCTGGCCCACAGATTGACCACCACGATCTGGCCCTTGAAGTCGGCCAGGGTCATCGCCTTGCCGTCCGCGTCGGTGAACCCGGCGGCCGGCGAAACGCCCGGCGTGGAGGGCACGACCAGCTTGACCAGCTCACCCCGGGCGAACTGGCGAAGATCGGCGTCACCCCTGGGTTTGATGGATGCGCTGACGATGACGTATAGAACCGCCGCGGCGCCGATCAGGGCGGCGCCCCAAATCGCCCACTTCAACAGGTCGGGGCTGGGCTTCTCCGGCTGGACTTCGCTCATATGACGGACAAATCCTCGAATAAGGCCGGTGCGGGCCAGGCGATGTGGGGCGGTCGGTTCTCGGCGAGTCCCAACGCCCTGATGCAGGCGATCAACGTCTCCATCGGCTTCGACAGGCGCCTGGCGGCCCAGGATATCGCCGGGTCGCAGGCCCACGCCGCCATGCTGGCGAAGACGGGGGTCATCTCTAGCGAAGACGAGGCCGAAATCCAGCGCGGCCTTTCGGCGATCGCGGGCGAGATGGCCGCCGGGACCTTTCCGTTCCGCGACGAGTTCGAGGACATCCACATGAATGTGGAGGCGCGGCTGCGCGAGCTGATCGGTCCGGTGGCCGGCCGGCTGCACACCGCCCGCTCGCGCAACGACCAGGTGGCGCTCGATTTCCGTCTGTGGGTGCGCGAGGCCTGCGATCGCTCGGCGGCCCAGCTGGAGGGTCTGCAGCAAGCCCTGATCGGCAAGGCCGCGGCCCATACGGACACGCTGATGCCCGGCTTCACCCATCTGCAGCCGGCCCAGCCGGTGACCTTCGGCCATCACCTGATGGCCTATGTGGAGATGTTCAGCCGCGACGCCAGCCGCTTCCGCGACGCCCGGGCGCGGATGAACGAGTGCCCGCTGGGCGCCGCCGCCCTGGCCGGATCGCCCTTCCCCATCGACCGGGCAATGACGGCGAAGGCGCTCGGCTTCGACCGGCCGACAGCCAATTCGCTGGACAGCGTCTCGGCCCGCGACTTCGCCCTGGAGGCCCTGTCCGCGGCCAGCATCTGCGCCACCCACCTGTCGCGCCTGGCCGAGGAGCTGGTACTGTGGATGACGCCGCAGTTCGGCTTCATCAGGCTGAGCGACGCCTTCACCACCGGCAGCTCGATCATGCCGCAGAAGAAGAATCCGGACGCGGCCGAGCTGATCCGGGCCAAGGTCGGGCGGATCCTCGGGTCCCTGACCAGCCTGACGGTGGTCATGAAGGGCCTGCCGCTGGCCTATTCCACGGACATGCAGGAGGACAAGGTCCCCACCTTCGAGGCCTTCGACGCCCTGGAGCTTTCCCTGCTGGCCATGACCGGATTGATCGCCGACCTGGAGCCCAACACCGAGCGGATGGCCGCCGCCGCCGGCGCGGGCTTCTCCACCGCCACGGACCTGGCCGACTGGCTGGTGCGCGAGCTCGACCTGCCCTTCCGCGACGCCCACCATGTCACCGGCGCGGCGGTGAAACGGGCCGAGCAGCTGGGGGTCGATCTGGACGATCTGCCGCTCGCCGAGCTCCAGGCCCTGAACCAGGGCATCTGCGAGGACGTTTTCAAGGTGCTGACCCCTGCCGCCTCGTCGGCAAGCCGCGTAAGCTACGGCGGAACGGCGCCGGACCAGGTGCGGTCCCAGATCAAGCGCTGGAAGGATACCCTGCGATGAAAGCCAAGGCACTGATCCTCTCGATGGCCCTCGCGGCCGTGGCGCTTGGCGGCTGCGGCCGGCTGGGCGAGCTGGAACGTCCCGGCCCCGGCAGCGAACCGCCGAAGACCGGCTCCAACGACACGGTCATGGACCCGGCGGTCGACACCCGCACTCCCCGCGACGCGCCGATCCCCGGCTCCAATCCCCAGTAAGACGGACCACCGGTGAACCATTTCGAGGTCCGGGGCGGCGAGCTCCACTGCGAGGACACGCCCCTCTCCCGGATCGCCGACGCGGTCGGGACGCCGATCTATGTCTATTCCCGCGCCACCCTGGAGCGGCACTATCTGGTGTTCCGCGACGCCCTGGTCGAGGCGGGCCTGGGCGATCCGCTGATCGCCTATGCGGTCAAGGCCAACAGCAACGTCTCGGTGCTCAGGACCCTGGGCAATCTGGGCGCGGGGGCGGACACCGTCTCCGAGGGCGAGATCCGCCGGGCCCTGGCCGCCAGCATTCCGCCCGACCGCATCGTCTTCTCCGGCGTCGGCAAGACCCGCGGCGAGATCGCGTTCGCCCTGCGGACCGGCGTCTCGGAGATCAACGTCGAGTCCGAGCCGGAGCTGAAGCTGGTCGCCCAGGTCGCCGGCGAGCTGGGCCTGCGCGCGCCGATTGTCTTCCGGGTCAATCCGGACGTCGCCGCCGGCGGGCACGCCAAGATCGCCACCGGCAAGGCGGAGAACAAGTTCGGCGTCTCGTTCGCTGAAGCCGCCAGGCTCTACGCCAACGCCTCCAATCACCCGCATCTCAAGCCCCTGGGCGTGGCCTGCCACATCGGCAGCCAGATCACCGATCTCGCGCCTTTCGAGGCCGCCTTTACCCGTATGCGAGGCCTGGTCGAGGCCCTGCGCGCCGAGGGCCTGACCGTCGAGCGGCTGGACCTGGGCGGCGGCCTGGGGGTGCCCTACTTCAACAGGCCCGATCCGCCAGGACCGGCCGAATATGCCGCAATGGTGGGCCGGGTGATGGCGGGGCTGACCGACGTGCGCTTCGCCTTCGAGCCCGGCCGGGTGATCGCCGCCAACGCCGGGGTGCTGCTGGCCAGAGTGGTGCATCTGCACGAACGGCCCGAGGGCCGGCGGTTCCTGGTCCTCGACGCGGCGATGAACGACCTGATCCGCCCGGCGATGTACGACGCCTTCCACGACATCCGGCCGGTCAGGGCGACTGACGCCATTCCGGTCCTGTGCGACGTGGTCGGACCGATCTGCGAGACCGGCGACACCTTCACCCGCGAGCGGCCGCTGCCGCCACTGAATCCCGGGGACGTGGTGGCTTTCATGAGCGCCGGCGCCTACGGCGCGGCCATGGCCAGCGAATACAATTCCCGCCCGCTGGTCCCGGAGGTGCTGGTCGACGGCGACCGCTTCGCCGTGATCCGCAAACGCCCCACCTATGACGAGATGCTGGCGGCCGAGACGCCCGCGGAATGGCTGTGACCCGTATGACTTTTCGCCCGTTCGCCGCCCTGGCCCTGGCCGCCCTGTTCGCCGCCCCGGCCCTGGCGGGAGATCCCGGCGTGGTCTCGCCCGATCGGCTGGCCGAGCATGTGAAGGTGCTGGCCGCCCCAGAATTCGCCGGCCGCGCGCCGGGCGGACCGGGCGAACCGCTGACCGTCGACTACCTGATCAGCCAGTTCCAGGCGCTCGGCCTGCAGCCCGCCGGCGACAACGGCGGCTGGACCCAGGAGGTGGCGCTCCACAAGTTCGTTGTCCCGCGCGACGCGGGCTTCACCCTGACCGCCGGGGGCGTCGACCGGGCGCTCGGCCAGACCGTGGACATCATGGCGACCAGCCAGAGGCCGGTGGACCGGGTCATGATCAGCAAGGCTCCGCTGGTGTTCGTCGGCTACGGCGTCAGCGCGCCGGAACGCGGCTGGGACGACTTCAAGGGCGTCGACCTGAAGGGCAAGGTCGCGGTCATCCTGATCAATGACCCCGACTTCGAGGCCCAGCCGGGCGACGCCGTCTCCGGCAAGTTCGGCGGCAAGGCGGCCACCTACTACGCTCGCTGGAGCTACAAGTACGAGGAGGCCGTCCGCCGCGGAGCCATCGGCGCCCTGATCGTCCACGAGACCGCCGGCGCAGCCTATCCCTGGCCTACTGTGGTCGCCTCCAACGGCGAGAGCTACGACGTGGTGCGCGAGGATCCGTCGAAGGCGCGCCTGCTACTGCAGGGCTGGATCCAGCGCGACCTGGCCGTCGATCTGTTCCGCAAGGCCGGGCTGGATTTCGAAGCCGAGAAGGTCCGCGCCCGCACCGCTGGCTTCACGCCGGTGACCCTCAAGGGCGCCAGCTTCTCGGCCGACTATCCTCTGAAGGTCGAGCGGCTGGTCAGCCACAATGTGCTGGCCGAGATCCCGGGCACGACCCACGCCGACGAGAGCATCATGTTCAGCGCCCATTGGGACGCCTTCGGCATCGGCCCGGCCGACGCTTCGGGCGACACGGTGCGGCACGGCGCGGCCGACGACGCCATCGGCGTGGCCGGGGTGCTGGAGCTGGCCCGGGCCTTCGCCGCCGGACCCCGGCCGCAGCGCAGCCTGGTGTTCGCCCTGTGGACCGCCGAGGAGCGTGGCCTGCTGGGCTCGGAATACTACGCCGAGCATCCGGCCTTCCCGCTGGGCAAGACCGTGGCCAACTTCACCATGGACGTACTGCAGACCGCCGGCCCCAGCCGCGATGTGGTGCTGGTCGGCGCCGGGCAGAACAGCCTGGAGACCCTGCTGGCCGCCGGCGCCGCCCGCCAGGGCCGGGTGGTGACGCCGGACGCCCATCCCGAACGGGCGCTGTTCTATCGCGCCGACCACTTCAGCGTGGCCAAGCGCGGCGTGCCGGTGCTGCTCTTGATGGGCATCGGCGGCGGGCCGGACCTTGTCGAGGGCGGCCGGGAGGCCGGCGACCGCTGGGTCACCGACTACACCACCCGCTGCTACCACCAGCCCTGTGACAACTGGAGCGAAGCCTGGGATCTGCGGGGCGCCGCGGCGGACGTCGACCTGCTGCTGTTCGCCGGGCGGGAGCTGATGAATTCCCGGCAGTGGCCGGACTGGAACGAGGGGTCGGAGTTCAGGGCCGTGCGGGCGAAGACGGCTGGGGAGCGGCGGTAACCGCTTCATTCCTCCCCGGAGCGTAGCGAGGGGAGGGGGACCGCCCGAAGGGTGGTGGAGGGGTCTGAGCCAACGCCAGCAGCCCCATCCTGAATTCCGGTCGTTCCGGCAAATCCGGCGCCGCCCCTCCACCATGCTCCGCATGGTCCCCCTCCCCACTTCGTGGAGAGGATCAGCGTCGTCACGTGCGCCCTGGCCGGACCCGAACTATGATGAATGTTTGGTTTGACATATTGTCCGGTATTTTTTACATTATGTCGCACATTCTCGACACGCACGGAGCTCGCCATGCCCTTCCGCGAAAAGACCGCCTGGTTATCCCTGATCCCGACCGTCATCATATGGGGCGCCTACTTCTGGGTCTTGTGGCCGGACCTGAGCGACGGGTCGCTGCGACCTTCGACGGTCGGCCTTTTCATCGGCGGCGTGGTCTTGCTCACCATCGTGCAGGTCGTGTTGGCGATTTGCCTGGCGATCGCCTCGCGCAAAGACGCCGAGGCGCCGATGGACGAGCGTGAACAGCTGATCGACCTGCGTGGCGCCCGCGCCGGCTTCTGGGCCCTGAACGGCGCGGTCCTCTGCGTCTCGGCGCTGTGGCTGCTGAAGGTCAGTCCGCTGGTGATGGCCAACGGCATCCTGGCGGCGATGGTCGTGGGCGAAGTTGTTCGGTCCGGCTGGGTGATCGCCGGCTACCGCCGGGGCCGCTGACCATGGCCACCCCGCCGCCGATCACCAACCACATCCGCCGCCTGCGCTTTGAACGCGGCGAGATGACCCAGCAGGCCCTGGCCGACGCCATCGGCATGACCCGCCAGACCATCGTCGCCATCGAACAGGGCAAATATTCCCCCTCGCTCGAGGCTGCCTTCCGCATCTCGCGAGTGTTCGGGGTGGGGGTGGAGGACGTGTTTCAGTGGGGCGGGTGAGACACACCAGATGACATATGCCTTGGCATATGCTATGCGGCAACCATGAGCATAGAGCGCAAGGTCAGCCTCTTCCGGAACGGCCGCAATCAGGCGGTGCGGATTCCCCGTGAATTCGAACTGCCGGGCGAGGAAGCTGTCATGAGGAAGGAAGGGGCGCGGCTGATCCTTGAGCCCGTTCGCCCCAAATCGCTGCTGGCGCTCCTCGCCACCTTCGAGCCGATGGATGAGGAGTTCGATTTCGATGACGACCTCCCGGCCGACCCGGTCGATCTCTAGTGCGCTACCTGCTCGATACAAACGTCATATCGGACTTGATCCGCGATGGGTCAGGACTGGCGGCTCAACGGCTTGCGATCGTCGGTGAAGACCAGGTCTGCACAAGCAATATCGTCGCCCTTGAACTGCGCTTCGGCGCCGCCAAGAAACGCCATCCAACTCTCACGGCAAAGATTGATGCGGTCCTTGAGACCATCCCCGTGCTCGCATTCGAGCAACCGGCCGACGAGGCTTATGCGGTCCTCCGGAGTGGCCTTGAACGCGCGGGAACGCCCTTGGGCGCTCATGACTATCTGATCGCAGCTCACGCTTTGTCGGAAGGCATGGTGCTGGTGACAGCCAATGAGCGCGAGTTCCGGCGCGTACCCGATCTGATCATCGAGAACTGGCTGCGATAGCCTCAATCCATCGCCCCGACGTACGGCAGCCCGCGCATGGTCCCGGCCACGTCCATGCCGTAGCCGACCAGGAACCGGCCCGGCGCCTCCCAGGCGACGAAGTCGACCTTGATCGCCCGTTCGGTCGGCCAGGGCTTGCTGGCGAAGACGGCGGTCATCACCTCGGCGGCGCCGGCGTCCTTGACCAGGCGGGCGGCCTCGCTCAGCGACAGGCCGGTGTCGAACACGTCGTCGACGATCAGCGCCTTGCGGCCCAGCACCGGGCGCTGCAGGTCGGCGCGGACCTCGCAGCGGCCATAGCTCTGGCGCTCGTCGCGGTAGGACGACAGCCACAGGGCGTCGAAATGTACATGCCGGTTCAGCCGGGCCAGGGCGCGGGTCAGGTCGGCGGCGAACCAGATGCCGCCGGTCAGCAGGCAGACCATCACCGTCTCGTCGTCGATCCTGGGCGCGATCTGCGCGGCCATGGCGGCGACACGGGCGGCGACCTCCTCCTCCGAGATCAGGATGGCCGGCTGGTCGCTCATCAGTGGCCTTCCTTGGGCAGGGCGTAGGGCGAGCTTTCCGGCAACGGATGGGCTTCGGCGGCCGGCCCGGCGGGCGGATGGGCCGGCTCGGCGCTGCCGCGCAGGTCGAGCGCGTGCTTCTCCACCGGTTTGGCCGGCGGCAGCGCCTGGTGATCCAGGTCGAAGGCCACTTCCAGATCGGCGGCGGTGGTCGGCGGATCCAGCAGGGTGACCACGAAGTGGCGCACGCCGCCGGGCGGGATCTTGGGATCAGCCGGAGCGGCCAGCTTCACCGCCACCACCTTGCCGGCCTTGTTGGTCAGGGTCACCCGCAGCGGCGGGGCCGCCGCCGCCGTGTCCTCGACATTGCGGATGATCCCGGTCACCGCCAGCGCCGCGTGGCCGTCCTGCAGGGCCGCTTCGGCCCGCACGTTCTCGATCGTCAGACCCAGGCGGTTCACGGGCAGGCCGACGCCGGCGTAGGCCGCCGCGCTGGCCGGCCACAGCTTGACCACGTTGACGCGGAACACGATGGCGGTCGCCACCAGGGCCATCAGCGCCACCGCCATGCCGGCCCAGACGATGCCGGCGGTGGCCGCCTCGCGGACCCGGCGGTCGGTGTCGGCCTTCTGGCGGAAGACCTTCGGCAGTTCCTCGCCCGGCAGGGCGCTGACCGGCTTTTCGTCGAAGATGATGTCGGACACGGCTTCGCGGGCCGTCGCGCCCTCGCTGGCGTCGACGAACAGCTCCAGGGCGGGTTCGCCGTGGGCGGTCCAGCGGTTTCCGCAGGACGAGCACTTCACCGTCCGTCCGTCAGGCCCGACCTTGTCATCGGGGACGAAATAGCGGGTAGCGCACTCTGGACAGGTCAGTATCATGCCGGCGAATCGGACGCTCCCGCTCCTCCCTTGAGGTCGCCGATTTCGGCTCCCATGTCCAGAAACCGAGACGCCGCAGCAACCGGTGAACCCCTCGCCGGCCCCATCCTTCGCTTTGACGGCGTTGGGATGCGCTATGGCCGCGCGGCCGAGGTGCTGAAGGACGTCAACTTCGCCCTGGCGCCCGGTTCGTTCCACTTTCTCACTGGCCCGTCCGGCGCCGGCAAGAGCAGCCTGCTGAAGCTGATCTACCTGGCCGAACGGCCATCTCGCGGGACCATAGAGCTGTTCGGCCGCGACGTGGAGGCCATCGCGGCGGCCGACCGGCCGTTCCTGCGCCGGCGCATCGGGGTGGTGTTCCAGGAGTTCCGCCTGCTCGACCACATGTCGGCCTTCGACAACGTCGCCCTGCCCCTGCGGATCGAGGGCCGCAAGCCCGACGACTACCGCGCCGACGTGGCCGAGCTGATGGCCTGGGTGGGGCTGAAGACCCGCATGCACGCCCTGCCCCCGACCCTGTCGGGCGGCGAGAAACAGCGGCTGGCCATCGCCCGGGCGGTGGTCAACCGGCCCGACATCCTGCTGGCTGACGAGCCCACCGGCAACGTCGATGACGCCCACGCCCTGCGCATCCTCAAGCTGTTCGTCGAGCTGAACCGGCTGGGCACCACGGTGCTGATCGCCAGCCACGACGAGGACCTGGTGGCCCGCTCGGGTCAGCCGGTGCTGCACCTCGACAAGGGCCGGCTGCGCGCCTTTGGCCGCAACGTCCTGGCGGAGCCCGGAGCGTGAGCGAGCTGTTCGATCCCAAGCGCTGGAAGCCTTCGCCGCTGCTGCCGCGCAGCAGCGCTCAGGACGGCTCACTGGTGTTCGTGGTGGCGGTGCTGTGTTTCCTCGCCTGTCTGACGGCGCTCGGCGCCCTGGCGGCCAACCGCGCGGCGCACGGCTGGACCAGCCAGCTGACCGGCTCGGCCACCGTGGTGGTGCGGGCCCAGGGCTCGGAGACTCCCGACGCCGCCGCCGGCCGCGCCGCCGAGACCCTGGCTGGCGTCTCCGGCGTCAGCGAGGCCCGGGCCCTGGAGAAGGAAAAGGCCGAGGCCCTGCTGGAACCCTGGCTCGGCCACGACGCCCTGCTGGACGACCTGCCCATTCCGCGGCTGGTGGCCGTGGATCTGGATCCGAAGACGCCGGCCAGGGCCAAGGCCCTGGACGCGGCGCTGAAGGCCGCCGGCATCGACGCCACGGTGGACGACCACAGCCTGTGGATCGCCGACATCGAGCGCAGCGCGGGAATCGCCCGCTGGTCGGCCCTGGCGGTGTTCCTGCTGATCGCCTCTGCGGCCGGGGCGGTGATCGCCTTCGCCACACGGGCGGCCATGGCTGCCCATCGCGAGACCATCGAGGTGCTGCATCTGTCCGGCGCGCAGGCAGACTTCGTCGTCAAGCTGTTCCAGAGCCGCTTCGCTCGCGCGGCGGCGTTGGCGGGCTTGTTCGGCGCGGCTGGGGCGGCCATCATCGGCGCGCTGGCCAGACTGGCCGGCGGAGGCCAGGGCCTGACGCCCGTCCTGCCTGTGGCGTGGATCGACCTGCTCGCGGTCCTTCCCACGCCCCTGCTGGCGGCGCTGGTCGCGGCCATCGCCGCCCGCCTGGCCGCCCATGGACTGATCGGAGAACTGGCGTGAGACGCCTGCTGGCCGCCATCGTCGTGCTCGCCCTGATCTGGGTCGTCGGCCTGATGGCCTTCGCCCAGCGGATCGAGCGGCTGACTCCGGCCAACGAGCCGCCGGTCGCCGACGCGGTCGTCGCCCTGACCGGCGCCTCGGACCTGCGGCTGGAAGCCGCCGTGCGCCTGCTCGAGCGGGGCAAAGGCAAGCGGCTGCTGATCTCGGGGGTAAACAAGGAGGCCAGCCGGGCCGATGTGCTGATCGTCACCGGGGCGGTCAAGCCGATCTACGACTGCTGCGTCGACCTGGGCTACACGGCCGCCGATACCATCGGCAACGCCGACGAAATCGCCGAATGGGCCAAAGGCAAGGGCTACAGCCGGCTGATCGTGGTCACCTCGGACTATCACATTCCGCGCACCATGCTGTTGATGCGCGAAGCCATGCCCGGGGCGACCCTGACCGCCTATCCGGTGGTCACCGAGCCGGTCGATGTGCGTCACTGGTGGCGCAAGAGCGGGGATGCGCGGCGGCTGGCCATCGAGTACTGCAAGTATCTGGCGATCCTGGCCCGCGAGAGCCTTGGCTCGCTCGGCTCGAAAACAGATGACGCGCCGCCCGTCGAGGCGGCCGCGAAAGGGACGAAACCTTGATCCTGGTCCGGTCGCTGACCTTTGCCTTCGCCTTCTATCTCTACTCCACCCTCTACGGCCTGCTGATGGTCCCGCTGCTGCTGGGCCCCAGGGCCTGGGTGACGCGGGCGCTGTCCTGGTATGGCAAGGGCGTGACCCTGCTGCTGCGGCTGATCTGCGGCATCAAGGTCGAGGTGCGCGGCCGCGAGAACCTGCCGGTCGGCGCGGCACTGATCGCCGCCAAGCACCAGTGCATGTTCGACATCTTCGGCAGCTTCGCCTTCCTGCCGGACAGCTGCTTCGTGACCAAAAAGGAGCTCATGTGGATCCCCTTCCTCGGCTGGTACGTGCGCAAGGGCGGCATGATCGTGGTTGACCGCGCGGGGCACGCCACGGCGCTGCGCAAGCTGGTCGCCGACACCCGCGACCGGTTCAAGGCCGCCCGTCAGCTGGTGATCTTCGCCGAGGGCACCCGCAAGGCGCCCGGCGCGACGCCCGACTACAAGCCCGGAATCGCCGCCCTCTATCGCGACCTGGAGATGCCGGTGATCCCCATGGCCCTGAACACCGGCGTCCACTGGCCCAAGCACGGCTTCAGCCGCTATCCGGGCACCATCGTGTTCGAGTTCCTGCCGGCCATTCCGCCGGGCCTCAAGCGCGGCGAGTTCATGCGCGAGGTGGAAGCCCGGATCGAAACGGCGACGAACGCCCTGATCGCCGAGGGGCTGTAGGCGGCCGAGCCCCCAAGACCGGAGACCAACCATGCCCCTGCCCCGCCCCCTCATCGTCCTGACCGCCATCGTGCTGGCGGCGTCCGGCGCGGCGTCGACATCGGGCGCGGCCGGCGCGGGCTCGCCCGTCGGCGTGTGGTTGACCCCCGACGACCACGGCCAGATCGAGGTGTTCGCCTGCGGAACCCGGCTGTGCGGCAAGATCCTCACCTCGGACAAGTTGAAGGCAAACCCGGGCCTGAAGGACGAAGCCAACAAGGACCCCGCCCTGCGCGGCCGGCCGCTCAAGGGCCTGGTCCTTATGAAGGACTTCGCCGGCGGTCCTGCCCGCTGGACCGGCGGAGCGATCTATCGGCCGCAGGACGGCGGAACCTATCAGGGCACGCTCGATCTGGTCGATGGCAACACCCTC
>JACRBD010000277.1 GCA_016234625.1 Caulobacterales bacterium | reverse complement strand
GGCGCCGCGCCGATCCAGCGGGCGCTGATGGCCGGCGACAGCGTCACCGGGGTGCAGGTGATGCGCATGAGCCTGGGCCTCGACGAGGGCGCCGTGCTGGCCACCGAAACGGTGCGCATCGGACCGCTGGATACCGCCGGGCCCCTGCACGACCGCCTGGCCGAGGCCGGCGCGCGGCTGCTGCCGCCAACGCTGGCCGCCATCGCGGCCGGAACCGCCGTCCAGACGCCGCAGGCCGCCGAGGGCGTGACCTACGCCAGGAAGATTAAGCCGGCCGAGGCGCGCATCGACTGGACCCGTCCCGCCGCCGAGATCGATCTGCATATCCGGGGATTGTCGCCCTTCCCCGGCGCCTGGTTCGAGGCGCCGTCCGACAAGGGCCCGGTGCGGGTCAAGGCCCTGCTGTCGCGCGTCGAGGACGCCTCCGGCCCGGCCGGGACCACCCTGGACGACGGCCTGCTGATCGCCTGCGGCTCCGGCGCGGTGCGGCTGCTTCGAGCCCAGCGCGAGGGCAAATCGGCCCAGGACGCGGCCGACTTCCTGCGCGGCTTTCCGGTCGCGGCCGGGACGGGGCTGGCCTGATGCCCCGCTATCGCCTGACCATCGAATACGACGGCCGGCCCTATCGCGGCTTCCAGGCCCAGGGCGAGCTGCCCAGCGTGCAGGGCGAGATCGAAAAGGCGGTGCTCGGCTTCACCGGTGAAACCCTCCGCATCCACGCCGCCGGCCGCACCGACACCGGGGTCCACGCCACCGGGCAGGTCGTCCATATCGATCTGGAAAAGGCCTGGCCGGCGGATGTGGTGCGCGACGCCCTCAACGCCCATCTGCGGCCCGAACCGATCACCGTGCTGGAAGCGGAGGATGTACCGGGCGACTGGCATGCGCGGTTCTCAGCCACCGAACGCCGCTACCTCTACCGCATCCTGAATCGCCCGGCGCCGCCGGCCCTGGACAAGGGACGCGTGTGGCATGTCCGCAAGCCGCTGGACGCGGGGGCGATGCATGACGCCGCCCAGGCGCTGACTGGGCACCATGACTTCACCACCTTCCGCGACATGCAGTGCCAGGCGAAGTCGCCGATGAAGACCCTCGACATCGCCACCGTCAGCCGCGAGGGCCAGGAGGTGCATCTGGTCTTCGCCGCGCGGTCGTTCCTGCATCGGCAGGTCCGCTCGATGGTCGGCTCGATCACCGAGGTCGGTCTGGGTCGCTGGACGAAGAGCGATCTGGCGGCGGCACTGGCGGCGAAGGACCGCACCGCCTGCGGCCAGGTCGCCCCGGCCGATGGCCTGTACCTGACCGGGGTGGGCTACGCCGGATAGGGCGTCACGAACTGCTGGCCGGTTGCCTTGGCGATCAGTTCGCCGTCCTCGCGCCGAAGGTCCACCTCCAACGAAATCACGGATCGGGACCGCGCGACGACACGTCCCTCGATCAGCAGCGGGTGCGCCCGGCCGAGCTTGAAGAAGCGGATCTGCAAGTCGGTGGTGCGAAAGGCCGAAGGCTCCTCGATCACTGTCATGGCGGCGAAGGCCAACATCTGGTCCGCCAGCGCCGCGAGGTAGCCGCCGAACATCGACCCGTCGCCGTTCATGACCTCCGGGGTGGGCTCCCAACGCTTTCGCACCCAGCCTTCACCCCACGCGTCCAACAAGCCCAGCCGCAGGGTGGTCACCACCGGCGGCAGATCGGCTTCCCGCCGTATGAGCGCGTCCAGTCGGTCGGTTGCCCAGGTCATGATCACTCCCGCTTGGTTTCGAGGGTCAGAAATGTGAGGCTTGCTCAGTTTTGGAGAACTCGCTTGCCCGATCCGACTGACCCGGTGGCCCAAGCCACTGAATTTCTTCGTCGATCACCCCGCCAGTCGCGGGCCCGAGCGTCCGTGGACGCCATTCTCGAGGCGGCAACTCGTATTCTGGAGGCGGGCGAGACCTTCACGACCAACCATGTCGCCGAACTGGCTGGCGTGAGCGTGGGCACGCTCTACCAGTACTTTCGCGACCGCGACGCCATCATCGAGGCGCTGGGAGCCCGGGAGCGGGCGGCGATGCATGCGGCGACCCTGGCAGTGGTCGCCGGGGGCGTTGATCCCGACCGCGCCGCCATCCGCGCTCAGCTCGGCGCCTTTGACGGCCGCCATGGCGCGCGCCGGGCGGTGCTGGAGCATATCCTCCGGGACCCGGCCGTTCCCGGAATGGCGGACAAGGTCGATGAAGGGACGGCGGCGTTGATTGGCGACCGCGTGAAGCGGGTCAACGCCTTCGTCGTCTCCCGCGCCGTCATGGGCGTCGTGCGGGCGGCGGTGCTGGAACGCTCGCCCCTGCTGGGAACATCCGAACTGGAAGACGCTCTGGTGCGTCTCGTGCGCGGCTACCGCGAGGCGTCGCTGAAGGCCTCGAAATAGCGTTCGATGATCCGCTGGTATGTCGCCTGCAGGTCGCGGATCTGGCTGACCGGCACGCGCTCGTCGACGGCGTGCATGGTCGCCCCGACCAGGCCGAACTCCAGCACCGGGCAGAGGTCGCGAATGAACCGCGCGTCCGAGGTTCCGCCGGTGACCGACAGGTCCGCGGTCTCGCCGGTGGTCTCCCTGATCGCGGCGACCACCACGTCGGTGAACGGGCCGGGCTGGGTCAGGAAAGCTTCGCCGCTGACGACCGATTTGACCTCGACCTTGCCGTTGAAGCCTTCGCCCGCGGCCGCCGCGGTATCGGCGATCCAGGCCTCGAGCTCGGCGCCGCGGTGGGTCGGGTTGAAGCGGATATTCAGCCGCGCCCTGGCCTCGCGCGGGATGACATTGGTGGCGGTGTTGCCGACGTCGATGGTGGTCACTTCCAGATTGGACGGCTGGAAGCTCTCGTATCCGTCATCCAGCACCCGGGCCTGCAGCCGTGACAGCAGGTCAATCAGCACCGGCACGGGATTGGCCGCTCGCTGGGGATAGGCCACGTGGCCTTGCGTCCCCTCGACGGTGATCCAGCAGTTGATGCTGCCGCGGCGGCCGATCTTGACCATGTCGCCCAGCCGCGCCGAGCTGGAGGGCTCGCCGACGATGCAGTGGTCGATCACCTCGCCCTCGGCGGCCAGCACCTCGACCACCCGTTTGGTGCCGTCGAAGGCCATGCCCTCCTCGTCGCCGGTGATCAGGAAGCTGAGCGCGCCTTTCGGTGCGCCGTTGGCCAGGTAGCAGGAGGCAGCCGCGATGAAGGCGGCGATGCCGCCCTTCATGTCCACCGCGCCCCGCCCGATCAGCACGCCGTCCGCCAGAGCCGCCTCGAACGGCGGGCTGGTCCAGGCGCCCGCGTCGCCCACCGGGACAACGTCGGTGTGGCCGGCGAAGCAGAGGTTAGGGCTGGCCGTCCCCCGACGGGCGTAGAGGTTCTCGATCTCGCCGAACTTCATTCTCCGGCATGTGAAGCCCAGGCCTTCCAGCGCCTGGTGGACGATGTCCATGGCCCCGAGGTCGGCCGGGGTGACAGACGGGCGGCGGATCAGGTCGCGGGCGAGGTCGAGGGCGTCGATCTGGGTCATCAGCGACGGTTTAGGGTGACGGCCGCCGGTAACGCAAGGATCGCATCCGATCAGGCCGCCTGGCGACGCCTCCGCCGCGTCACGCTCGGCGGCGGCTCGCCAAACCGGTTCGGTCTCGCGTCCCCGCGCAGAAAATTCGCTTCCAGGCAGATCCAGCCGAACAGAACGACGCCCAGCCCAATGAGTGGCGCGGATATCTGATTGGCCGCGCCGCCCAGTTCGGCGATAGCGGTCCCAGCCCGACACAAGCGCCGACGCCGCCGGAAACCGCCAGCAGCCACCCAAGGCTCCGGCCCCGGTCGTGCAGGCGACGGATCGTGGCGGAGATCGAGGCCACCAGAATCGGCGCCACGAGAAGCGCGACCAGCGGACCCAGTGGACTGGCGAGGGTGGCGAACATCATGCTCGCCCAGACAACGGCCAGGAGGACCGAAAGCAGCATCCCGCGACGCCAGAAGTCGATCCGACTGAGGCGACCCTTGAAGCTGAACTGCGTCCACAGCCCGTGCATCGCCACCCCTAACCCCTGGTTGACTCTATACGACTGATCGCGTCGCGGCAAGTCCGATAGCCGGCCACCCACCTATGATGAAAGGTTAGTTCCGTGGTACACTGACGCCATGAACGTCCCGATCCGCACCCGTGCCGCCGAGGGCCTTGATCGCCGTGCTTTCACGGTGGCCGACGTTCGCGCGATGATCGCGGCGGGGATCATGGACCCGGACGAGCCGGTCGAACTCTGGGAGGGAGAGTTCGTCCCGATGAACGCCAAGCACAACCGTCACGAAATCTGGAAGCGGCGGCTTGCCAGGCGGCTGATCCTCGGTCTTCCGGAAAGCATTGCCGTGGCGGTGGAGCCATCGTTCTATCTCAGCGACATCACCTTCGTCGATCCGGACATCCTGATCCACGCCGAGGGCCTGCTGCCCGAGGACGTAAGAGGCCCGGACGTTCTCTTGGTGATCGAGATCGCCGACAGTTCACTCGACAAGGACCTGCGCGCCAAGGCGAGGCTGTACGCCAGATACGGCGTGGACCACTACTGGGTGCTGGACCCCGAGCGCCGACGGGCTCACCTGCTCAGCAGGCCCGTGGCCGACCTCTACACCCAGGCCGAGGTGGTTGAGGCCGACGGTGCGATCACCCTGCCCTTCGAGCCTGCCCTCAGGGTCACGCTGGCCGACCTGGGCTAATTAGTCCCGCAGCAGGTCGTTGATCGAGGTCTTGGACCGGGTCTGGGCGTCCACCGTCTTGACGATCACCGCGCAGGACAGACTGGGCCCGCCATGCGGATCGGGCAGGCTGCCGGGCACCACCACGCTGTAGGGCGGGACAAAGCCGCGATGGACCTGGCCGGTCTTGCGGTCGACGATCTTGGTGGTCGAGGTCAGGAACACGCCCATGCTGAGCACACTGCCCTGGCCGACGATGACACCCTCGACCACCTCGGAGCGGGCGCCGATGAAGCAGTCGTCCTCGATGATCGTCGGGTTGGCCTGCAGGGGTTCGAGCACCCCGCCGATGCCGACACCGCCGCTCAGATGCACCCGCTTGCCGATCTGGGCGCAGGACCCGACCGTCACCCAGGTGTCGACCATCGTGCCTTCATCGACGTAGCCGCCGATGTTCACGAACGAAGGCATCAGGATGACGTTCTTCGCCACATAGGCGCCGCGCCGGACGATGGCGCCGGGCACCGCGCGGAAACCGGCCTCCTCGAACTGTGGCGCTTCCCAGCCGTCGAACTTGTTGGCCACCTTGTCCCACCAGGGTCCGACCGCGCCGCCGAGGGTCCCGGCGCGCATGACGGTGTTGGGGTTGAGGCGGAAGGACAGCAGCACGGCCTTCTTGGCCCACTGGTGGACGACCCAGTCGCCATCGACCCTCTCGGCCACCCGGACCTTGCCGCTGTCCAGCAGCGACAGGGTCTCTTCGATGGCCGTGCGCACAGGACCCGTGGTCGCCGGCGAGACGCTGTCGCGGGCCTCCCACGCGGCCTCGATTTCGGTTTCCAGGTCGGCGAGCGTCACGGCGGTCATGCGGCGGTCCTCTTCACCCGCGCGCTGTTCAGGAAGGCGGCGAGGTCGTTCGTACGGTGATGGATGAAGGCGGCGGCCGAGGCAGCGGCGTGCGGCCCGACCAGGACGGTGGTCATGCCCAGTTCGGCGGCGGGGGCGAGGTTCTTCTCGCTGTCCTCAAAGAAGACCGCGCCGGCCGGGCTGACGCCGTGCAGGGCGGCCATCTTCTCGAAGGTCGCCCGGGCGGGCTTGGGAATGTAGTCGGCGGCGGCGATGTGGAAGATGTCCTCAAACAGATGGGCCATCTCCATCCGCTCCAGCACCCGCACGGCATGGGCGGCCGATCCGTTGGTGAACACCAGCCGCCGGCCGGGAAGCCGTTGCAGGCCGTCGATCAACCTCGCATCGGGCGTCAGCGCGTCCAGGGAGATGTCGTGCACGCTGGTCAGGAAATCTTCCGGGTCGACCCCGTGGTTGTTGGCCATCAGACCGGCCAGGGTCGTGCCGTGCTCCTCGTAGTAGGTTTTCTGGATCGCCCGGGCCTGGTCGCGCGGCAGGCCGGTGATCTTCTCCATGAAGTCGGTCATCCGCCCGGCGACCAGGGTCATGACCTCGCTCTCGACCGGGTAGAGGGTGTTGTCGAGATCGAACAGCCAGGTGTCGATGTGGGTCAGGTCGGCGACGCTCACGGCTTCACCATGGTCCCCGCGCCGTGTTCGGTGAACAGCTCGACCAGCATGGCGTGCGGCCGGCGGCCGTCGAGGATGACCACAGCTTCGACCCCGGCGTCGACGGCGGCGATGGCCGTCTCCAGTTTGGGGATCATGCCGCCGGTGGCGACGCCGGTGCGGATCAGCTCGAAGGCCTCGGCGACGGTCATCTGGCGGATCAGGTCACCATTGGCGTCCTTGACCCCCGCGACGTCGGTCAGCAGCAGCATGCGCTTGGCCTTCAGCGACCCGGCCAGGGCCCCGGCGACGGTGTCGGCGTTGATATTGTAGGTCTGGCCGGCCTCCGACACACCGATCGGCGCGACCACGGGGATGTAGTCCTTCTCCGAATGGATCAGGGCCTGGATCAGTTCAGGCTCGATGTGGTGCGGTTCGCCGACGAAGCCCAGGTCCACGACCTGTTCGATGTGGCTGTCTGGGTCCTTGCGCGTGCGCCGGGCCTTGGTGACCGTGATCAGCCGCGCGTCCTTGCCCGACAGGCCCACGCCCCGCACGTCCGCCTCACGGCCGGCCAGGGTGATCCAGTTGGCGATTTCCTTGTTGATCGCGCCGGAAAGGACCATCTCGGCCACTTCCATGGTCGCCTGATCGGTCACGCGCAGGCCGTCGACAAAGGTCGACTTGACCCCGGCCCGGTCGAGCATGGCCGAGATCTGCGGCCCGCCGCCGTGAACGACCACCGGATGCACGCCCATCAGCTTGAGCAACACGGTGTCGGCGGCGAACTTCTTGGCCACCTCGTCCTCGCCCATGGCGTGGCCGCCGTACTTGATCACGACCGTCTCGCGATCGTACTTCTGAATGTAGGGCAGGGCTTCGGCGAGGGTCTTCGCGGTCGCCCAGCCGGCTTCCTCGGTCTTGTCGGTCAAGGCGCTGAGCTCCGGTATCGTCGTGCGGGTCGATAGCGGATGGGGGCCGATGTGTCACCGCTCTTCGAGGCTATGGAAGATGCGCAGGACCGTGACCAGATCGGCGTCCACGACATACTGAATCACATAGCCGGCTCTGCCGAAGGGCGCGAACAGCTCCCGCAGGCCGTCCGGTGGCCGGCACGCTGGCGCGCCCCGCTCCGAAAACCGGTCGAGCGACTGAATCGCCGACAGGATTGTCGCCCTGGCCCTGCGGGCCGCCGTCGGACTGCCGGAGGCGATGAAGGCGGCCAAACGCGCAGCGTCCCGCTGGGCTTCGGCTGTGACGAAGATGCTGGTCGTCAAGCCTTGTTCGCTCGGGCCAGTTCGATCTGCCGATCAAGCTCGGCCATGAACTCGTCCACCGAAATCGTCTCGCCGGTTCGCCTGTACTCAGCCAACCGTTCCCGGGCGATGGTCCATCGGTCGTGGATCGGCGCGTCAAACACAGCGCGGTCTTCCTCGACCCCGGGAGGCGGAGGCAAAGAACCCTCAGCGAGCTTTGGCGGCTTGGACATGAGCGAAGTCTACGTCCGCCGTTCGTCCTTGACCAGCTCTATCTAAACGGCGGCTCGTCGAACGCTCGCAACTTACGCGAGTGAAGATTCGCCCCCTCCGCCCTTAGCAGATCCACGGTCGCAATGCCGATCTGCAGATGCTGGCTGATAGCGCGTTCGTAGAAGGCGTTGGCCTGGCCGGGCAGCTTGATCTCGCCGTGGAGGGGCTTGTCGGAGACACACAGCAGCGTCCCGTAGGGCACCCGGAAGCGATAGCCCTGGGCGGCGATGGTGGCGCTTTCCATGTCGATGGCCACGGCCCGGCTCTGGTTGAACCGCAGCGCCGAGGAGGTGTAGCGCAGCTCCCAGTTCCGGTCGTCGGTGGTCACCACCGTGCCCGTGCGCAGGCGGCGCTTGAGGCTTTCGCCGCTCTCGCCGCTGACCAGCTTGGCCGCGTCATAGAGCGCGCGCTGCATCTCGGCGATGGACGGGATGGGGATGTCCGGCGGCAGGACCTCGTCCAGCACATGGTCGTCGCGCAGATAGGCGTGGGCCAGCACATAGTCGCCGATGGTCTGGCTGCCGCGCAGGCCGCCGCAGTGACCGATCATGATCCACGCCTGGGGCCGCAGCACGGCCAGGTGGTCGGTGATGGTCTTGGCATTGGACGGACCCACGCCGATGTTGACCAGGGTCACCCCCTGCCCGCCCTCGGCCATCAGGTGGTAGGCCGGCATCTGGTGCCGACGCCATGGCCCGTTGGCGATGGTCATCTCCGGGTTCGGCGAATCCTTGGTCACCGTGATGTTGCCCGGCGCCGAAAGGGCTGTGAACCGCGTGCCCGGCTCCTTCAGCTGCTCGCAGCCCCAGCGGACGAACTCGTCGACGTAGCGGTGGTAGTTGGTGAACAGGATGTACTGCTGCACGTCCTCGGCCGGCGCGCCGCTGTAGTGCTTCAGCCGGGCCAGGGAGAAGTCGGTGCGCAGGCCATCGAACAGGGCCAGCGGACGGGACGCCTCGAGGACCGGGTCCCACAGGCCGTCGGCCACCTCGTCGCCGATGTGGGCCAGCTCGGTGGTCGGGAACCAGCGGGCGATCTCGCTGGCGCTGACGTCGGCCATGGCGATGTCGCCGCCGTCCAGCACGTAGGGGAACGGGATCTCCTGCATCGACCGGCCGACGTCCAGTTCGACCCCGAAATCCTGGATCATCAGGGCCAGCTGTTCCACGAGATAGTCGCGGAACATCGCTGGGCGGGTGACCGTCGTGGCGTAGTCGCCGGGCAGGCCGATGCGGGCGTAGGCCCGGCTGATCCGCGGATAGCCGTTCTCGCCGCTCCAGTGCATCCGCAGCTCGGGATACACGAACGCGCCATCGGCCCGCAGGGCGGGGTCTGGGCGTTGGCCGGTTGTCAGGAAGGTCTTCAGGGCGCCCCTCAGGGCGGAGACGGACCGTTCGTATTCTTCAATAAGCCGCTCGACGATGGCGGCTGCTTCTTTCTCATGTGTCATGGCTGCTTATAGCGACTTGTTCCCCGATTGGCGAGATGGGGCCCTTCTCAGCCCGGGCTGGCGCGACCGGATCGTCGCCACTAGGCTCGATTTCCATGTGGAAGACGGTCCTGATCTACGGTCTGGCGCTGGCCCTGGGGGCGGTGGCGCTGCAGTGGCTGGACTACCGCATCTGGGCGCGAGCGCACGCCGGCGAGGTCTGGATCGCGCTGGTCGCGGCGGGGTTTCTCGGCCTGGGAGTCTGGGTCGGCGCCCGTCTGTTCCGGCCGCGGATTCTGGCGGGCGGGTTCGAGCTCAACACACCCGCCATGGCCTCGCTCGGCATCACTCGCCGCGAGCATGAAGTGCTGGGCCTGCTGGCGTCCGGACGATCCAACAAGGAGATCGCCCGGCAGCTCAATCTCTCGCCCAACACGGTCAAGACGCACATCGCCAGGCTTTACGAAAAGCTTGAAGCGGCGCGGCGGACAGACGCCATTCTGCGGGCCCGGGAGCTGCGGCTGATCCCCTAGAAATTCGGGTGAGTTTCACGAAGTCACCCTTTTGGGCGATTGTTTCGACGACGGGGCCCGGTCTTGGCTGGGGCATCCAATCAACAGGGGGAACACACCCATGCTCCGCACCATCCTGATCTTCGGCCTCCTCGCCGGGGCCGTCGTCGCCATACCGATGAATCTGATGATGCTCTTCGGCAAGGAGGGCGACGGCAGTCATTCGCTGTTCACCGGCTATGCGCTGATGCTGCTGGCCTTCACCTTCACCTTCATCGGCGTGAAACACTATCGCGACCGCAACCTGGGCGGGGTGATCCGCTTCCTGCCGGCGCTGCTGGTCGGGCTCGGCATCAGCTTCATGGCCAGCCTGATCTACGTCGTCGCCTGGGAGATCACGCTCCATGCAACCGACTTCGCCTTCATGGAGGACTACAGCAGGGCGATGATCGAGGGCGCGCGGGCCAAGGGCGCCTCGCCCGAGAAGCTCGCCAAGCTCACGGCCGAGATGCAGTCGATGCAGGTGAAGTACGCCGATCCGTTGTTCCGGCTGCCGATGACCTTCGTCGAAATCTTCCCCGTCGGGCTGGTGGTCTCGCTGGTGACCGCGGGCCTGCTGCGCAACAGCCGCTTCCTGCCGATGAAGGTCGTGCAGGGTTGAGCCTCCTCAGCTGACCGCCCGCGTCTCGCGCCCCTTACCCTCAATCCGAAAGGGTCGGGCGTAGACCGCCGCGGCCTCACGGGTCAGGGCCTCAAGCTGATCGAACAGCGCGGGGTCCTCGACCATGAAGTTGAAGCAGCTCTTGCCCTGCATCCGCTTCTTCAGCTCGGGCGGAATCTTCGCCGCCAGCGTCGGGTGGCTGTAGACCGGCATCAGGTGGAAGCTGACGTAGCTCTTCATCGTCTGCACCCCGCCGAACCACATGGGCTGGCCAGGCTGGCGCGGATTGTCCCAGGTCGCCAGCAGGTGAATCCCCCGATCGCCCGCCGCCCTGACCACCATGGCCGGCGCGGCCCGCCGGATCAGCGCCGTCAGGGTCCTGGCCACCGCCTTCAGATCATCGCTCATCCCGACCTCCTGGCTGCCTGTCGCGGACACTCTAACGCAAGCGCATGGACGCGGGCGGCGATCCCGGTGAAAAAGGGCGTTCAGATTTCCGGGGACGCCGCATGAATCGCCTGTTCACCTTCCTGATCGTCGCCGCCATGGTCGGCGGGGTCGCCGTCGGCGCCTGGTGCAACCAGCACTTCCAGGATCCCGCCCAGGTCAAGGAGATCGTCGGCTGGTTCAAGGTGATCACCGACGTCTTCCTGCGGCTGATCAAGATGATCATCGCCCCGCTGGTGTTCTCCACCCTGGTGGCCGGGATCGCCCACATGGGCGACGCGGGCAGCGTCGGACGGGTCGGGGCCAAGACCATGTTCTGGTTCATCTCGGCCTCGATCGTCTCGCTGCTGCTGGGCCTGGGCATGGTCCACCTGCTGCAGCCCGGCGTGGGCCTGACCCTGCCGGTTCCGGACGCTTCGACGGCGACCATCGACACCGCCAAGTTCACGCTGCAGGAGTTCATCACCCACGTCTTCCCCAAGTCGATCTTCGAGGCGATGGCCAACAACGAGATCCTGCAGATCGTGGTCTTCTCGATCTTCGTCGGGGTCGCGGTCGCCAGCCTGGACGACAAGGCCCCGCAGATCCTCACCCTGGTCGAACAACTCGCCGCGATCATGCTCAAGGTCACCGGCTATGTGATGCGGCTGGCGCCCCTGGCCATCTTCGCGGCGCTCGCCGGGACGGTGACCCAGTATGGG
>JACRBD010000276.1 GCA_016234625.1 Caulobacterales bacterium | reverse complement strand
CCGAGTCCTCCGTGAGCTAGAATGCCAACCGGAGGACTCGATGGCTAAGACCGCAAGAAAGACTGCGACACAACCGAACGGCGACGCCAACGCGGCTGTGCTTGATGTTGTGACTCGCGCCGGCAAGGCCTTCGACAAAAACGTTCTTTCGTCAGAGAAGGCCGCCAAGGCCTTCCTCCTCCGCACGGGCATTTACACAAAGACTGGCCGGATTTCGGCCAAGTACAAGTAACCTTTGCACCGACTCACGACGGCATTCGTCCTCGGATACCATGGGCGTTCGCAGGCGGTCGGGGAAAAGGTCCTCGCCGGCGAGCCGTTCAGGGCAAGTGACAACGACTATGATTGGCTTGGCCCAGGCGTCTACTTCTGGGAAAGCAATCCGGAGCGCGCCTTGGAATGGGCAAGGCGCCGATCCGGCAAGCCAGACGACGGCTTCGTCGTCGGCGCGGTCATCGAACTTGGCTATTGTCTCGACCTTACCACTCAAAGCGCCTCAGAAGCGCTCCGACAGTCCTTCGACCGCTTGAAAGCGGCTACCGATAAAGCTGGCGTTAGACTGCCCAGCAACAGCACTGATCCCGATCAGCTACGTCGCAATCTCGACTGCGCTGTGATCAGGACACTCCACCAGACGCTGGCAGATCAGAAGACTCACCCTCTCGACACGGTGAAGGGAATATTCGTCGAAGGCAGCCCGCTATATCCGGGTGCAGCCATTAGAGCACTCACGCATTGCCAAATCGCCGTGAGGAACCCGGATTGTATCAAGGGTGTATTTCGCGTACCGGGATTTCGTTGAGAAACCGCATGACCCGTCCCGTCGCCATCGCCGGCTCGATCCTTTTCTTCCTTTTCGTTCCCGGAACCTTCGCCGGACTGATCCCCTGGTGGATAACGCGCTGGGACGCCGCCTCGTCGAACGTCCCGCTGATGGTGGTCGGGGGTCTGCTGGTCGCCGCCGGGCTGTTCGCCCTGATCGCCAGCTTCGCCCGGTTCGCGCTGGACGGGCTGGGCACGCCGGCGCCCATCGCGCCGCCGAGCACCCTGGTGGTCACCGGCCTCTACCGGTACGTCCGCAATCCGATGTACGTCGCCGTCTCCCTGATCATCTTCGGCCAGGCCCTGATGTTCGCCAGCGCCGCCCTGATCGCCTATGCCGTGGTTATCTGGCTGGCCTTCCAGGCCTTCATCCTGACCTACGAGGAGCCGACCCTGCGGGCGACTTACGGCGACCGCTACGCCGCCTATTGCGTCGCCGTGCCGCGCTGGATTCCGCGCCTCAGGCCCTGGTCCCCGTAGCGGGTGGAAAATGCTGCCCCGGCTACTGGCGCGGCGCGCACGGCCTCATTAGGGTGCGCGCCAAATCGCGCAACGATCCGCCGGGAAACGCCTGAATGAAGATCATCGCTCGCCTGTTCGCCGCCGGCCTTCTGGCCCTGACGATCAGCGCCGCCGCCGACGCGCGGCCCTTCACCGCCAGGGACATGGTCACGCTCGATCGCCTGAGCGATCCCAGGGTCTCGCCGGACGGCAAATGGGTCCTCTATTCGCGCCGGGTCGTCGACTACGACGCCAACAAGGCCAAATCCGAACTGTGGGCCATCGACATTTCCGGCAAGACGCCCGCCGCGCCGCGCCGGCTCGACGCCTCCGACGGCGGCGGTGTTTCCAGCGCCCGCTGGGGCGCGGACGGCCACAGCATCTATTTCCTCTCCAGCCGCGGCGGCTCGATGCAGGTCTGGCGCGCGGACATCGGCGCGGCCGGCGCCACCCAGGTGACCAGGCTGCCGTTCGACGTGGGGGCCTTCAAGACCTCGCCCGACGGCAAGAAGCTGCTGGTGAGCCTGGCCGTCTTCCCCGACTGCCCGACCCTGCAGTGCACCGCTGACCGCATCGCGGCCAAGGCCGGTAAGAAGACCACCGGCGTGGTCCACGACCGCCTGTTCATCCGCCACTGGGACGAATGGGCCGACGGCACGCGCAACCAGCTGTTCGTGCTGACCTTCGACGAGAAGGGCATCTCCGCCGACAACCCGGTCGCGATCATGCACGGCTTCGACGGCGACGCTCCCTCAAAGCCCTTCGGCGATGAAAGCGAGTTCACGTTCACGGCTGACAGTGAGGTCGTGTATTTTTCCGCCCGACTGGCCGGCAAGACGGAGTCCTGGAGCACTAACTTCGACCTGTACGGTGCGTACGCCGACGGGTCGGGCAACCTGCTCAACTTGACCGAGGCCAACCCCGCCTGGGACGCGGGCGCGGTCTTCTCGCCCGACGGCAGGTCTGTCGCCTATCGCCGCATGAAGCGCCCAGGCTTCGAGGCCGATCGCTGGCAGATCGTTGTCCGTGACCTGGCCGCCGAAACCGACCGCGAACTGGCGCCCGACTGGGACCGCTCGGCGGACGCCATCGCCTGGTCGCCGGACGGCAAGACCCTCTACGCCCTGGCCGGCGACGTCGGCCAGACGCGGATCTTCGCCATCACCGTCAAGACCGGCAAGGTCACGCCGGTGACCGGCGCGGGCCATGTCAGCGGTTTCGACGTCGGACCCAAAGGCATCGTCTACGCCCAGGACACCCTCGCCGGCCCGGCCCAGCTGTACAGCATCGGCTTCAAGCCGGGCTCCAAGCCGGTCAAGCTGACCAACGCCAACGCCGAGCGGCTGGCCGACGTCGAGTTCGGTCAGTACGAGCAGTTCAGCTTCCCCGGCTGGAATGGCGAGACGGTGCACGGCTATCTGGTCAAGCCGGTCGGCTTCGACCCGAGCAAGAAGTACCCGGTGGCCTTCCTGATCCACGGCGGGCCGCAGGGCTCGTTCGGCAACCTGTTCCACTACCGCTGGAACGCCCAGACCTACGCCGGCGCGGGCTATGCGGTGGTGATGATCGATTTCCACGGCTCGACCGGCTACGGCCAGGCCTTCACCGACGCGATCAGCCAGCACTGGGGCGACCGCCCGCTGGAAGACCTGCGGAAGGGCTGGGCCTACGCCCTGGACAGCTACGGCTTCCTCGACGGCGGCCGGGCCTGCGCGCTGGGCGGCTCCTACGGCGGCTTCATGGTCAACTGGATCGCCGGCAACTGGAAAGAGCCGTGGAAGTGCCTGGTCAATCACGACGGCATCTTCGACAGCCGCTTCATGGGATACTCCACCGAGGAGCTGTGGTTCAGCGAGTGGGAGAACGGCGGCACGCCCTGGACGGCGGGGACCACCTACACGACCTTCAACCCGGCCGATCACGTGGGAAGCTGGACCGTGCCGATGATGGTCGTCCATGGCGGGCGCGACTACCGCGTGCCGCTCGAGGAAGGCATCGCCACCTTCACCGCCCTCCAGCGTCGGGGCGTGGAGAGCAAGCTGCTCTACTTCCCCGAGGAGAACCACTGGGTGCTCAAGCCGCAGAACTCGGTGCAGTGGCACGACGAAGTGCTGGGCTGGCTCGACGCCCATACGAAGCCGTAGCGAGCGCGGGGACATGTACCGCAGGTACGTGTCCCCTAATCGAGCGGCCAAGGTTTAGGGGACACGTACCTGCGGTCCATGTCCCCTAGCCGACCCGCCCCGTCAGGACGGCCCACAGAATCCGGGCGCGCTTTTCCAGCTCGCCCGGGTTCTTGTTGCGCGCATAGCGGCCCGCGAGGGTCGCGTGGGCGACCGCGGGAAAGGCGGCGACGGGCAGGCCCTTGAGCTCGGCGCGGGCAGCCTTGAGCGCGGACAGGGCCAGCGGACCGTCCGTCCTGGCCAGGGCGACCGCGCGGGCGGCCTGCTTCACCTGGTCCGCCGTCGCCTTGTCGGACAGCCGCCGGGCCGCCAGGGCCATCAGCAGGCACTCGGTGGCGTCGGCGTGGGCCAGGGCGGCCTCGCCGGTTTTCGGGCCGTCCAGATCGCCCAGCCGGGCCTCGGCTAGGGCGGCCAAGGCCGTCGGCGGCAGGGCGCCGCCCGCCACCGCCCGCAGCACTGGGTGCGATCGAACCGGCTTGCCCTCGGCGATCTCCTCCAACCCCTCGCGCCACCAGGTCAGGCGGATCTCGCCCATCAGCGGGTTGCTGACGATCAGCGGGATGCGGGTTAGCTCATGATCCAGCGCATAGAGCGTGATCAGGTCCGCGCGCGCGGCCGCGTCCGCCACGAAGCGGCTGGAGAGCCAGCGGTCGGGGTCGACCCGGCGAACGAGGGCGTCGAGATCTTCTGCCATGGCGCTCAAACGAAGAAGGGCCCGCGGTGACGCGAGCCCTTCCCCTGTCCTTGAGACGGTCGTCTAGCCGATCGTCTGGGTCATGGTCATGGCCGTCAGCATCGGGATGCTGAGCAGCAGGTTGGTGCGCGAGAACAGCATGGCGGTCTTGCCGGCCTTGGCCTTGGCGTCCGCGTCGGCTTCGACGATGCTCAGGGCGATCTTCTGGTTCGGCCAGATGAACACCCAGACGTTCAGGAACATGATCGTCGCCAGCCACATGCCGATGCCGAGCAGGATGTTGCTCTTGTTGGCGAAGCCTTCGCTGGCGCCCAGGGTGTAGCCCGCCAGCAGGACATGCTTGCTGCCGGCCAGGACGACGCCCATCACCCAGGTGGCCAGGGCCGACCAGCGGAACCAGAACAGCGCCTCGGGGGCGATGTGCTTGGAGACGGCCGGCTTCAGCTCGGCCGGGATGGCCGGCATCACGCGGATCTGGACGAAGTTGAAATAGTACAGCAGGCCGATCCACAGGATGCCGAAGAAGGTGTGCATCCAGCGGAACACCGCCTCGAGGAACGGCGCGGTGACGCCGCCCGCGTGCTGCGCATAGGCGAAGACCATGACCAGCGCGAGCGCGACGCTCAGGATCACGGTGTTGCGGAAGTTGGAAAGAAGTCCGGCGATCATCAAGAATGCCCCTCAGTAAAGTCCTACCCAGAAGCTCAGCTATAGGCCGCTTCGCCCGCCCTGGTAAACAGTCTGCCGATCACACCGCGATGAGCGCGGCGGCCACCCGGCGGCCCTCGGACGCGACGATGTTGTAGGTCCGCGCCGCGCCTTCGGTGGACATGAACTCCAGGCCGATACCGGCGGCCTTGAGCCCCTCCCGCACCGCACGGGGCGGTAGCGCCTGGGTCAGGCCCGTGCCCAGCAGGACGAACTCCACCGCCGGACCGGCGGCGATGACCTGCGCGAAGTCGGCGGACGTCAGGGCGGCGAGGCTGGTCGCCGTCCAGTCCCGGGCCACGTCGTCGACGATCAGCAACGACCCTGGCCGCCAGATACCCGACACGCGGAATCCGCCACCGCCCCAGGCGTCAACCGACGGCGGCTGGCGCACGGCCCGGCTCAGGGACGGGAGGCCGCGCCGAACTTGATCGGCGTCACCTCTTCCTCGCCGCGCTTGACTCCCCACAGCAGGATCACCGGCGCGGCCACATAGATGGACGAGTAGGTCCCCAGGGCGATGCCGAACATCATGATCACCGAGAAGCCGAACAGGGCCTCGCCGCCGAACACCGCCAGGCCGCCGAGGGCCATGATGGCGGTCAGGCCGGTGATGATGGTGCGCGACAGGGTTTCGTTGATCGACAGGTCGATCACCTCACGAAGGGGCATCTTCTTGTACTTGCGCAGGTTTTCGCGGAGGCGGTCGAAGACCACGACGGTGTCGTTCATCGAATAGCCGATGATGGTCAGGATCGCGGCGATGGTGGTCAGGCTGAACTCCATCTTGGTGAAGGCGATCAGGCCGAACGTCAGGATCACGTCGTGGAACAGGGCCACGACCGCCCCCAGACCGAACTGCAGCTCGAAGCGGAACCAGATGTAGACGAGCATCAGGCCAATGGCGACGAGCAGGGCGGCCAGCCCGCTCTTGAACAGCTCGCCCGAGACCTTGGCCCCGACGGTGGCGTCGTTGGTGAAACGGACCTGACCAAGGGCGCGCTCGATATCCCGACGCACTTCGGATTTCACCGCGTTGGCGTCCCTGCCCTCGGGATTCTGGAAGCGCACCATGGCGCCGGCGTTGGCGCCGGCGCCAAAGGCCTGGACCTGGACGTCGCCCAGCGCCTTGCCGCCCATCACCGCGCGAACCTTCGCCAGATCGATCGTCGGGCCGGCCGTGGGGGGCGTCGTGGACCCCGGTACCACCGGGGGGTTGGTGGTGAATTCCAGGACGGTGCCGCCCCGGAAGTCAATGCCGCAGGTCAGGCCCCCGCAGGGCCCCTTGAACGGGATCAACACCAGGGCCAGCGACGTGACCGCCGCGAGGATGGACAGGGCGCCGGCGATTTTCGCGAAATCCACGAAGCGGAAATTCGTCTTGACCGGCAGGACTTTGATGAAAGGCCAAAAGGACATCAGACGCACCTCAAGCGATCGGGAGCGTCTTGGGACGCGTGTAGCGGAACCACATGCCCAGCAGCAGCTGGGTCACCACGACCGCCGTGAACACCGAGGTGAGCACGCCGATCGACAGGGTCCAGGCAAAGCCCTTCACCGGGCCGGCGCCGAAGCTGAACATGATCAGCGCCGCCAGCAGGGTGGTCAGGTTGGCGTCGATGATGGTCTCCATGGCCCGGGAGAAGCCGGCGTCCATGGCGGTGACCAGCGGTCTTCCCGCCCTCACCTCGTCGCGCATCCGCTCGTAGATCAGCACGTTGGCGTCGACGGCCACGGCCAGGGTCAGGATCAGGCCGGCGATGCCGGGCAGGGTCAGGGTCGCCTGGGTGGCGCTCATGGCCGCGATGATCAGCAGGCCGTTGACCAGCAGGGCGATCACCGAGATGCCGCCAAACAGCAGGCCGTAGGCCAGCAGCATGAACACCAGGATGGAGACGAAGCCGACGATGGTCGAGGTGCGGCCCGCTTCAACCGCGTCCGCGCCCAGTTCGGCGCCGACGGTGCGCTGCTCCTCGACCTTCAGCGGCGCCGGCAGGGCGCCGTTGCGCAGCATGATGGCCAGGTTGTTGGCCTCTTCGGTGGTGAAGCCGCCGGAGATGACCGCGTTGCCCCCAAGGATCGGCTCGTTGATGTTCGGCGCCGACAGCACCTTGCCATCCAGCACCATGGCGAAGCGCTTGTTGACGCCGCGGGTGGTGATCTGGCCGAACTTCTTGGCGCCCGGGCCATCGAACTTGATCGAAACCTGCGGCAGCCCGGACTGGGGATCGTTGGCCAGGCGGGCGTCTGACAGGCTTTCGCCGGAGATGTCGACCCGGCGGCGAACCACCTCGGCGGACAGACCCGGACGGGCGTCGGCGTAGGGCAGCAGGACGGCGCCCGGCGGCAGGGCCGCGCCCTGGGCCACCTGGTCCGCCGTCACCTGCTCATCGACCATCTGGAAGGTCAGCTTGGCCGTCTTGCCGATGACCGCCTTGAGCCGCTCGGGATCGCTTTCGCCCGGCACCTGGATGACGATCCGGTTGGCGCCCTGACGCGCGATCGATGGCTCCTTGGTGCCCAGCTCATCCACGCGCTTGCGGATGATTTCGATCGACTGTTCCACCGCCATGGAGGCCTGGTCGGCGAGCCCATCCTCGGTGAAGACCAGGCTGATCTCGGCGCCTTCGCGGCTGACCTTCACGTCCGTGCCTGCCCGGCTGTGCAGGGGCTGGGGGATTTGACGCGACAGCATCTTGAAGACCCGGTCGGAATCGCCCGGATTGACCAGCTGCAGCCGCACGCCCTGGCGCTGCAGGGAGACGCCCGCGATCGGGATCTTCTCCT
>JACRBD010000275.1 GCA_016234625.1 Caulobacterales bacterium | reverse complement strand
GGTCATGCCGAAGATGTCCAGCGGGCCGCCCCGCAGGCCCTTCAGCCGGGTCAGGACCGGGAAGACCAGGTCGATCATCCAGCCGCCGAGGGCGATCTTCTTCGGTTTGCCGTCCGGGCCCCAGGGGGCGATGATCGGCGGGCTCATCCACACCTTGACCTTGCCGCCCCTGAAGGTGCCCGCCAGCTCGGCCGCGAACCGGCCGTCGGTGTAGAGCCGCGCGACCTCATACTCGTCCTTGTAGGCCATCAGCTTGTAGAGGTTGGTCGCCACCGCCCGCGTGAGCGCGTCGCCGCCCAGCGCGCCCTCGGCCGCCTTCACCTGGACCACTCGTTTCGCATAGCGGTCGGCGTAGGCGGCGTCCTGGTAGGCGGTCAGCTCGGCCGTGCGGCGGGCGATCAGCGCGTCCAGCGGCATGGTCTCGGGCGTCGCGACGTCGTCCTCCGGCTGGCCCTTGAAGTCGGGGTCGACGGCCGCCTTCCGGCCGACCTCGAAGGCCTGCAGGTTGGACTCGTAGTCCACGCCGTTGAGCTTGATCGCCCGGTAGATGGCGCGGCTTGAGATCGGGATCACCCCCCGCTGCCAGGTGAAGCCCAGCATGATCATGTTGGCGTAGATGCCGTCGCCCAGCTTGTGCTCGGCCAGGGCCTGCGAGGGGCAGGCGTCGTAGCTGTTGGTCGCCGCGGCCACCTTGCGGGCCATGCCGCCGGTGTCGAAGCGGATGTCGCGATTGGTGACGAAATCGGCCGTCGGCGAGAAGTCGGCGTTGCCGAAAGCGCGGGTGGTCTTCTTGGAGAACAGGGCCAGGCCTTCCGGGCTGGCGGCGACCAGCAGGTCGCTGGCGATCAGCACATCGGTGGACGCGGCCGGTACGCGGCCGCCGACCACGGTGTCCTCGCGCTCGCCGATCTTCACATGGCTGAACACCGAGCCGCCCTTTTGGGCCAGACCGGTCATGTCGACCACGCTGGCGGCGCGGCCGTCGATGTGGGCGGCCATGGCCAGGATCGAGGCGACGGTGGTCACGCCGGTGCCGCCGATGCCGGTGAACAGGATGCGGCGCACCCCCTCCAGCGGCTCGAACTCGGGCAGAGGCGTGGCGTCAGCGGTGAGGGCCGCCATCTTCTCCCGCGTGGCGTTTTCGGCGCCCTCGAGGGTGATGAACGACGGGCAGAAGCCGTCGACACAGCTGTAGTCCTGGTTACAGGTCGACTGGTTGATCTTGCGCTTGCGGCCGAACTCGGTGTTCAGCGGCTCGACCGAGACACAGTTGGACTTCACCGAACAGTCGCCGCAGCCCTCGCAGACCAGCGGGTTGATGAACACCCGGCGCGGAGCCTTGTCCATCGTGCCGCGCTTGCGGCGACGGCGCTTCTCGGTGGCGCAGGTCTGGTCGTAGAGCAGCACCGTCACGCCCGGCGTGTCGCGCAGCATCCGCTGGACGGTCATCAGCTCGCCGCGCGGGAACACCTCAACCCCGGGGGCCAGGTCGCTGACGGCCGCATAGCGCTCGATCTCGTCGACCACGACGACGGTTTTGGTCACGCCCTCGCTGGCCAGCTGGCGGGTGATCTGGGCCGGGGTGAAGCCGCTCTCGGCCGCCTGGCCGCCGGTCATGGCCACAGCGTCGTTGAACAGCAGCTTGTAGGTGATGTTGGCCTTGGCGGCGATCGCCGCCCGGATGGCCAGCGAGCCGGAGTGGTTGTAGGTGCCGTCGCCGAGGTTCTGGAAGACGTGCTTTTCGCTGGTGAACGGCGCCGCGCCGACCCAGGTCAGGCCCTCGCCGCCCATGTGGGTGTTCAGGTCGGTCGAGGGGTCATTGAAGCTGGCCATGTAGTGGCAGCCGATGCCGGCCAGCGCCCGGCTGCCTTCCGGCAGGCGGGTCGAGGTGTTGTGCGGGCAGCCCGAGCAGAAGAACGGCTTGCGCTGCTGGTCGCTGGCCAGGGTCACGGCGGCCATCGAGGCGGCGGAGACCTTGTCCAGATAGGCCTGGGCCCGCTCGCGGTGCGGACCGTCCGGCAGGTAGTTGTAGAGGTCCAGCGCGATGGCGGCGACGGTCAGCGAGCCGGTCTGCTCCATCAGCGGCCGGCCGTTCTCGTCCTTCTTGCCGATGATGCGCGGACGGGCGTGGGCCGGCAGGTCGTAGAGCACGGCGCGGGCCTGGTCCTCGATCAGCGGACGCTTGTGCTCGATGCACATCAGGGTCTCGAGCCCGGCCGCGAAGGCGCGCAGGCCCTGCGGCTCCAGCGGCCAGGGCATGCCGACCTTGTAGATCGACACGCCGAGGGCGGCGGCCTCCTCAAGGCTCAGCTGCATGGCCTGGAAGGCTTCCAGCACGTCCTTGTAGGCCTGACCCGAACAGACGATGCCCAGGCGCGGGCGCGGGCCGGCCAGCGCCACCCGGTCGATGCCGTTGGCCCGGGCGAAGGCCAGCGCGGCGGGGATGCGGTAGTTCCGGAGCCGCAGCTCCTTGTCCATCGGCTGGTCCTTCAGCCGGATGTGCAAGCCGCCGGGGGGCATGGCGAAGTCGGGCGTGACGTGCTTGTGGCGATCCAGCGAGACATCGATGGTCACGCCGCTGTCCATGGTGTCGGCCAGGGCGATCAGCCCGACCCACAGGCCGCAGAAGCGCGACATGGACAGCCCCAGCAGGCCGTAGTCGAGCACCTCCTGCACGTCGGCCGGCGACAGCACCGGCATCTCGAAGTCCTGGAAGGCGTATTCGGACTGCGACGGCAGGGTCGAGGACTTGCAGTTGTGGTCGTCGCCGGCCACGGCGATGACGCCGCCCTTCGCCGTCGAACCGGCGAAGTTGGCGTGCTTGAACACGTCGCCGGTGCGATCAACGCCAGGGGCCTTGCCGTACCACATGGCGCTGACGCCGTCGTACTTCGCGCCGGGGAACAGGTTGGCCTGCTGGCTGCCCCAGACGGCGGTGGCGGCCAGGTCCTCGTTGAGGCCTTCCTTGAACACGACCTCATGGCTGGTCAGCAGCTTGCGGGCCCGGCCCGCCTGCTGGTCGAGGCCGCCCAGGGGCGAGCCGCGATAGCCCGATACGAAGCCCGCGGTGTTCAATCCGTCGCGCAGATCGAGGCGTCGACGATCGAGCATCACCCGGATCAGAGCCTGCACACCCGTGATGAACGCGCGGCCGTCTTCGAGCAGATATTTGTCGTCGAGCGTCACATTGTCGTGGCGCATTGAAAAATCTTTCCTTTGGAGGGCGCGGTTCGGCTTGCAAGATCATATAAGCCCAGCGAAATTGCTTGCCAAACCCGTGCCCCTTCCCATGCCTCCGACGGCAAGATCAGGGCGCGGATCGGCACATTAGGGGGAAAAAGGTTTGGCCGAGCAGCTAGACGCGGTTGACGCAAAGATTCTCGATCTCATTCAACACGACGCCAGCCTGTCGGTCGCCGAAATCGCCGAGCGGGTCGGCCTGTCGTCCAGCCCGTGCTGGCGACGCATCAAGCGGCTGGAGGACGACGGCGTCATCCAGCGCAGGGTGGCACTGGTTGATCGCCGCAAAGCCAACGTGCCGATGACTCTGTTCGTCTCGGTACGTACCACGCGCCATGCGGTG
>JACRBD010000274.1 GCA_016234625.1 Caulobacterales bacterium | reverse complement strand
GAGGCCCTGCGTTTCGGTGGCCTGCCCCTGGCGTCCGTGGGACTGAGATCGAGGGCCATCTATCAGACCGCCATCGCCCACGGTGCGTCCGCCGCCGAGTGGGACCCACACTCGGTCGCCGCGCGGGAGATCGCCGCCCTCTGGCGCGATCTGGAACGGCGGCTGGGCCTCGCCGGCGAGTCGGAGTCGCCGGAAGCGCCGGTATTCCGGCCCCGGACCCGCCCTCTCGTTGCGCCGCAACACGAGCACGCGTAAGACCCCGGGCAATCCTGACAACCTGAGTCCGGGGAGCCCGCAGAACCATGTCGCTTGAGTCCCAAGCCCTTCGCCGCATCAAGCCATCACCGACCATCGCCATCAGCGCCAAGGCGCGGGCGCTGAAGGCCGCCGGCCGCGACATCATCGCCCTGTCCGCCGGCGAGCCGGACTTCGACACCCCCGACAACATCAAGGACGCGGCCATCGCCGCCATCCGCGCCGGCAAGACCAAATACACCGACCCCGACGGCATGCCCGAGCTGAAGGCGGCCATCTGCGCCAAGTTCGCCCGCGAGAACGGCCTGACCTACACCCCGGCCCAGATCCACGTGGCCCCCGGCGGCAAGCCGGTGATCTTCAACGCCCTGATGGCCACCCTGAACCCCGGCGACGAGGTGATCATCCCGGCGCCCTACTGGGTGTCCTATCCGGACATGGTGCTGTTGGCCGGCGGCGAGCCGGTGTCGGTCGAGACCAGCCCGGACAACAACTTCAAGCTCGACCCGGCGGCGCTGGAAGCGGCGATCACGCCGAAGACCCGCTGGCTGATCCTCAACAGCCCGTCCAACCCGACCGGCGGCGCCTATACCCGCGCCGACCTGCGGGCGCTGGCCGACGTGCTGCTGCGCCACCCGCGGGTCTGGATCCTGACCGACGACATGTATGAGCACCTGGTGTTCGACGACTTCGCGTTCACCACCATCGCCCAGGTGGAGCCCAAGCTCTACGACCGCACCCTGACCATGAACGGGGTCAGCAAGGCCTACGCCATGACCGGCTGGCGCATCGGCTACGCCGGCGGCCCGGCCGAGCTGATCAAGGCCATGGGCAAGATGATCAGCCAGACCACCTCCAACCCCTCGTCGATCAGCCAGTGGGCGGCGGTCGAGGCGTTGAACGGTCCGCAGGACTTCATCAAGCCCAACGCCAAGCTGTTCCAGACCCGCCGCGACCTGGTGGTCTCGATGCTCAACCAGGCCAGCGGCATCCACTGCCCGACCCCGGAAGGCGCCTTCTATGTCTATCCCTCGGTGGCCGGCCTGATCGGCAAGACCGCCCCCAGCGGCAAGGTCATCGAGACCGACGAGGACTTCGCCGCCGAGCTGCTGGAGGCCGAGGGCGTGGCCGTGGTCCACGGCGCGGCCTTCGGCCTGTCGCCCTATTTCCGCATCAGCTACGCGACCAGCGAGGACGTGCTGGAGGACGCCTGCGGGCGAATCCAGCGGTTCTGCGGGAATGTGACGTAGGGCGATGTCCGTCAGCCCGTTCGACGATGACGCATGGACGGTCGGCGAAGCCAGGGCCGAGGACGGCGTGTCGATGATCGTGCGGTTCCGTTCGCATCTGCCGTCGCCGGAGGCCCGGGCGGCCTGGCGCCATCTGATCCAGGTCGGCTGGTCCTGTGAGTCGGCGGACGAGGACGGCATGCCCGACGACGTTGAAAGCGACCTGCAGGACGCCTTCGAGGACGCGATCCGGGCCCATGTCGAAGCCCGGGGCAATGGCGCCCAGGTCGTCAGCATGACCGGCGGCGGCGTCCGCGAGTGGCGCTACTACACCCGCGACCCGGAAGCCTTCTTCCGGTCCTTGAACGAAGCCCTGAGCAGCCACCCCGAGTACCCCCTGGAGTTCGGGACGTTCGAAGACCCGGAGTGGGACGGGCTCGCCGAACTGCTGCCCCGCCCGAACTGAGTGGTCTTTGACCTATCGCCCCATTTCCGCACTAGCGACCCAGCGAACGAGGACGTGCCGGAAGACGCCTGCGGGCGCATCCAGCTGTTCTGCGGGAATGTAAAGTAGGGGCTTCAGGCACCCTAGGTGTTGTGGACAAAGTGCCTGACCCACAGCCGGATGGATGCGACGAGGACGAAGCCGAGGAAGCTGTTGGCGGTCTTGTCGTATCGTGTTGCCAGTCTGCGGCTGTGCTTGAGCTTTGAAAAGCAGCGCTCGACGAT
>JACRBD010000031.1 GCA_016234625.1 Caulobacterales bacterium | reverse complement strand
CGCTCCGGCGCAGACCTACCCCTCCGTCCCCGGGTTCGACCCGCTCCTGCTCGAGAAGGAGCGGTAGCGGATGCACCTCGACACGACGCTGCGCGACCTCGAGGGGCGCTATGCCGCGACGTCGTACACCGGCCCCATCGTCATGCTGGTGGGAGCAGGCGTGAGCGTGGTCCTGGCGATCACCCTCCTCAAGGACTCGGACTACAGCCTCTTGTTCCTGGTGCTGGCGGCGGTGGACGGAGTCATCGGCGGCGTGCAGATCATCGGCACCGCGCTCGATCGCTCGAGCCTCTCGGAGCAGATCGAGGCGACCCAGGCCGAGCTCAAGACCCTGGCCTCTGGCCCAATGCTCCGGCTGCCGCTGGTGGCCGTCCGATTCTGAGGCTGCCGGGATACGGCAACGCGAGCAGGGACGTCCCGCACCGAAGACCGTCCTGACGAAAAAGGCCCGGGAAGGTCCCGGGCCCTTTTCCTTGTCCGGCGTGCCGGAAGGTCAGAACGTGTATTTGATCTTCGGGTAGAAGGCCATGGAGAAGATGTTCGGGCCCGTGATGAGGCGGCCGTAGATGTCGGCGCCGATGCTGAAGTGGTCCATGTGCGTGGCGTACTCGACGCCCACGCCGACTCCGGCCACGACCCCGCCGGTGATCGGCGTGCCGTCCGCCTTCTGGCGTGGCTCGGGGTCGAGCAAGGCGTAGCCGAGGTGGAGCCGCGGCTGGAGCGAGAGCCTGTCCGTGAAGAAGTGCCGGTAGCTCGCCTCGGCGGTGACCATCGTGGCCGTGAAGTTGTCGGCCATCTTCGGGGAGTCGGCCTGGGCCTTGTTGGCCACGCAGTCGCCCTTCTTGCTGATGTCGGCGAAGCAGCTGGCCGCCGACGACCCGATGCCGAAGGTCGCCGCCACGGAGAAGTTCTTCGCGACGTCGTACCCGACGCCCAGCTGCAGGTAGGCCTGGGCGTTCGACGGCCGCGACTGCTCCTTGCTGTTCTGGCCGCCGATGGTGAAGAAGCCGCCCATGTCGACGTCGGCGAAGAACCCCGACCGGATGGGCTGAGCGACGCCCGCAGCGGGAGTGCCGGCGCTGGCCAGGCCAGGCAGGGAAGCCGCCAGCGCGGCCAGGAGGATCGATGGACGGTTCATGTCGCTCTTGCGGTTGGGGGTAGGGGCTCCGACTGCTCTACTCGCCGCCCTCGTCAGCGCCACCCGCGGCCTTGAAGACCCAGGGGTAGTTGATGACGCAGACGCCGCCGCCCTTCGGCTCGGGGAACTTCCAGCGGCGGATGCGGGTGAGCAGGCACTGCTCGACGTTGTTGTTGTTGAGGGTGGTCTGGGCGATGTTCGCGTCGCTGATGGCGCCGGTGGGATCGATGGTGAAGGTCACGCCGATCTTGCCGGCGAGGTTCGGCTCCTTGGTGAGCTCCACCTCGTAGCAGTAGCGGATCTCGTTGGCGTGGCGGCTGATGACCTTGCCGATGATGCTGCGCTCGCAGGAGCCGGTGACCGTGGTCTTGCCGGGGACCACGCGGGTCTCGCCCTTCCCGCGGCCGCCGAGGTCGATGCCGAAGCCGCCGCCGCCCGACCCGCGCCCGCCGCCCTTGGTGCCCAGGCCGCCGAGTCCGAGGCCCGCGCCGCCGCCGCCGGGACCCGCGCCGCGGGAGCCCAGGCCGCCGACGCCGTGAGAGTCGCTGATGCCCGAGTCCTTGAGGCTGCCGAGCGCCTGATTGATGCCGGTGCCCAGGCCGCCGGGGGCGAACACGTTGGAGGCCGCGCCGTCGCCGCCGCCGAGCAGGGCCAGCAGGCCCGCGTTCATGACCTTCTTCTTGTCGTCCTCGCGCTTGTTGGCGTTGACGCTGTTGGTCTTCTTCTCGTCGGCCTTGGTCGAGGTGTACTTGTCCTCGGTCTTGACCTTGGGGGGATCCTTGACCTTGAGGTCCTTGATCTTCTTCTTCTCCTTCTCCGGCGGCTTGATGACCAGCTTCGCGAACCGCTGCGGGTTCTTGAACAGGTCCTCGGAGAGGGACTCGGCGTTGGTGTCGGTGATGAAGATGGCCGCCAGTAGGACGATGCCGGCCATGCACGAGGTGGTCAGGACCTTCGAGAAGTAGAAGTCGAAGGTGCCGATGCCCTTGGTGATCATCTGGTGCGGGCGG
>JACRBD010000269.1 GCA_016234625.1 Caulobacterales bacterium | reverse complement strand
TCGCCTCACGGGCGCAATATTCCATGGTCTCGGTGGCCTGCACCTTGAGCAGGGCGATCTCGGCGATCGGCGACTCGCCCGCCTGGATCCGCCAGGCCAGCAGCTCCAGCCAGGCCTGGGTGGCGTTGATGCGCTTGTACATGTCGGCCAGCTTGTCGCGGATCACCTGGTGGTCGGCGAGCCGCTTGCCGAACGTCTTGCGCTCGCGGGCCCAGTCGATCGCGTCCTCGAGGCAGACCCGGGCGAAGGCGGTGGCCGAGGAGCTCATCCCCAGCCGCTCGCCGTTGAAGTTCTGCATGATGCCGGAAAAGCCGGCGTTCTCCTGGCCGATCAGGTTCTCCACCGGCACCCGCACGTCGTCGAAGAACAGCTGGGCGGTGTCGCTGGCCCACCAGCCCTGCTTCTTCAGGGCGCTGCGCGAGAAGCCCTCGCGGTCACGCTCGATCAGCAGCAGGGAGACCCCGCCGGCGCCGTCCCCCCCGGTGCGCACGGCGACGGTGTAGTAGTCCGCCCGCATGCCGCTGGTGATGAACATCTTGCTGCCATTGACGACCCACTCGTCACCCTCGCGGCGGGCGGTGGTCTTCAGGTTGGCCACATCGGAGCCGCCGGTCGGCTCGGTGATGGCCAGGGCGGAGATCTTCTCGCCGGACAGCACCTGCGGGATGATCCGGTCCTTCATTTCCTGGCTGCCCAGGCGGCGGATCGGCGGCAGGCCGATGCCGTGGCTCATCAGGCTGGCGTTGACCCCGCCGGCGCCGTGACGGGACATCTCCTGGCTGGTGACGATGGACATGAAGGGGTCGGTGGCCACGCCGCCGTACTCCTCCGGCCAGCCCAGCCGCAGCAGGCCGATCTCGGAGGCCTTGCGGTACAGCTCGCGGGGAAACTCGCCGGCCTCGTCCCAGTCGTTGACGAAGGGCATGATCTCCGCCTCGACCCAGCGCCGCAGCGTATCGCGCCAGGCCTGGTGGTGCGGCTCGTAGAACGGGCTCGTGCGGCTGGCGTCGAGGGGCGCGAGGGGGCTGGGCATGACGTCTCCGATCAGGCAACGCTTCTCGTTCGAGCGCTTTGAACCGATGGTGTTAGCCATTCCGTTGCGGCAGTCGAGAGACCCCGGCCGCGTCCGACAGGAGCCCTTCCATGTGTGACGACGACATCCACGTCGGCCTGATTGTCGACCCGACGGTTTCACGCCGGACCTTCGGTCTGATGGGCCTTGCCGCCGCCGGCGCGGCCGGATCGGCCGCCGCCGCCTCGCCGGTGGTCGAGGAGGACATCGAGGTGAAGACCGCAGACGGCGTCTGCGATGCGGCCCTCTACTATCCCGAGGGCAAGGGCAAATGGCCGGCGGTGGTCCTTTGGACCGACGTCGCCGGCCTACGCGGCGCCTTCCGCGAAATGGGCAGGCGGCTGTCCGCCGAGGGCTATGTGGTGCTGGTCCCGAACGTCTACTACCGGGCTCGGCGCGCGCCGGTGATCGACGCCGGCTTCGACTTCAACAAGCCCGAGGACCGGGCCAGGCTGACCGCCCTGCGCGCCACGGTGACGCCCGAGGGTGTCGCCAGGGACGCGGCGGCCTGTGTCGCGTTCCTTGATGCCCAGCCGCAGACCAACAAAAGGAAGAAGATCGGAACCCAGGGCTACTGCATGGGCGGGGCGTTGGCCTTCCGCACGGCGGCGGCGGCGCCCGGCCGGGTCGGGGCGGTGGCCAGCTTCCACGGCGGCGGACTCCACACCGACAAGCCCGACAGCCCGCACCTGCTGATCGGCGAGAGCCACGCCGACTACCTGATCCTGATCGCCGGCAACGACCACCAGCAGGACTCGACCATCGAGGGCAAGCTGAAGGCGGCCTTCGCCGAAGCAAAGCGCAGCGCCAAGGTCGAGGTCTACCAGACCGTCAAGCACGGCTGGTGCGTCCCCGGCAGCGCCGTCTACGACCAGCCGGCGGCCGAGAAAGCCTGGGCCGAGCTGCTGGCGCTGTACGGGCGGGCGCTCTGATCAGCGCTCGATGAAGCTCTGGAACCCGCCGTAGATCATCCGCTTGCCGTCGAACGGCATGGAGGCCGGGTCCTGGTCCATGCGCGGGTCCTTCATCACCTTGGCGTTGATCTCGTCGCGCTTCTCTCGAGACTCGTAGGTGATCCAGGAAAAGACCACGATCTCGTCGTCGGTCGCCTGGACCGCGCGCGGGAAGGACGTCAGCTCGCCATAGGGGACGTCGTCGGCGAAGCATTCGACATAGCTGAGCGCGCCGTACTCCATCCAGACCTCGCTCCCCAGCTTCGCCATCGCCCTGTAGGCGTCGATCTTGTCCTTCCGGACCGCGAGAATGAAACCATCGACATAGGGCATGTGCGCCTCCTTTGGGTGTGCCTGACCATAGGACGAACGAGCGCCGGTGGTTCCGACATTCGGCCGGATTAACTCCCCGCTAACCACGTCGGCGAACGCCCCCTTAACCGTAACAGCCCCAGATTCCTTGGACTCTCTTCGAAGTTCACGGGGCTTGTTCAGACATGGCGTTCGGCGCGGAAACTATCATCCAGGGCGACTGCATCGAGCAGCTGCGCAAACTGCCGGACAAGTCGGTGGACCTGGTCTTCGCCGACCCCCCCTACAACCTGCAGCTCGGCGGCGACCTGCTGCGGCCGGACAATTCCAAGGTCGACGCGGTCGACGACCACTGGGACCAGTTCGCCAGCTTCAAGGCCTATGACGATTTCACCAAGGCCTGGATGGCCGAATGCCAGCGCGTCCTGAAGGACGACGGCGCCCTGTGGGTCATCGGCAGCTATCACAACATCTTCCGCGTCGGCACGGTGCTGCAGGACCTGGGTTTCTGGATCCTCAACGACGTGGTCTGGCGCAAGTCCAACCCGATGCCGAACTTCAAGGGCACCCGCTTCGCCAACGCCCACGAGACCCTGATCTGGGCGGCCAAGAGCCGCGGCGCCAAGCGGTACACCTTCAACTACGACGCCATGAAGATGGCCAATGACGAGGTGCAGATGCGGTCCGACTGGACCCTGCCCCTGTGCACCGGCGAGGAGCGGATCAAGGGCAGCGACGGCCACAAGGCCCACCCGACGCAGAAGCCCGAAGCCCTGCTCTACCGCGTGATCCTGACCTCGACCCGGCCCGGCGACGTGATCCTCGACCCGTTCTTCGGCGTCGGCACCACGGGGGCCGCTGCCAAGCGGCTGGGCCGGCGGTTCATCGGCATCGAGCGCGAGAGCGAATACATCGCCCATGCCAAGGAGCGCATCCGCAAGGTCATCCCGATCGCCCCCGCCGACCTGGAGGTGATGGGCAGCAAGAAGACCGAGGTCCGCGTGCCCTTCGGCCAGATCGTCGAGGCCGGCCTGCTGCGCCCGGGCGACACCGTCTGGTGCCCGAAAGGCAAGAGCGCGGCCAAGGTGCGCGCCGACGGCTCCCTGGCCATCGGCGACCTGACCGGCTCGATCCACAAGGTCGGCGCCATGGTCCAGAGCCAGCCCGCCTGCAACGGCTGGACCTACTGGCACTTCAAGTCCGACAAGGGCCTGGCGCCGATCGATGTGCTGCGCAGCAAGGTGCGGGCGGAGATGGCGGCATAGATGGAGCCAACCCCCGCCAATCCAAATCGGGGGCGGCCGCGACTTCGGACGCTCATCGCCGCTTCCTACGTGGCGGCGGCAACGAACTTCGCGATCAATCATCTACCTTGGCGCCGTGTCGATCATTC
>JACRBD010000273.1 GCA_016234625.1 Caulobacterales bacterium | reverse complement strand
GCGGTGCGCTGCGCCCCGGTCGTCCAGCGGGCCCGACCGGAGGCGGTCCAGTCGGCGTGCAGCACGTCCGGCGAGGTCACCGCCATCAGGCCGGCACCCGGCTCGTCCTCCAGCAACTGCTCGAAGGCGGCCAGGGCTTCCGGCGCAATGGCCCCGCTGTAGACCAGGGCCAGCCGTGCATCCGGGGCCGGCCGCTTCATCCAGTAGGCGCCCGCGACGCAACCTTCGCGCCAGCCGTCGTCGGCCCGCGTCGGCTGGTCGATCACCCGGGTGGAGAGGCGCAGATAGGTCGAGCCGCCGCCCTCGGCCTGGATACGGTCGAAGGCGTGGGCCATCAGCACGGCCATCTCGTCGGCGAAGGCCGGTTCGTAGCTGTCCAGGCCCGGCTGGGCCATGCCGATCAGCGGCGTGCCGATCGACTGGTGCGCCCCGCCCTCGGGCGCCAGGGTCAGGCCCGACGGCGTCGCCACCAGCAGAAAGCGGGCGTCCTGGTAGCAGGCGTAGTTCAGGGCATCGAGGCCCCGGGCGATGAAGGGATCATAGAGCGTCCCCACCGGGAACAACCGCTCCCCGAACAGCGGGGCCGACAGGCCCAGCGCCGCCAGCACGATGAACAGGTTGTTCTCGGCGATGCCCAGCTCGATGTGCTGGCCGGTCTCGCCCATGGCCCAGACCTGGGCCGAGGGGATGCGGCGGTTCTTGAACACGTCCTCATGCGCCCGGCGATGGAACACGCCCCGGCGATTGACGAAGCCGCCAAGGTTGGTCGACACGGTCACGTCCGGCGAGGTGGTCACCACCCGGCCGGAAAACTCGTCGGTTCCCTTGGCGATCTCGAACATCACCTTGCCAAAGGCCGCCTGGGTCGACTGTTCGCCGCCGCCGCCGACGGCCTTGAGCAGCTGGTCGGCGGAGGGGGTCGCCACCTGCGGCGCGACCCTGTGACCGTCCTTGCGGGCGGCGAAAGGGGTGGTCTCGACCAGCCGCTTCATCGCCTTGAGCTCGTTGTCGGCAAGGCCGGAGAAGGCGTCCCACTCCTCCCCTTCCCGCACGCCCAGGCGGCCACGCAGCTCGGCGATCTGGGTCGGGGTCATCAGGCCGGAGTGGTTGTCCTTGTGGCCGGCGAACGGCAGCCGCCAGCCCTTGACCGTGTAGGCGATGAAGAAACGCGGGGCGTCGTCCTCGGCGGCCCGGGCGAAGGCCTCCAGGATGGTCTCCAGGCAGTGGCCGCCCAGCTCGGTCATCAGCAGGGCCAGCTCGCCGGCGTCGATCCCGGCAATCAGTTTCAGCGCCGCCTTGTCGCCGGCCAGATCGCTGGTGAGCCGCTCGCGCCAGGCCGCGCCGCCCTGGTAGGTCAGGGCCGAATAGAGGTCGTTGGGCGCGCTTTCGATCCAGGCCCGCAAGGCCGCGCCGCCGGGTTTGGCGAAGGCCAGCTTCTGGCGCTTCGACCACTTCAGCGTCTCGACGGTCCAGCCGGCGGCCTCGAAGATCTCGCCATAGCGGGTGAACATCCGGTCGGACGTCGTCGCGTCGAGACTCTGGCGGTTGTAGTCGACGATCCACCAGGTGTTGCGCACATCGTGTTTGCAGGCCTCGATCAGGGCCTCGTAGATGTTGCCTTCATCCAGCTCGGCGTCGCCCAGCAGGCTGATCATCCGGCCCATGGCGTCGGGCTTCACCGCCCCCCGCGCCGCCAGATAGTCCTGGGTCAGGCTGGCGAAGGCGGTCATGGCCACGCCCAGCCCAACCGAGCCGGTGGAGAAGTCGACGTCGTCGATGTCCTTGGTCCGCGAGGGATAGGACTGCGCCCCGCCCAGCGAGCGGAACCGCTCCAGCTGGTTGGTGGTCTGGCGGCCGTGGAGGTGCTGGATGGCGTGGAACACCGGACTGGCGTGCGGCTTGACCGCCACCCGGTCCTGCGGCCGCAGGGCGCTGAAATAGAGCGCCGTCATCAGGGTGGTCATCGAGGCGCAGGACGCCTGGTGCCCGCCGACCTTGAGGCCGTCGCGGCTGTCGCGCAGGTGGTTGGCGTTGTGGATCGTCCAGCTGGCCAGCCAGAGAACCCGTTCCTCCAGACGGCGCAACAGCGCGATATCCTTGCCGCGAACAGCGAAACCGGCGTCGTCCATATCCATCCCGAAGCAGATTACGGGCGAACCCTGCCCTGCGCTGTCTTCTAGGCCCTTGCGGCGCGGATCGCCAGATGGCGGCGGCGGTCAGCTATTGGGCCGGGGTCGCGCCGGCGGCATCCTCGTCGTGCTCGAAGGCCTCGATTTGCCGGGCGGTCCACTCCGGCGACTTCGTGAACCTGGCCAGCAGGTTGTAGAACACCGGCACCACGAACACCGTCAGCAGGGTGGCGAAGATCGCCCCGAAGAAAATCGTCACCCCGATGGTCTGGCGGCTGGCTGCCCCCGCGCCCGACCACAGGATCAGCGGCAGGGAGCCGAAGGCGGCGGTGATCGAGGTCATCACGATCGGGCGCAGACGCAGGACGGCGGCCTCGATGACCGCGTCGTGGATCGAGCGGCCGGCGTCGCGCAGCTGGTTGGCGAACTCGACGATCAGGATGCCGTTCTTGGCGGCGATGCCGATCAGGATGATCAGCCCGATCTGGCTGTAGGTGTTGATCGTGTGGCCGGTCAGCAGCAGGCCGAACAGTCCGCCCAGGGCCGCCAGGGGCACGGTCAGCATGATCACCGCCGGATGGATCCAGCTCTCGAACTGCGCCGCCAGCACCAGGAACACCAGCAACAGGGCCATGCCGAACGCCAGGCTGACGCCGCCCGAGGCTTCAAGATAGTCCCTCGCCTGGCCGTCCCAGCTGTAGGTCACGCCGGGGGTGGGGTTCTTCGCCGCCTCGGCCTTCAGGAAGGCGACGGCGTCGGCCACGGTGTAGCCCGGCGTCAGCTGGCTGGTCAGGCGCACGGAGCGCTGACGGTCGGTGCGTTGCCGATCGGGCGTGTCGCCGCGCAGCCTTGTCGTCACCACCGCCGACAGCGGAACCAGGACACCGGAACCCGTGCGCACATAGAGGGTGTTTAGGTCGCCCAGGGTGCGGCGCTTTTCCAGATCGGTCTGGACGATGACGTCGTATTCCTGGCCGCCCTTGATGTAGGTGGTCACCCGGCGCGAGCCGAACATCGACTCCAGCGCCCGACCCACGGACTGGGGCGTGACGCCGAGCGAGGCGGCCTTTTCCCGGTCGATCTCCACCGACAGGCGCGGGGCGGTCGGCTCATAGTCCAGCCGCGGGCGGGAGAATCCCGGGTTGGCCTGCATGGCGTCGCGAATCGGCTCCAGCCAGCGGGCGATCTCGTCGTAGTCGTTGCCGAGGCCGACCAGGTCGACGTTGGTGCCGCCGCCGCCCCCGCCGCCCCGCTGGAAGGCGCCACGCACGCTGGCCACGGCGCGGACGCCGGTGATGCTGCTCAGGGTCTTGTTCAGCTCGTCCGTGACCTCGTCGGAGGTCTTGGTCCGCTCGCCCCAGTCCTTCATCACCAGCACGGCGTTGCCGGTGTTGAACTGGCTGGCGCCGAAGCGGGGGATGCTGACGATGTAGCGGGACACCTCGCCCTGTTCGGCATAGCGCTTCATCTGCGCCTCGACCTTGTCGGCCGCCTGACGGGTGTAGTCGAAACCGGCGCCTTCCGGACCGGAGATGGAGATATCGATGCGGCCACGGTCTTCCGCCGGCACCAGCTCCTGCGGCAGGATGGTGAACAGCGCCGCGGCCAGCGCCGCAAGCAACAAAACCAGGGCCGAAGCGCCGAAGGCGGCGGAGCGCTTCGACAGCAGCATCTCCAGGGAGTTGCGATAGGACGCCTTGACCTTGTCGACGGCGAAATCCACCCGTTGGGCCAGCCAGCCGGCGCCCGACGCCGGTCGAAGCAGCTTCGAGGCCAGCATCGGCGACAGGGACAGGGCCATGAACGCCGAGAAGGCCACGGCCGAGGCGATGGCCACCGCCAGCTCGACGAACAGCCGACCGATATAGCCGGGCAGGAACATCAGCGGCCCGAACACCGAGATCAGCACGACGGTGGTGGCGATGACGGCGAAGAACACCTGACGCGCCCCGCGGGTGGCGGCCACCGTCGGCGGTTCGCCCTCGTCCACCCGGCGCTGGATGTTCTCGACCACCACGATGGCGTCGTCGACCACCAGCCCCACCGAGAGCACCAGGGCCAGAAGCGTCAGCAGGTTCAGCGAGAACCCCATGGGCGCCAGGACGATGAAGGTCGACAGCAGACAGATCGGGGCCACGATCGAGGGAATGACCGCCGCCCGCCAGCTGCCGAGGAACAGCAGGTTGACCATGGCCACCAGGGCGATGGAGATGCCCATGGTGATCCACACCTCGCGGATCGCCTCGGCGGTGAACTGCGAGGAGTCCACGGCGATGATGATGTGGGTTCCCTCGGGCAGGGTGGCGTTGATCGCCTCCACCTCCTTGCGGGCCGCCTTGGCGATGGCCAGGTCGTTGGCCTGGGACTGGCGGGTCAGAACCATGCCGATCTGGTCGACGCCGTTGCCGCGGAACAGACGGCGGGCCTCGGCCGGCCCCTCCTCGATCCGGGCGATGTCGCCCAGCCGGGTAACATAGGCGTTGGCCCTGGCCGTCTGGCCCGCCGGCTTGAGCGGCAGCTGGGCGAAGTCCGACGGCCTGGCGTAGCCCCGGTTGACCCGGATGGTGAAGTCCCGCGCCGTGCTTTCCAGCGCCCCGGCGGGCAGCTCGACGTTCTGGCTGTTGAGCGCCGTCTCGACGTCGTCAACGGTCACGCCGCGGGCGGCCATGGCGTCGGCGTCCAGCCAGATGCGCATGGCGAACACCGGTCCGGCCAGGCCGACCCTGGCGACGCCGGGTATGGTCGACAGACGCTCGACGAGGAACCGGTCGGCGTAGTCGGCGAGCTGCAGCGGGCTCATCGTCGTCGACGTCATGTTCATGATGATGATCGGCGAGGAGTCGGCGTCAGCCTTGGCGATCTGCGGCGGGTCGGCCTGGTCGGGCAGCTGGTTGACCACGCGGCTGGCGGCGTCGCGCACGTCGTTGGTCGCTGTCTCCAGCGCGGTGTCCAGCTTGAAGGTGATGTTGATCTGGCTGCGGCCGTCGCGGCTGGACGAAGACACCCGGTCGATGCCCTGGATGCCGCTGACCTGGCGTTCCAGAACCTGGGTGATCCGCTCCTCGACGATCTCCGCCGAAGCCCCGCGATAGGTGGTGGTGATCGACACAACGGGGGGATCGACGCTGGGCAGTTCGCGGATCGGAATGCTGAGGAAGGCCGCCAGCCCGATGACGCAGAGGATGATC
>JACRBD010000272.1 GCA_016234625.1 Caulobacterales bacterium | reverse complement strand
TGCTGCGTAAGGCCGCCGCCCGCACCAGAGACCACCTCTGGAAGGCCATCGCCCAGATCATCGACACCTTCACACCCAACGAATGCGCCAACTACTTCGCCGCCGCAGGATATGATGCAGACTGATCGGAAAATGCTCTAGGTCGTGTGAATGGCCGAGCCTTCGGCGAGAATCGTGAGAATGTGATCCACAGCCTCCAATGTCGCTTCTCCACTAACGAATGGGTCAAAGTCGACCATTCTTCGCATGGCCAGGACCGCAATTTGCCTTGCATTCATGGCCCCGTAGAGGCTTTCGCCCAGGATGGTCACCGACTTTCCGAGCAATTTCGCTTCCATGCCAACGGTCGAATTGATGGTGACGACCTCGGTCGCGCCGAGCACCAGTTCGGTTGTGTTGCAGGTCGTCAGGAGGTGGCCATTTGCGGTGCACACCCTGGCTACCGCCATGCTCAACCGGGTGTCGTCCTCGGCCGGGTGAGGCTTGACAACCAGAAGCAATCCCGCTTCGGCCGCTCGCCTGGCGGCGTAGTCGAGGGCCGCCAGATTATCAAAGGCGGAGCACAGGAGCAGGTTGCTGTCCTTGCTGACCTGGAGGGGAAGAAACAGGTAGGGCCGTTCCGGGCGGTGCGCGGGCACCTTCGCCTTGGTCCACAGGCGGACCTTTCGAAGCAAACGGGCAAGCACTGAGAGCGCCATTGGACGCGGAACGCCCATCACATGGTGGCCGAACAAGTCCACCGCGTACCAGAGATTGATCCTGGTGATCCCTGCCGCCTGAGGCGCCGTCGTCATCCCCAGACGTCGCCTGATCAACCCCTCCCGCCAAGCCTCGACTTCGGCCTTCGAGACCAAATATTGGTCCAGAAGCCAGGTTTCGCGGCTTATCCGGGCCCTGGCATTGACGCCCTCGGTATCGACGAACAGCTTGGCTTCGAGATTCCCGAGCTCGAAGAAGACCGTAGGCAACCCCCTGGCCCTGGCGAACGCGGTGGCGACGCAGCCGCCCAGACCCAGCCCGTTCCATTGGGCGAGGGCGGTAAGCGAGTAAATTCGATCGGCGCGCTCCAGTCCGTCCCACATGGCGTGTTGAAATTCGCGGGCGGCCCGCGCCCCGACCAGACCGCGAATGAACTCAGGTGTCCGTTCAATCGGAACTTCGGGGCACCGACGTTCCCTTGATCTGCGGACAAGAATGCATGGGGCGCCCACTTTTCGGGCCCTGAGCCAGGCAGACAGAAGGTGGGTGACATAGACGACTGTCCACCCCCGACGCCTCAGGGCTGGCCGCATCCGCTCGCAGCGGACCAACTCATGCAGACCGTGACACACGACCGCGAGAACCTTGGGTCGATCAATCTGCTGTGTCATCCGAGCAGATCGCCGCCTGGCTGCGGCCCGCCGCGTCCGCGATGAAGATCAGCCTCTGGACTCGCCCCGACGCTCACGACCGCCAATCCGCCCAGACCTGAACCCGACAGAATCCTATGCGGCGTCGCCAGCCGGCCCGCAAGGTCCCCACCGTCATCCGGAAATCGCCTGGGCCCGTTCGACGGCGGCTTTCAGGCTCGCGTCGTTGTCGAGGCTGCAGACCATCACCACCCCTTCATCGACGATCACGGCCAGATTGCTGGCGCCGACCACCACGACCGTGACGCCCGGTCCCGCGCGGACCAGGGTGTTGGTCGCGTCGGCGAACACCGCCGCCCCGCTGGCGGCGTTGCCGTCCGCATCCCGGGCTTCGGACTCCAGAACGGCGCTCCAGCTGCCCAGGTCGGACCAGGCGAACGGCGCGGCGGCGACCGCCGCGTTCCGGGTGGTCTCCATCACCGCGTAGTCGATGGAGATTTTCGGCGCGGCGCTGAACGCGGCGCCCAGGCGCACCACCTGGCCGGCGACTTCCGCCTCATCGACCGCCGTCCGCGCCGCCGCCAGCACCGCCGGCGCCTGGGCGTCGAGCTCGCCGATCAGGGCCGCCGCCGAGACCATGAACATGCCGCTGTTCCACAGGCAGCCTTCGGCCAGCAAAACCTCGGCGCGATCAGCCGAGGGCTTTTCGACAAAGCTCGCCACCCGCCACAGCCCCTCGTCCAGCGGCTCGCCCGGCCGGATGTAGCCATAGCCGGTGGCCGGCGCGGTCGGGGTGACGCCCAGGGTGACGATCCGGCCGAGCAGGGCCTGGGGCAGGGCCCGGGCGACGACCGCCCGGAACGCGGCGAGATCGGGAATGCAGTGGTCCGCGGCGAGGAACAGGGCGACCCCCTCCGGATCCCGATCGACGATCCAGCAGGCGGCGGCGGCCATGGCGGCGGCGGAATCGCGGGCGTCCGGCTCCAGCAGCAGGACCAGCTCGGTTCCTGTCGCCGCCGCCGCCGCGCGGATTGCCGCCTCATGCCCATGACCGGCGACGACGATCGGCCGGGCGGCGTCCGGCAGGGACAGGGCCCGCTCGATCGCCATGTCAAACGTCGACCGGCCGCCGAGCAGGGGAATGAAGGGCTTGGGGCGGGACGGGCGGGACGCGGGCCACAGACGCTGGCCGGATCCGCCACTCAAGATCACAGGATAGAGCATCGTGGGTCCCTGAAGGTCGTCGCGGACGGCGGAATCAGACCGGAATCCCGCCATTCGTGGTTGCAGGACGCTGCTCTAGCACACGGCGGGGCGCCGTCTCGCCAGAAAGCCGGCTCGCTCCAACGGCGGAATCGGTGCGCGGGGCTGGAGAAACATGTAAATCTGGCGCCATGATCGCCAAGATGCCGCCCGACGGGGACCTTCCCTTCGCTTCTCCCTACCGACACGGTTTCGTGCGGCTGGCGGCCTGCGTGCCCCTGACCAGCCTGGCCGATCCCGCCGCCAACGCCGCCCGCACCCTTGAGCTGGTGAGGCAGGGGCACGACCAGGCGGTCGCCCTGATGGTCTTCCCCGAGCTGGGGATCAGCGCCTATTCGATCGACGATCTGCTGTTGCAGGATGCGCTGCTGGACGGGGTCGAGGCGGCCCTGGCCAGTCTGGCCGAGGCCAGCGCCGGCCTGCGTCCGGTGTTCGCCGTCGGCGCGCCGCTGCGCTTCGAGGGGCGGCTGTTCAACACCGCCGTGGTGATCCACGACGGCGAAATCCTCGGGGTGGTCCCCAAGACCTTCCTGCCGAACTATCGCGAGTATTACGAGCGGCGCTGGTTCGCCAGCGGCCGGGGCGTGGCGGGCAGGACCCTGCAGATCGCCGACCGGCTGGTTCCGTTCGGCGCCGACCTGTTGTTCCGCGCGAGCGGCCGGACCCCCTTCACCTTCCACGCGGAGATCTGCGAGGACGTCTGGACGCCCGAGCCGCCGTCCACCGCCGCGGCGCTGGCCGGGGCGGAGATCCTGCTCAACCTGTCGGCCAGCAACATCGTCATCGGCAAGGCCGAGGCGCGGCGGATGCTGTGCGCCTCCCAGTCCATGCGCTGCCAGGCGGTCTACGCCTACTCCGCCGCCGGAGTCGGGGAATCGACCACCGACAACGCCTGGGACGGCCAGGCCTCGATCTTCGAGCTGGGCGAACTGCTGGCTGAAAGCGGCCGCTTTCCCACCGAATCGACCATGGCCGTGGTCGATGTGGACCTTGGCCGGGTGCGTCAGGAACGCATTCGCACCGGCTCCTTTGGCGACGCTATCGCCGCTCGCCAGGCCGACGCGGTCTGGCGCACCATCGACGTGGCCTTCGAGCCGCCCGCGGGCCCGCTGGAGATCCGGCGCGCGATCGACCGCTGCCCGTTCGTGCCGAACGACCCGGCCAGGCTCGCCGAACACTGCCACGAGGCCTACAATGTTCAGGTCCAGGGTCTGGCCCAGCGGTTGAAATCGACGGGCCTTCAGAAGCTGGTCATCGGCGTCTCAGGGGGGCTCGATTCGACCCAGGCGCTGATCGTGGCGGTCAAGGCCATGGACCTGCTGGGCCTGCCGCGCCGCGGGGTGCTGGCCTACACCATGCCGGGCTTCGCCACCTCCGACCGAACAAGGGCCAACGCCTGGGCGCTGATGAAGGCCCTCGGCGTAACCGGAGAGGAGCTGGATATCCGCCCGGCGGCGAAACAGATGCTGGCCGATATCGGCCACCCCTTCGCCGACGGTCGTCCGGTCTACGACGTGACCTTCGAGAACGTTCAGGCCGGCCTGCGCACCGACTACCTGTTCCGGCTGGCCAATCGGCACGCGGCCCTGGTGGTCGGGACCGGCGACCTGTCGGAGCTGGCCCTGGGCTGGTGCACCTACGGCGTCGGTGACCACATGAGCCATTACAACCCCAACAGCGGGGTGCCCAAGACGCTGATCCAGCACCTGATCCGGTTCGCCGCCGGGGCGGCCGAGGTGGGCGAGGCGGCTGTCGCCGTCCTGCGCGACATCCTGGCCACGGAGATTTCGCCCGAACTGGTTCCGGCGGACCCGGCGGGCAAGGCCCAGGCGACCGAGGATTTCGTCGGTCCCTACGCCCTGCAGGACTTCACTCTGTTCCACATGACCCGCTCCGGCGCCGCCCCGTCGAAGATCGCCTACCTGGCTCACGCGGCCTGGGGCGACGCCGGCCAGGGCGGCTGGCCGGCCGACCTCCCGGCCGGAGGGCGGCGCGCCTATGACCTGGCCGAGATCAAGCACTGGCTACGGCTGTTCCTGACCCGCTTCTTCGCCAACCAGTTCAAGCGGTCAGCCGTGCCCAACGGGCCGAAAATCTCGTCCGGCGGCGCGCTGTCGCCGCGTGGTGACTGGCGCATGCCCTCGGATGCAAAGGCTGACGCCTGGCTCGCCGAGCTGACCGCCAATACGCCTGATTGAATACCTGCGGCGCCCTCGCCACACCCCTCAATTACGGATGGGCAGCCGCTGGAATATCGCTGGAAGGTGGCGTATGGTCGCAACGCGCGGGAAACCGTGCACGGTCGTCTGGCAGATTGCGTGGAACGCCAACCTGTTTCGGGCGTTGCTGGGTCGGCCGTACGGTTGAGGCGTCGTCGAATTGTCTGGGGGTTCTCCAAAGGAATCCGGGTGGTTGCAACGTCGCGTAAACTGCGACCAAATTCCTAGGGGCCGGCGTCGGACATCTGGCGCGCGGCGAAAATTGAGCGAGGGGCTCGTTGTGAAAAGAAAAGCACTGATGCTGGGCACTGTGCTCGGCGCTCTGGCGTTGGCGCCTCAGGCGTTCGCCGAGCCAAGCAGCGGTTGGTACGGGGCTTTCGACCTCGGCTACCATTGGGCCGACAATCTGGAAATGCGGTCCGAAGGGCTCGCCAGCGACGGTGACCCGTACAACTTCGAGTTCGAGATCGACGAGGACTTCGTCGGGTTCGCTCGTCTGGGCTATCGGATCAATCCGAACTGGCGCGTGGAACTCGAGGGCGGCGCCCGCGCGGGCAACGTCGGCGACGTCTACGGCGATCCGACCCGTCCGACCCCGAACGCGCTCTGCGAAATCGGCTCCTTCCCGCCCTGCTCGGCGCCCCAGGGCTCGATCAAGTCCTATTCGCTCATGGCGAACGTCATTTATGACTTCATGCCCGACTCCTCGTTCAACCCCTTTATCGGCGTCGGCATCGGCGCGAACCGGGTGAACGTTTCGGTCGGCGGCCAGGGCAACCAGGTGCTGCCGGTCAGCCGGCTGGGCATCGACCAGGATGACACCTCGGTCGTCTGGCAGGCTCTGGCGGGCTTCTCGTTCGTCGCCACCGACCGCCTGAACATCGACGCGACCTACCGCTTCCTGCAAGGGTCGGACGTGCACTTTGACAGCACGGGCCTGGGCACCTTCGCGGCCTTCGCGCCCGGCCGGTTCAGCGGCGAGTATGTCGACCAGTCGGTGACGATCGGCGTCCGGTACGCCTTCGGTGCGGTTGAGGCTCCTCCGCCCCCGCCGCCGCCGCCTCCGCCTCCTCCCCCGCCGCCTCCTCCCCCGCCTCCGCCGCCGCCGCCTCCGCCGCCGCAGTACGAAGCTCGGGAATTCATCGTCTACTTCCCGTTCGATCAGTACGTCCTGACGCCGGAAGCCCAGACGGTGGTGTCTGAAGCGGCCCAGTACGCTTCCGCCGGCGGCGCGACCCGCGTCGTGGTGATCGGTCACACCGACTCCTCCGGC